>JAJVHW010000109.1 GCA_022072415.1 Planctomycetota bacterium
CGGCGGTCGTCGCGGCGCGGCCCGTCATCGCGGCGAGGACGGTCGTCATACGGGCGACCGCCGCGCGGCGCGTCGCGGCGCGGGTCGCTGCGGCGTCCGTCTTCGCGGCGGCCGTCGTCGCGGCGGCGGTCGTCGAGACGGCGCTGCGCGGCCTCGACGACGGCAGGGTCGAGATCGTCGAGCAGGTCGGCGAGATCGTCGGCCGTGTCCACGGCGCGGAGCCGTCCCTGGATGGGGCTCGGCTTGTCGAGCTCGCTGCGGGGGAGGGGCACGCGGCGCTCGGGAGCCGCGTATTCGTCGCGCTCGTCGTGCGATCTCGCGGGCTGCGGCCGAACGTTGCGGGACCCGAAGTCGCGCGAATGCACGGGACGCGCACGGTCGTCGCGGAAACGGTCGTCGCGCGGACGGTCGTCACGGGGACGGTCGTCGCGACGCCTGTCGTCTCGGGGGCGGTCGCTCCGCGGGCGGTCGTCACGGAAGCGGTCGTCGCGCGGACGGTCGTCACGCGGACGGTCGTCACGCGGACGGTCGTCACGGAACCGCTCGCCGCGCGGACGGTCGTACCCGCCCCGGTCGTCGCGGTCGCTGCGTCCCTGCGGACGCGGCGCGTCCGACGTGCGGCGAGGCAAGGACTCTCTGGACAGCGACTCTCGCGGCAGGGGCTCCACCACGTCCGTCGGGGACTCGGAGCCCGGCTCGTCGCGCATCGGCTCGGGACCACCGAACTCGCCGCCCCAGGGAGAGCCGTCGCCGTCGTGATCGTCGGGATCGTCGTGGCGGGCGGCCGGACCGCCGCCCCGGACCGCGCTCCCGGCGCCGACATCATCGCGGATTCCGTCGTCGTCGTGTCCGCCGTCCGGCATCGCGCCGAACTCGCGGTCGTCCGGCGACGCCGCACGGGCGGGGAGGTCGTCGCGACCGCGATCCCCGGCGCGACCGCCTCGTCCCCGGCCCCGTCCTCCGCGTCGGCGGCGGCGGGAGCGGTCGGGAGAAGAACGATCGTCGGGGGCGTAGTCGTCGGACATGTCGCTCCGAACCTACCCCCGCGACCGCCGCAGCCCAACTTCGCCGCGCCCCGGACGCGGCGTTCCGGGATAGACTCCGGGGCTCCATGTCCATGGTGCGCCGGGCCTGGTCGCTGCTGTTCCTGCTCGTCCTCGCCGCGTCCGCCGCGGGCGACGGACCGGGCGTCGAACGCACGCCGGACTTCGTCACCCGGGTGAACCGCGCGATCGACCGGGGCGCGACCTGGCTCCGGGAGCGCGTGGCCGCCGACACGATTCCCGAGCACGGCGGGTGCGAGGGCGCCGTCCCCGCCCTCGTCTTCCACACCCTGCGCGTCTGCGGCGCGTCGAACGACGACCCCGCCGCGCGGGTGATGTGGGAGCGGATGCGCGAGAAGTGGCGGAAGAACCCTCCGCCGCAGACCTACACGCTGGCGCTCTACGCGATGGCGATCGCCGAACGCGGTCGCCGCCTCCCGCGCCCGGACGGAGAGCGCACCACGAAGCTGGACCCCGCCGACGAGACGTGGATGCGCGAGATCGCGGGCCTCCTCGAGGCCCGGCAGACGACCGACGGCACCTGGACCTACCTGACGCCCGTGGCGGCGGGACGCGGCGCCTACGACCACAGCAACACGCAGTACGCCCTCCTCGGCCTGAAGGCGGCGGCGCGGTGCGGCGTGGCCGTGAAGCCCGCCACGTGGCGGAAGGCGCTCGAGCACCTGCTCGACTCCCAGGAGGCGAACGGACCCGCGGCGCGCGCGGCGCCGCCCGCGGCGCAGCCGAAGAACCCCAAGGCGACGCAGGAGACGCGGAACGACCGCGCCCGGGGGTGGGGGTACACCGAGGGCGGCGACGCCTACGGGTCGATGACCGCCGGCGGCACGGGGTCCGTCGTCATCTGCCGGAGCGAACTGCTCGACGCGGGCGCGAGCGCCTTCCCGGCGGCCATGGACAAGCGCGCCGACCAGTCGATCCGCGACGGCCTCGCGTGGCTCGGTCACCACTTCACGGTGCGCACGAACCCCGGCCCGCGCCACACCATGGCGGGCCCGGGCTGGCACTACTACTACCTCTACGCGCTGGAGAGGGCGGGCGTCCTCGCGGCCGTGGACTGGATGGGCACGTCGGACTGGTACGGCGAGGGCGCCGAGTTCCTGATGGCGGAGCAGAAGGAGGACGGCCGCTGGCAGGCGGAGGCGAACTTCGGCGGACGCGGCGACGCGCGGATCACGGACTACCGTCCGGTCACGGACACCTGCTTCGCGCTCCTCTTCCTGAAGAAGGGCACGATCCCGGTCGGCCGCGGTTCCCTCACCGAGGCGAGCAGCGCGAAGGGCGACGACCTCCGCTTCGAAGGCGCGGCCGACCTGCGCGACCAGGACTTCGGGGACCTTCTCGACATCGTCCTCTCCCGCTGGCGGCGGAACGAGGACGAGGCCGCGAGGAAGACGCTCTTCGACCGCGCGACCGCGATGGGCCCGCGCCTGGTCGAGCCGCTCCTCGTGCGCATGGCGTCCCCCGACTGGGACGACCGCCGCTCCGCCTTCGCCTTCCTCTCCCACGCGACCGGCCAGACGTTCGGCTACGAACCCACCGCCGCCCCCGAAGCGCGCGAGGACGCGTCGCTCCGCTGGCAGATGTGGTGGTTCGACGTGCGGAAGCGCCTCGTCCACGATCCGGCGGCGAATCGGCTCGTCGTGAAGTAGGCCCGTCACTCCGCCCGCAGATGGGCGAGCAGGCGCTCGAAGTCCTCCGGGATCGGTGCCTCGAAGGCGACGCGCTCGTTCGTGGCCGGGTGCGTGAACTCCAGGCGGAACGCGTGCAGCGCCTGCCGCGGGCACACCTCGGCGAGCGCGGGGACGTACCCCCCGTAGACGCGGTCGGAGACCAGCGGGTGGCCGACCGACGCCATGTGCACGCGGATCTGGTGCGTGCGCCCCGTCTTCGGGAGGCAGCGCACGTACGTGTGCGCTGCGTACCGCTCGAGCACCTGGTAGTAGGTCTCGCTCGGCCGGCCGATGTCCATCCGCACGGCCATCCGCGTGGACCGCATGCGGTCGGGGCCGAGAGGCGCCGAGATCAGGTCCGCGTCGAGGTCGCAGACGCCGCGGCAGACGGCCCGGTACTCCTTCCGGACCGTCCGCTCGCGGAACTGGTGGGAGAGCGCCCAGTGCGTCGTGTCGTCCTTCGCCACGACCATCACGCCCGACGTGTCCTTGTCGAGCCGGTGGACGATCCCCGGCCGCATGGGCCCCTGCACCGACGAGAGCTCCCCGAAGTGCCACGCGAGGGCGTTCGCGAGGGTCCCCGACTTCTCGCCGCTGCCCGGATGGACCGTGAGGCCCGGCGGCTTGTCGATGACCACGAGCCCCTCGTCTTCGTGGAGGATGCGGAGCGGGATCTTCTCCGGCGCGGCGTACGGCAGGTCGCGGGGGAGGAGGCGGAGCGTGAGCTCGTCGCCCGGCTCGACGCGGAGGCCCGGCTTCGCCTTCCGCGGGCGCCCCTCGCGGACCAGGTCGAGGTGCCCCTCGTCCACGTGACGCGAGAGCCACGTGCGGCTGTGGTCGGGGAGCTTCGCGGCGAGGTAGACGTCGAGGCGCGGGCCGGCCTCGTCGTCGGCGACCGTGAAGCGGTGGACGGGGGCGTCGCCCTCGTCGAGGAGCGGTTCGTCGGCCCCTTCCGCCGCCGCGGAGAGGTCGCGGGCGCCCTCGGGCGCGCCGTCGCCGGGCCCGGCCTCACGGGCTCGGTGCGGGCTTCCGCGGGATCGGCGTTCCTTCATGGGCGGCCTTGATCGTATCCCGCAGAGGCGCGCGCCGCGGATACGATGCGACCGCGGCAGCGAAGGAGTCCGTGACCCGATGACAGTCCCCGAGCACCCCGATCCGAGCGCATGCGACAGCGGCGCCGAACCGAAGCCGTCGATCCTCCGCGACTGGGTGATCCCCGTCGGAGTGGGGCTCGCGATCGGGGCGGGGCTCGTCTGGGCGTGGAACGCGGCGGGGCTCGGCAGCCCGGCCCGCATCGTGCGCGGCGCGTTCATGAACGACGTGGAGAAGATCGCGGACCGCTGGGAGCCGTTCAACGCCGACGTGGAGGAGTCCCTCGAGGAGGAGATCCGCGCCCTCGGCAAGGACGCCCGCGAGCGCGTCCTCCAGGCGTACCGCGGCGTCGAAGTGACGCCGACCGACCCCTGGTCGCTCCTCCGGAAGCTCTGGCTCGGCCGCATCCTCGCGCGGGACCCCTACTTCGACACCGCCTCGCTCCTCCGGATCTGCCGCGACGCGGAGGCGCCCGTATGGGACCGCCGCGCCGCGGCGGCGGTCCTCTGCGACGTGCTCGGGAAGGACGTGGATCCGACCGCGGTCGTGGACGTGCTGCTCGCGTGGGTCGAGGACCGCACGCTCTTCGACCACGGGCAGCCGATGATGCGCGTGAAGACGCTGATCCACACGAAGGTGTTCCCGCCCGACTCGAAGCCGCGGATGGTCGCCGCGCTCCGGGCGATCGCGTCGGGGAAGGGCGGTCCCGCGGCCCCGACGCCGGACGACGAGCGGCTCCTCGAGGGCGACCGGTTCGGCGCGATCCTTGAGCTCGGCGGCGTGGCGCGGAACGACGAGCCGATGAAGCAGATGCTCTGGGACATCGCGCTCGACGAGTCGGAGACGGTGACCGCCCGGATCGCCGCCGTGCGCGCGTTCAGCGAGAACGGGATCTTCGCCGACGCGGACAAGTGGAAGCTCGCCGCGGAGGCGAAGGCGCCGCAGGTCCGCCAGGCCGTGGGCGAGAACCTCCAGCACACGATGGACGCGACCTTCGACCCCGTGCTCGCGGCGCTCCACGCCGACGCGTTCGAACTCGCGCGGTCGGGAAGCGTCGCGTCGCAGGTGCAGCGGAAGCGCCCGACGATGCTTCCGATGATGGACGTCCTCGTCGAGGACCACTCCGTCGCCGTGCGGATCGAGGCGGTGAACGCGTGCGGGGCGTTCAAGGACCACGACGAGGGGACGACGCCGTCGCAGCGGACGGGGATGCTCCTCCGCATCGTCGAGTCCGCCGGCGACGCGGACGAGGTGTCGGCCGCCGTGTGCGCGCTGAAGGCCGTCACCGGCCGCGCGTTCGGATTCGCCGACGGCGACATCGACGACCGCTTCGGCGAGGTCCGCCCCGCGGCGCTCGCGGCGTTCATGGCCGACCCGAAGGGCCGCGCCGACGCCGTCCGCCAGTGGCGCGAGGCGTTGCCCAACGCCGTCTGGACCGACGGCGACCGCCGGAAGGCCTGGGAGAAGCTCGCGAAGCACGCGGACCCGGAGAACGTCGCGCGCGCCGAGGCGCTCCTCGCCGGCCGCGAGCCGCCGAAGCCGGCCGGGCACGGGAACGCGCACGAGCACGAGCACGAACACGAGCACGACGAGGGCGACGGGCACGACGAGGGCGACGGGCACGTCCACGCGCACGAGAAGTAGCGGCGCCGGGTCCCGCCCGAGCCGCGGTCGGTTCGGGGAACGTGCCCGGAGTCCCGCGTTCACGCGGGCCGTTCGACGTCGCGGGCGCGCAGGTCACTTCTCCTTGGCGAGCTGGATCTGCCCGTCCGCCCGGAGTTCCATCTGGAACCGGCGGACCGCCAGGCGGACGAGGTCGTCGCGCACGGACTCGCGGCACTCGTCGAACGTCGGCGCGGGGCGGCGCTCCTCCACGACGAACACGTGGAACCCGGTCGTCCCGCGGACGGGGCCCTGCAGCGTGCCCACCGGGCCGTCGAAGGCGCCCTGCTCGAGCGACGGCTGCCCCTCCACGTTGAGCCGCGTCCACACCTGCGGCTCGCCCGCCTGCGCGCGGCGCTCCGGATCGAGCTCGAACTGCTTCGCGACCGCGGTGACGAGGTCCGTGAGCGGCGTCTTCGCCTTCCCGTCGCCCGCGAGGAGCCCGGCCTTCTCGAGGATCTCGACCTTCGCGCGGAGCGCGAGGTCCTGCGCCTCGCGGAACGACGGGAGCCGGCCCTTCCCCTGGAAATGCGCCTCGTCCGACGCCGCCACGTAGACCTGCCGCACCAGCGCGCGCTCGCCGTAGGACGCGCGGTTCTCGTCCCAGTGCTTCCGGATCGCCGCGTCGTCGATGCCCTTCGACACCATGCGCTCCAGCCCGACGCGGGCGCGGAAGGTCGGGTCCTTCCGGAGGTCCGCCTCGCCGATCCCGAACGTCTGCCGGAGGAACGCGTCGAACGTGACGCCGGACCCGGCCACGCGCGGATTCGACTCGAACCGCGCGCGGAGCCGCGCGATCTGCGCATCGACGTCGGCGTCGGTCACGGAGACGCCCGCGCGCTGCACCGCGTGCCGCGTCGCCGCGTCGAGGACGAGCTCCGCGCGGACGCCCGCCACCTGCTCCTTCGAGAGCCGCGTGCGGAGCTCCTGCGCGAACCGCGCGCGGTCGATCGACACGCCGCCCACCTGCGCGAGCACGCCGTCGGGGAGCCCCGTCGTCTTCACGCCGAGCCGGCGCTTCACCGACGACACCCAGAGCTTGATGCGGTGGACGGCGAGGTCCTCGTCCGGCTTCCCGCCGAGGTCCTGCACGGCCATCTTCTGCCGGAGGAGGTACTCGCGCGCCGAGCGGCGGAACTCCGCCATCGAGGACTGCGTCTCCGCGAGCTCGTCCTCGAGCGTCCGCGTGCCGCCGCGCATCTGGCGGATGGTGGCCGCGACCTTCGCGACGTACGCGTCGATCTCCGGCTCCGTGACCGCGACGTTCCGGGCCCTCGCCTCCTCGGCGACGGCGGTGTCGTCGATGATCTGGTCGAGGATCTCGCGGCCCTTCTCGCCCGTCTCGTAGCGGCGGGCGAGACGGTCCATCAACTGCGCTTCGGTGATGTCCTCGCCGAAGACGCGCGCGGTGACGCCGGGCGGGAGCTCTGCCTCCTCCGCGGCCGCAGGGCGCGCCGCGGCGAGGCTGGCGAGGGAGACGAGCAGCGCGGCGGTTCGGAGCAGTCGCATGGGGTTCACTTCTTCTCGGAGGTTCCGGGAGCGGCGCCCGGCGCGAGCGGCTTCCCTCGCGGGTCGAATCCGCCATGCTGGCGGACCCAGTTCACGGCCACGTCACGCATCAGGAGGCCCGTGTCCTCGACCTCGTGCCCGTCGGACCCGAGGTGCTCCCTCATGTGGTCGCCGACGTAGCTGTTCGTGGCGATCGTGTACGTCCGCGCGGGGTCGAGCTTCGCGCCGAGCCTCCGCTGCTGGTACTCGGTCAGCTTCGCGCCGGGGACCTTGATGCGGATCATCGTGTTGTCGAACGGGAGCACGTTCCACACGTCGCGCACGCGGATCTCGCCGGCGCGGACGACGTCGCGGATGCCGCCGGTGTTCTGGAAGCCGAAGTCGCAGCCGAGCGCGTCGGCGTACATCGCCTCGATGAGCGGACGGAGCTCCTTCTTCGAGAGCTCCTCGGGCGTGCGGCCGACCACCTCGCCGACCACCGTCTCCGCCTTCGCCTGCCACTCGTCCACGGCCTTCTGCATCGCGGCGTCGCGGGGGACGTCCTTCCCGTCGGTCGGGAGGAGCCTGTCCGAGAACGACGTGACGCGCCGGATCGCCGGGTCCCAGCCGAGCTCCGCGACGCCGACGACCTTCCCGTACTCGTGCGCCTGCACGATCCACGTGCCGTTCACCTGGATCGCGGGCTCGAGCTTCGTGTGCGAGTGGCCGCCGACGATGAGGTCGATCCCCGGGACTGCGCCCGCGATCGCGGCGTCGTTCTGCACGCCGACGTGCGTCACGAGCACGAGGATGTCGCACTGCGTCCGGAGCTCGGGGACGAGCCGCTTCGCCGCGTCGAGGGGCTCCTCGACCTTGCAGCCCTCGGTGGCCTTCTTCGACGTGAGGCGGCGGAGGTCGCCGGCCATGAGGCCGAGGAACCCGAAGCGCACCCCGTCCACGGAGACGACCCTCGTCGCGCCGTCGCCGAACGGCTTCCCGTCGGGGTCGGTCACGTTCGCGCAGAGCCGCGGCTCCTCCGCGATCGCGACGAGCTCGTGGACGCGCTGCCAGCCGTGGTCGTACTCGTGGTTCCCGAGGCACCCGAGGTCGAGCTTCATCCGGTTCATCAGCTCGAACACCGGCCCGCCCTGCCAGAGCGTGGACACGGGAGTCCCCGTGATGCAGTCGCCCGCGTCGATCCACAGCGTGCGGCCGGGGTTCGCGGCGCGGGCGCGGTCGGCGAGGCCCTTCACGGCGGGGAAGGTCTCGATGTGCCCGTGGAGATCGTTCGTGTGGACGATCGTGAACCGCTTCTCGGCGGCCGGGGGGACGGGCGTCGGCGGAGGCAGCGGCGCGTCCTGCGCGTCCGCGGACCGCGGACCTGCGGAGAGGCACGCGACGACGGCGCACAGCGCTGCGGCGAGCCGGAATCCGGAGCTCGGGTTCATCCCGTGACGCTACTTGGACACGCGCGGTTGACCCTCGAAAACGCCCCGCCGGGACGCGGCGCGGGCATACTCCGGCCTGGCTCCGAGGAGGTTCCCGATGCCGTCCTTCCGCTCCGTTCCTGCGCGGTCCGCGAGGTCTTTCGTCGCGCAGCCGTTCGTCACGCTGACGCTCGCCGCGGCGCTCGCCGCCGCGGGCTGCGCGTCCGGCGGCGGATCCGCGGCGTCCGGCGGCGGAGACGGCGGGGCCGCCGCCGCGGCCGAGTCCGGACCCCGCGTGAGCGGCGACGTGACCGTCACGCTCCGCACCACCCCGGCGTCCGGAGCGGCGACCGACATGGCGCTCGTGAACGCGTCGAGCGCCCTCGGGAAGCGGCTCGCATCCGGGCGCGAGAGCAGCACGGTCGTCCGCGTCGTCTCCGACGTGGAGATGGCGACCCTCCTCCGCGAGCTCGACAAGGCCGGCTTCTCGTCCGTCGCGCGCGACGGCGTGTCCGTGTCCGGGCTCCGCGACGACATGGCGCGGCGCGGCGTGATCGTCGTCGAGCAGGACGGCCGCTCCCGCGGCTTCGAGTTCCGCACGGGCATGGGCGAGTCCCGCGTCCCCTCCGTCTACGTGGACTGCAAGCGCCTCATCTGGGGCGTCCACATGCAGGTCCCGGCCTACGAGGCGAAGGTCACCGTCGGCGAAGCCCCCGACGCCGACCGCGTCTTCCAGTCGCCCCCGGCGCGGCTCAAGCGGTAGCGCCGTTCCGGGGTTCCTCGCGGCCGCCCAATCTGAAAAGGTGCGGGCGGTGACGCATCCCCCGGGGAACATGGGCGACGTGGGCGGCACGCAGGACTCCGGCGCGGTGATCGTGATTCCGGCCCGGCTCGCCTCCACGCGGCTCCCGGAGAAGCCGCTGCTCCGCGAGACGGGGAAGTACCTCGTCCAGCACACGTACGAGCGGGCGCGGCAGGTGGCGGGGGTGTCGGCGGTGGTCGTGGCCACGGACCACCCGCGCATCTTCGACGCCGTGCGGAGCTTCGGCGGCGACGCGGTGATGACGTCGCCCGGCTGCGCGACCGGGACCGACCGGGTCGCGGAGGCCGTGCGCGGGCGCGGTGAGCAGTGGGTCGTCAACGTGCAGGGCGACGAGCCGGAGTTCGACGCGGGCGACGTCGCGCGGCTCCTCGGGGCGATGCGGCGGGAGCCGTCCCTCCCCATGGGTACCCTCGCAACCGTGGCAGACCCCGAGGAGATGGACCGCCCGTCGGTCGTGAAGGTCGTGACCGGCCTCCGCGGCCGGGCGCTCTACTTCTCGAGGTCGCGGATCCCGTTCCACCGCGACGGCGGCAATGCGCCCCCCGTCCGCCGCCACGTGGGCATCTACGCCTTCCGGCGCGACGCGCTCCACGCGTTCGCGGCGATGGCGCCGACGCCCCTCGAGCAGGCGGAGAAGCTGGAACAGCTCCGCGCGCTGGAGCACGGGTGGGAGATCCTGGTCGTCGACGGCAACCGCGCCCCGCCCGGGATCGACATCCGCGAGGACTACGAGGCCTTCGTCCGCCGCACGGGGGCGCCCGGCGCCGCCGCGAGGCCCTGAACCGAGGACACGATGGTGATGAGAGAGAACGACCCGGCCGCACGTCCCGCGGGGCGCCGCACCGTGAAGCACATCTTCGTGACCGGGGGCGTGGTCAGCTCCCTCGGGAAGGGGCTCACGTGCGCGAGCCTCGCGATGCTCCTCGAGCACCACGGGCTCAAGGTCGCGATGCAGAAGATGGACCCGTACATCAACGTGGACCCGGGCACGATGAATCCGTTCCAGCACGGCGAGGTCTACGTCACGGAGGACGGCGCGGAGACCGACCTCGACCTCGGGCACTACGAGCGCTTCACGCACGCGCTCGTCAACCGCCACAGCAACTACACCACCGGCCAGATCTACGACCAGGTCATCAAGAAGGAGCGGCGCGGCGACTACCTCGGCGCGTGCATCCAGGTGATCCCGCACATCACCAACGAGATCAAGGACGCGATCCGCCGCGCGCGGAGCGACGCCGACGTGGTCATCACCGAGATCGGCGGCACGGTCGGCGACATCGAGTCGCTGCCCTTCCTCGAGGCGATCCGCCAGTTCGCGCTCGAGGAGGGGAAGGCGCACTGCATGTTCATCCACCTCACGCCGCTCATCTACGTGAAGGCCGCGCAGGAGCTGAAGACCAAGCCCACGCAGCACAGCGTCGGCACGCTGCGCGAGATCGGCATCACGCCGGACATCCTCGTCTGCCGGAGCGAGTACCCGGTGGGGGAGGACCTCCGGAGGAAAGTCTCCATGTTCTGCAACGTGGAGCCGCGCTACGTCGTCGAGGAGCTCGACGTGAAGCACACGATCTACGAGGTCCCGCTCATGCTGCACGAGCAGGGCTTCGACGCGCTGGTGCTCGAGAGGCTCGGGCTCCAGTCGCGGCAGGCGCCCGACTTCACGAGGTGGAAGTCCGTCGTGGACGCGGCGATCCACCCCGAGCGCGAGGTCGAGATCGCGGTCGTCGGGAAGTACATCGAGCTCCACGACGCCTACAAGTCGATCTACGAGGCGCTGGCGCACGGCGGGCTCGCGAACCGCGCGAAGGTCCGCTTCCGCAAGGTGAACGCCGACGGGCTCGACGCGTCGAACGTGGCGAAGCTCCTCGGGGGCGTCGCCGGCGTGCTCGTCCCCGGCGGGTTCGGGCACCGCGGCGTCGAGGGGAAGATCGAGGCCGCGAAGTGGTGCATGCGCACCGGCACGCCCTACTTCGGGATCTGCCTCGGCATGCAGTGCGCCACCATCATGGCCGCGCGCGAGATGATCGGGCTCGGCGAGGCGCACTCGAGCGAGTTCGTGGAGCAGTGCCCCGCGCCCGTGATCGACCTCATGGAGGAGCAGAAGCGCGTGACGTCGAAGGGCGGCACGATGCGCCTCGGGAGCTACCCCTGCCGGCTCGCCCCCGGGAGCATCGCGCACCGGGCGTACGGGAAGGACGTGGTCCACGAGCGGCACCGCCACCGTTTCGAGTTCAACAACGCGTACAAGAAGAGCCTCACCGACGCGGGGCTCGCGATCACGGGCACGTGGGAGGAGGGCGACCTCGCGGAGATCGTCGAGCTCGCCGGGCACCCGTGGTTCGTGGGCGTGCAGTTCCACCCCGAGTTCAAGAGCAAGCCGGCGGAGCCGCACCCGCTCTTCCGCTCGTTCGTCGAGGCGTCCATCGCGCACGACGCGCGCGCGGCAGGCGCGAACCGCACCGCCGGCGTCTCCGCGCCCGTGAAGGCCTGAGCCCGTGGCCGACGCGCCGAAGCTCCCGCCGCCGTCGCTCGACGTGCTCGTCCAGGTGATCGCCGCCCCGGCGCTGGTCCACCTCGGCGTGGTCGCGAACCCCGCCACCGGGAAGCTGGAGAAGAACCTCGAGCAGGCCCGGTGGACGATCGACCTCCTCCACGTGCTCGAGGAGAAGGTGCGCGCGAGCGCGACCCAGGAGGAGCGCGCGCGGCTCGACGCGATGCTCCATCAACTCCGGAGCATCTGCGCGGGCGCGTCGAAGTAGGCTCAGGCGTCGTCCCGAAACAAGTGACACACTTGGCCGCGATGCAACGAGCCGGCTGCAAGGCGGGCGAGCGGCGCCAACTCAACGGAGAGAGTTGCGGCGCGAGCCCAACGCAGCAGGCAGTTGACATGACTGCCCGTTGCATCGCGGCAGCTTGCTGGCGCGCGGCTTGCGAGCCTGGACCGCTGGATCCGCATCGAGGGACCGCCGCAAGCCGCGTGACGAAGTGTGTCAGTTGTTTCGGGACGACGCCTCAACTCGAGATCACGCCGGAACCGGGGCCGCTGGTCGGGACCACGCCGGCGGGGGTGTCGAACTCGAGGATCATCCCGCCGACGAACTTCGCGACGAGGTTGTAGCCGAACGCCAGGATCACTCCGCTGATGAAGCCCACCGCGCCGTAGGCGAGCGGCGCCAGGATCGCCATCACGATCCCGCCGAGCACGCCTCCGCGGCCGAAGAGCGCCAAGATCGCCGCGAACGGCAGGACGATCAGCCCCATGGCGGCCCCGATGATCCCCGGGATCACGCCGGCCCGCAGCACGTCGATCCGCTTCAGCTCCACCTTCGACATCGCACCCTCCTCGCTCGGACAGGCGGGGCTCCGGCCGCCGCTGCGGAGGATCGTAGCTGCGCCGTGCGCGCCGCGTAACGGCCGATTCCGGAAGGACGCGCGCGCCGCGCGGCGGGCACTCGTGCCGATTTCCCGGCGCGCGCCGGGGCCTTCGCGCGCCGCCGCCGCCCGTCCGCGGAGCCCAGCGTCCGCCTGCGTTCCGCGGACGCGAGCCTGACGGGCTCGGCGCTCCCGACGCGACACGGCGGCCCAACAACTTGTGGTCCGCACTTGCGGCCGAGCCTGAGCCGCTGTAGTCTCCCCAACCGGTTGTGCAGCATCGGCCATGTTGCGCGACCCGTCGTATGCGCCGCAGGGAGCCCCGCAGTCCGGGGCCCGCGCGGGGCGCGGCGAGGAGGGAGGCCGGAACCCATGAAGAAGAGCGACGCCCTGCAGGCGATGTGGCGCGAGTACAAGCGCACGTCGTCGGTGACGCTCAGGAACCGCCTGGTCGAGGCGTACCTCCCTCTCGTGGACTACCTCTCCGAGCGGATCGCCGAGCGCCTGCCGCGGTGCGTGGACGTGGACGAGGTCCGGAGCGCCGGGGTCCTCGGGCTCATGGACGCGGTGGAGGGCTTCGACCTCTCCCGCGGGATCAAGTTCGAGACGTACTGCTCGCTTCGCGTGCGGGGGAGCATCCTCGACGACCTCCGCGCGCGGGACTGGGTGCCGAGGCTCGTCCGCTCCCGCGCGCAGAAGTTCGCCGCGGCCGTCCGCCGCCTCCAGGCGGAGCTCGGGCGGAAGCCCACCCCCCCGGAGGTGATGGCCGACCTGAAGCTCGAGCCGGAGGAGTTCGAGGAACTCCAGACCGACCTCGCGCGGCTCGCGATCTACTCGCTCAGCCAGAGCGACGAGAACGACGGCGACGGCTCTCCCTCCCCGCGCTTCTCCTCGCTCGTGGACCGCCGGAACCCCGACCCCGTCCACATCCTGCACCTCCAGGAGTCCTGCAGCAGCGCGCTCCGGCGCCTCGACGCGAAGGAGCGGGAGATCCTCTCCCTCTACTACTTCGAGGGGATCACGATGAAGGAGATCGGCCGGAAGATGGGCCTCTCCGAGAGCCGCGTGTGCCAGATCCACGGCGAGGCGCTCTCCCGCCTGCGCCGCGAGATGGCCGCGCCCCGCGCCGTCGCGCAGGCCTGAGGCGCGTCCCGAGGCGACGGACACGGTTCGTCATGCGGGTTGCGGCATCCGTCGCCGGGAGTCCCTGCGCGAACGGATCGCAACCCCCACGCCGGCGAGCTGCCGCGATGCAACGGCCGTCCGCGTGAACCGGCCTGCTGCCCGCGTGGGGCTCGCGCCGCGACCCGCTCCGTCGAGCCGGCGCCGCTCGTCCGCCTTGCAGCGCGCTCGCCGCACCGCGGCCAGGTCGGTCACTCGTTCCTCCGGGCGGGACGTCCGGGCCCCGTCGGTCTGCTACGGTTGTAGAAGTTCGATCCGGGCGCGCCGGCGGGACGGTAGCATCCGGCCATGAAGCCGATCGTCCTCGTCCGCGACGTCGCCGCCCCGCCCTCCGCGCTGTTCGCGGCGCTCGCCGACGTCCCCAACTTCGCGAAGCACGTCTCCGGAGTGGTCGGCGTGGAGATGCTGACGGCGCCCCCGGTCCGCGTCGGCACGAGGTTCCGCGAGACGCGGGTCGTGTTCGGGAAGCCGCACGCGGAGGTCCTCGAGGTCACGGAGCTCTCGCCGGACCGTGCGTTCTCGCTGCGCTGCGACTCCTGCGGCGTGCGGTGGGACACGCGCTTCACGGTCGAGCCCGCCGCCTCCGGCGCGCGCCTCTCGATGACCATGGAAGGCCGCTGCATCACCGTTGCGGCGCGGCTGATGTCCCCGGTCGCCGCCCTCATGCGCGGCTCGATGGTGAAGATGATCTCGAAGGATCTCGACGAGCTGAAGGCGTCGGTCGAGCGGTCCGTCAGCGCGTGAACCGGGTGAGGTCGCGCAGGATCGACACGATCGCCGGCGTGCGCGCGTTCCGGGCTGCGCGAGACTCCGCGGCGGTCATCGGCTCGTCGTCGCCCCGCGTGATCGCGTCCGCGCGCCGGTCGCCGCCGCGGAACGGGAGCACGATCTTCGCGCCGTCGTCGATCAGGCAGAGGTCGTCCCATCCGGCGGCGACGGCGGGGGCGTCGCGCCGTCCGCCGAGCACGTCGAAGCCGAGGGAGTAGTCGCGCGGCGGGTTGGTCACGCCGATCCGCGCGAGCACCGTGGCGGGGAGGTCGAGGTGGCTCGTGATCGACGCCTCCTCGCCCGGCGCGATCCCGGGGCCGCGGATCACGAGCGGCGTCCGCGTCTGCTGGTCGCAGAACCCGCTGTGATGGCCCCACCGGCCGCGTTCCATGAACTCCTCGCCGTGGTCGCCGGTCACGATGACCAGCGTGCGCCCGAGCCGCCCGGACTCGGCGAGGGCGTCGTAGATCCGGCCGAGCTGCATGTCGAGGTGGTGGCACGCGTTCACGTACCGGTTCCGCACCGCGGCGACCTCGGCCGGGTCCGACGTGTCCATCGTGACGTAGTTGACGCGCTTCGCCGCGTCGGGCCGGATCTCCGCGTCGGCGGGGTACCGGTACGGGGCGTGGGGCGATTCGAAGAAGAGGAAGCGGAACTCCGGACGCGGGCCGGCCGGCGCGCGGAGCGCCGCCGTCAGGGCGTCCACGTGGCGCCGGTCGTTCTGCCATCCCGCGAGTCCGGGGTCGCCCTCGTGCATCCGCGACGCGGGGACGCGCCGCCAGATCGTGCGGTCGAACTCGGGGAAGCTGAAGCGCGCGCTGGTGCGGACGTCGAACTCGTAGCCCGCGTCGAGGAGCGCGTCCACGAGCACCGGGCCGCGCGACGCGTGGAGGAACGGGAACCAGTTCGCGCCGTAGAGCCCGTAGAACATGCCGAAGAGCGCCATCCGCGTGCCGTTCCCCGAGCTGTAGTGCCGGAGGAACCGCCGCCCGCCGCGCGCGAACTCGAGCGTCCGCGGCATGACCTCCGCGTCGAGCATGTCGGAGCGCAGGGACTCGGCCACGAGCCACAGGATGTCCGGCTGCGGCGCGCCGTCCGCGCGCCGGAGCGGATGGAGCGGGTAGGCGAGCGCCGCGTCCTCGTCGCTGCCCGACGCCCGGAGCGACGGGGCGCCGTCCTCCGTTCGCGGCGCCTCGATGCCGAGCATCCGCGCGAACGAGAGGAGTCGCGAGCGGAAGTAGACGGGGTACGCCTCCGCCGCCGAGAGCACGGGCTCGTGCCCGGCGGCGTAGCAGAGTCCGTACGTGACGCGGTCGGCGGCGTGCGCTGCGACGAGCACCGCGCACGCGGCGAGGACGCGGCGGCGCGTCGCCCGGCGCGCGACCGCGCCGCGGAGCCGCTCCGATCGGGCGGCCAGCACCCAG
>JAJVHW010000111.1 GCA_022072415.1 Planctomycetota bacterium
GTTCAGGGTGTCGAGGAGTTCGTCGAGCAGGTCCGCGACGCCCGCGGCCGCCGGCGCGGCGCGGCCGTGGAACGGCTGCCCGATCCCTCGCCGGAGCGCGCGCGCCGGCACCCCGGCGGCGGCGGCGAGTTCGTCCCGTCCGATGCGTCCCGCGACGGGACGCGCGCACGCGGCGGACAGCGCCGCAGCCCCTCCGCGGCCGTCGCCGTTGCGTGCGAGGATCGCCGTCGAGAGCCGCTCCCGCGCCGCCCGCGGAACGGGCGTGACGAGGATCTGCTCCCGCAGGAGACGGGCCGCGAACAGCGGTTCACGGAGGTCGGAGAGGTCGTCGAACACGTGGGGCGTGCCGTCCTTCGAATGTCGTCTGGTTTGTCGTGCCTTCGGATCATACAAGCCATTTCCGGTTCGTCGATTGCAACTTCGGATAGCATCGGATCGTCGCAGCCGTTGTCGCGGATGTTGTCGCAACCGTTGTCGCAAACGTCGTCGCGCACGCTGTCGCGCCCGAGGAGGCCCCCATGGCGACCCTGTTCACGCGCATCATCTCCGGCGAGCTACCGGGCCGCTTCGTCTGGAAGGACGACCACTGCGTGGCGTTCCTGACCATCGCCCCGCTCCGCCCCGGACACACGCTCGTGGTCCCGCGGGCGGAGGTCGATCACTGGCTGGACCTCGACCCGGCGCTCGCGGCGCACCTGATGACGGTGGCGCAGTCCGTCGGCCGCGCCGTGAAGGACGCGTTCCCCTGCCGGAAGGTCGGCCTCATGATCGCCGGAATCGAGGTGCCGCACGTGCACCTGCACGTCACCCCGATCGAGTCCC
The DNA here is from genome assembly GCA_022072415.1 of Planctomycetota bacterium. Classification (GTDB taxonomy): domain Bacteria; phylum Planctomycetota; class JAJSAM01; order JAJSAM01; family JAJVHW01; genus JAJVHW01. The sequence continues at coordinate 823 of JAJVHW010000111.1, forward strand.
TCGTGGACATGGACTTCGCGAACCAGGACAAGCACGCGAAGGCCGCCGACCTCGACGCCGCCGCCGCGAAGCTCCGCGCCGCCCTCCGGGCCCGCGGGCACGCCGAGGTCGCGGAGTAGCGGCCGATCGGGCTCGCGCGCACCTGGCGACGACGCAGAGCGCAGGAATGCCTGTCGGTCTGATGGCTAGCGACACTCCCGCGGAGCATCTCGACCAGAAGACGCGGCTGTGCTGTCGGGTGTCAGCGATCGACCGATGCGCACTCCGCGGCCTTCTGCGGCGTGGCTCGCGCCACCACCCGAAACTCGGGTGACACTCAGCGACTGAAGACCGGAAGAGGTTGGCGGACGTGCCAGAACACGCCGTCCAGCAACGGTTGGCACGAAGTCTGGGAGTGTCCCCAGGCAAGCCGGCCGCCGTCCTCGAGCAGCACCTGAAATCCACCGCCGCCGCCAGCCAACTCGCGAACAGGAACGTGCCCCTCGAGCTTGTGTTCGTATCCCAGGGGGGTGAGTTCGTCGAAAGTCCAGGGCGTTCGGGCTCCCCATGTCACGACGGCACCGTCGGACGTCAGCGCGGCGCCGCGCCCGCCGGACAGAGCGATCCGGAGGACGCCGCTGATCTGAGGCAGAACTCGCTGCACGTGACTACTCCCGGGCGGCGGGCCGGACTCGTGATACAGGTGCCAACCCCACTCGATCATGCGTCCGTCACGCGTGAGCGCGAGCGACGTGTAGTACGAGGCCTCGACCTGTACGACGTCGCGGAGACCCGGGACCTCCAGCGGGAGCCCGCGGAACCACTCGATCCCGTCGTCGCCTCGCTGCCCAGCGTGGTTTCCGCCCCACGAGAGCACGCGTCCGTCGGACAGAAGGGCGAGGGCGTGGTTGAGTCCTCCGGAGATCTGCACGCAACCGAACAACTCGGGGATCTCGACGACGACCCCGGGCGTCGCTGCGGGATCGGTCCGCATCGGCCCGCCGTCGTCGCCTGTGACGCCGAACACACGACCGTCCTCCGTGGCAAAGAAGGCTGTGTTGCGGAACACCTCACACCACTCAGCTCGCGTCACCTCTGCGATGCGCCGCGGCTCCTCATAGAGGTAGTCGCGCGTTTCCTCGCGGGTCTGGCCCCAGATCCACGCGGAGCCATCGTGGAGCACGACAGCGATCTGCTTCTCACCGCAGTCGAACGCGCGGATATCGTCGAGGAACGGAAACACGAGGGGGTCCTCGGTCGCCCACACGTCGCCACGTTCAGGGTGCGGAAGCGTCGTCCGAAGGGGAAATCCGCCCCAGACACGAAGCCTCCCGTCCTCGTGAAGCGCCCCGCTGATGTACGAGAGGCGGATATCGACGACTCGCGGCGCAACGAGAGCCACAACCGCCGAGGATTCGGCACCGTCGCTGCGCCGCACGCGAAGGAGATACTCTCCGGGCTCGTCCGGGGCGGTGACGGCCGCCGCGCCGCATCGCGCCGACGGAACCCGCGCGACTTCCTCCCACGTGGCGCCCGCGTCCCCCGACAACTCGATCGACGTCTCCGCAGATGCGGCGGCTGCCCTGCGGACTCGACGTTCGTGCCACGTGACTGACGTCGCGACTCCCCTGGTCCAGAGCCTCTGCGGGCCGTCCGCGAGCTTGAGCAGCCTCGAACGGCGTCCACGGCGGTGTCTCTCCGCCTCTGCGCAGGCATCGTCCGCCGTCGCCGCGGGCGTGTGCGCCACGTTCATGAAGAGGCCCAGTGACAGGAGGATGATCTCCGGACGCACGGCCCGCCACGCACGGGAAGTCGGTTTCGTGACGCTGGCTGGTGTCGACTGGCTCACGCTGGACCCGTTCGTGGACGCGAATGATCCGGCTCGCGGCAAGGGAGCTTCCGCTCCCGTCGCGTGCCTGGGGCCCCCCGTGCGTCCATGCTCGGGGTACCGTCACAGCATCGACGCGTCGAGGATCGCCTCCTCCGCCCGACAGTGGCAGTGACATTCTCGGATTTCCCCGCACGTCCCGCCGGGAGACGTCCAGTCGGCAGCATCGAGCGAGCGGTCGTCGCCCGCCGCCGCGCCCCGAACACGCGCTCTCGGGAAGCCGGCACGTCGCGGTGATGCCGGTGGATCCGGCCCCGGCGCGCGCGCTGCCCCTACTTCCGGAGGATCCACGTGAACAGGGCGCCCTCCACGGCGAAGGCGTCCACGCGCCACGCGCCGTCGGTGCCGCGCTCGACGCGGGCGGCGACCTTCGCCTCGCCCTTCGCGAACTGCGTCGGCCACGAGATCGACGCGATCCCGGCCACCGGCGGGTCCGAGCCCGGCAGCGGGCGCACGGCGCTCACCTCGGGCTCGCCGCGGGCGCGCACGGCGCCGAGCACCTGGACCATCGACCGCGAGACCTCCGCGACCGCCTCGCGTCCGGCCGACGCACGGAACGCCGGCGTCGTGCGTGCGAGTGCCTGATCGACCCGGCCCGCCTCGAGGGCGCCGAGGAACTCGTCCACGAGGGGGCCCGCTCCGGCCGCCGCCTCGGCGCGGAGGCGCGACTCGCCGCCGCATGCGGCGAGGAGCAGCGCGGCGAGCGGTACGGCAGCGGGAAGGACCTGGCGCACGGAGCGGGGAGTCTTCCCCGCGGCGTCACGACTGCGGACGCTTTTCCGACGCGGGCGGCTCGACGCACAGCCGGAAGCCGACGCCGGGGTTCCGCGTGTCGGCGTCCACGATCCAGCGCGACGTGACGGTGCACTCCTTCGGACGGAGGTACCACGCGCCGCCGCGGCAGACGGCCTGCCTGCGGCCCGCGTCCACGTCGTCGCGGCACCACTCGCGCACGCCGCCCGCCATGTCGCGGACGCCGTACGGGCTCTCGTCGTCGCGGAACGCGCCCGCGGGCCGCAGGTTCGCGTGCCCCGCGGTGGAGTCGATCATGCTGCAGAACGTCGGGTCGAACGCGTCGCCCCACGGATAGAGCCGGCCGTCGGTCCCGCGCGCCGCCTTCTCCCACTCGGCCTCCGAAGGAAGCCGGTGGCGGCGGCCGGTGGTCTGCGTGAGCCAGTCCGCATACGCCTCGGCGCTCGCGCGGCTGACGCCGACGACCGGCAGGTCCGGGTGCTCGACGATGGGGCGCCGCGACACGGGGGACGGCGGGCAGAACACGTGACGGCCCCCGTCGATCCGGAGCAGCGCGCCGTGCGACTCGACCCACGGGACGTGCGCCGCGGCGCCTTCGGGATCCCGCGCGAACACGTCGTCGAGCCACCGCGCGTACTCGCGCAGGAGCACCGGCCGCTCGCCGATCATGAAGTCGTCCACGTGGACTTCCGTCAGCTCGGGCCCCGAGAGGAACGGCCCGCCCGGCACCCACGCGTACCCGTGGGGCACCGTGCCGGACGGCAGGAGAGTCACGTGGACCATGCGCTGTTCGCCGCGCCGGAGCTTCATGGGGATGCGCGCGGTCTCGTAGCCCGCGAGCTGCACGAGGAGCTCGCACGGACCGAGCGGGAGTTCACCGTGCACGACCGGGACGCGACCGAGCTCGATCGTCGCGGCGGGCCGGAGGCGCCGGCCCTGCTCCGCGCGGGCGCGGAGCGTCACGCGCGCGCCGTCGGGAGAGGACGTGACGAGCACCGAGCCCGCGGCGCGGAGGACGGCGTCGAGCGGTCCGTCGTTGTACCGCTCGACCATGCGCATCAGCCAAGCGGCGTCCTCGAGGTTTCCCTTCCGCTCCGCGTCGAGGAACCGCTCGAAGTAGAGGAGCGCGCAGAGCTCGCGCGTCGGACGGCTCTCCGGGTCGAGCGCGAGCGCCTGCGACACCATGTCCATGGCGCGGGCCTGCGCGTCGGCGGCCTCCACGCGCGTCCTCACCGCGGCGTCCTCGAGCTGCCAGAGGCGCGACTTCTCCTCCTGCGGCGCGTGCGGCGCGAGCCCGCGGCGGAGGTCCGCGGCGAGGCCGTCGAGGCGCACGCCCTCGGCGAGCAGGTCCTTCCGGCGCTTCTCGAGCCGCGACGCGCCCTCGCGGAGCCGCCCGGCCTCCGCCGCGCGCGCCTCGCGCTCCTTCGTGCCTTCGAGGAAGTCCTGCAGGTCCTCCGCGAACTCGCGCGCGGACTGGTGCCGGTCCCCGGGATCGCTCGAGAGCGCGCGCTCGGCGGTGGCGACCAGCGTGCGGGGCACGTCGCGGCCGCGGAGGCGGGCCTCGATCGGCACGACCCGGCCGGCCTTCGCGTGCGCGAGCACCTCTTCGACGGTGTTCCCGTCGTACGGCGGACAGTGCGTGAGGATCTCGTAGAGGAGCGCGCCGAGGGAGAAGACGTCGGCGCGCTCGTCGAGCACGTCCACCGCGCCGCGCGCCTGCTCGGGGGACATGTACATCGGCGTCCCCTTCACGGCGCCGAGCTGCGTGACCTTCAGCCCCTCCGGCGGGAACGGCGACGCCGCGGCCGCCTCGTCGTGGCCGAGCCGCTTGCTGAGGCCCCAGTCGAGGACGAGCACTTCCTGGAAGTCGCCGAGCGCGATGTTCTCCGGCTTGAGGTCGCGGTGGAGGAGCCCGTTGAAGTGCGCGAACTCGATCGCGGACGCGGCGCGCTGGAGCGCCTGCACGAGGCGGACGATCGTCCACTCGCGGACGGTCGGCTCGTCTCCCGCGCGGAGCGCGTCGATCACCTCGCGGAGGGTCCGGCCCTCCACGAGCCGCATCGTGAAGTAGAGCTCTCCCGACGCGGAGTAGCCGAGGTCGTGCACGGCGGCGATGCCGGAGTGGTCGAGCGACGCGGTGCGGCGCGCCTCCGCGAGGAACCGCTGCACGTGCCGCGGGTTCCGCGCCGTCTCCGGGTGCATCACCTTCATGGCGACGTGCCGCCGCATGTCGTGGTCGCGGACGAGGTACACACGCCCCTCCGCGCCCTCGGCCAGCAGGTCCAGCACCTCGTACTTCGGCGTGTCCTGCGACGGCGGCGGCGCCATGTCGTCGGCGAGCCCGGCCTCGGCGGCCGCGCCGGCCGCGGCGTTCCCCGGCTGCCCGCGGACGGGCGACGGGGCGGCCCCGGGCTCGGGGACGCCCGTCGCGGAGGCGGCTGGTTCCGGATCGGGGGCCATGGTGGAGTGTCTCGGTTCTCGGATCGGGATTCGGAGCCTCCCGACGTGAGGATTCGGGGGCCCGGCGGCGGTTCCGGGTAGGCTCGGGAATCCCCCATGCAGCAGGCCTCCGAGTCCACGAGTCCGCCCTCCGCGCTGCGGATCGAGCGCCCCGGCGAGGTCGGCTACGCCCGCGCGCTGGAGATGCAGCGCGCGGCGGCGGCGGCGCTCCGCGAGGGGCGCGGCCCCGAGACGCTCTTCCTGCTCACGCACCCTCCGGTCATCACCATGGGCCGGCGGGCGACCGAGGACCATGTCCTCTTCTCCCGCGAGGAGCTCGCGCGCCGGGGCGTCGAGCTCGTCGAGACCGACCGCGGGGGCGACGTCACGTTCCACGGCCCGGGGCAGGTGGTCGGGTACCCCATCCTCGACCTCCGCCGCCGCGGGCTCGGCGCGCACACGTACCTCCGGTTCCTCGAGGAGAAGCTGATCGGCGTCCTCGCCGGCTTCGGCATCGAGGGTTTCCGCGACCCGGAGTACACGGGCGTATGGACCGCGCGGGGGAAGATCGCCGCGATGGGGATCCGCGTGTCGGGCGGCGTGTCCCTCCACGGCTTCGCGCTGAACGTGCGGACCGACCTCGCGCAGTTCGGACTCATCGTGCCCTGCGGGATCCAGGGGCGCGCGGTGGCTTCGATGGAGCAGTGCCTCGGCGCGCCGGTCGCGATCGAGTGCGTCGTGGACCGGCTCGCGGAGGCGTTCGCGTCATGACCGAAGGACCCGCGCAGCTCGAGAAGACGCCGTCGGGGCGCACGCGCCTCCCGCCGTGGTTCCGCCGCCCGCTCGGCGGGGGCGCGACGTTCGCGAAGCTCTCGTCGCTGGTCGAGGGGCTCGGGCTCCACACGGTCTGCCAGAGCGCGCGGTGCCCGAACCAGGGCGAGTGCTGGACGGCCGGCACGGCCACGTTCATGATCCTCGGCGACGTCTGCACCCGCGGCTGCCGCTACTGCGCGGTGCCGAAGGGCCGCCCGCAGCCGCTCGACATGGACGAGCCGCGCCGCGTGGGATCGGCCGTGCTCTCGATGAACCTCCGCCACGCGGTCATCACGAGCGTGGACCGCGACGACGTGCCGGACGGCGGCGCGTCGGTCTGGGCCGCCACGATCCGCGAGATCCGGAGGCAGGCCCCCGGCTGCGCGGTCGAGGTGCTGATCCCCGACTTCCGCCGCTCCGCGCCGGGTTCGCTCGACGTGGTGCTCGCGGAGCGCCCCGACATCGTGAACCACAACATCGAGACGGTGCCGCGCCTCTTCCCGATGGCGCGGAAGGGCGGCGACTACCGCTTCTCGCTCGACGTGCTCCGCCGCGCGGCGGAGGCCGACCCGTCGCGCCCGGCGAAGAGCGGGATCATGCTCGGCCTCGGGGAGCGGGACGACGAGGTGCGCGACGTGCTCCGCGACCTCCGCGCGGCGGGCGTGCAGATCGTGTCGATGGGCCAGTACCTCGCGCCGGAGAAGAACGCCTTCTATCTGCCCGTGCACAGGTTCGTGACGCCGGACGAGTTCGCCGCGTGGGCCGCGTGGGGCCGGGAGCTCGGCTTCCGCCACGTGGAGGCCGGGCCGCTCGTCCGCTCGAGCTACCACGCGGAGAAGCAGGCGGGAGGCTCGCGCCCCCGCGGCGAGGACGCGGCGGAGTGACGTCGGCGCCGTTCCCGGACGCGGCGGGGAAGCCGTCGCGGGACCTCTCCGCGTCGTCGTGGGACGACCGGTGGAAGACCGGCGACACGCCGTGGGACCTCGGCCGCGCCTCGCCGCCGCTCGTCCGCGCCCTCGCGGAGTGGTTCCCGGACGGCGCGCGCGGACGGGCGCTCGTCCCCGGCTGCGGCGCGGGGCACGACGCGCGGGCTGCGGCGGCGGCGGGGTGGGACACGACAGGCATCGACCTCTCGCCCCTCGCCGTCGCGGCGGCGGCGCCCGCGCCGCGCTGCGCGTTCCGCGTCGCGGACCTCTTCGCGCTGCCCCCGGACCTCTCGGACTTCGACCTCGTCGTGGAACACACGTGCTTCTGCGCGATCGATCCTTCGATGCGCGACCGCTACGTGGACGCCGTCGCAGGCGTCCTGCGCCCCGGCGGTGCGCTGCTCGCGCTCTTCTGGCTGATCACCACCGAGAAGGGCCCTCCGTTCGGCGCGTCGGAGGCGGAGATCCGCCACCGGTTCGCGCGGCGGTTCACGTTCGAGCGGGAGGAGTCCCCCGCCGACAGCGAGCCCTCGCGCCCCCGCGAGAGGCTCTGCCTCCTCCGCCGGATCCGCTGAACCTGCGGACCCCGCCGCCGGTTCGCCTCGGGGTTGCTGATTGACGCCGTTGCAGACTCGTCTATGTTTCAGACCATGAGGTGCCCGATGTTCCGAACCGCCGCCGCGCTCCCCCTGTCCCTCGTCCTCCTCGCAGCCTGCGGGCCGCAGGGCGAGGACCCCGCCGCGAAGGAGGCGCGCGAGTCGCTCCTCGACGAGGTGAGGAAGACCCGCGAAGAGGCGCAGAAGTCGGGCGAGGCGTCCCGCCGCGCGGCCGACGACGTGCGATCGCTCCAGCGCGACCTCGCCGCGCTGTCCGAGCGCGTCGCGCGCATCGAGAGCGAGCCGCGCGGCACGGCGCCGGAAACCGGAACCGCGGAGGCGCCCGGAGCCGCCGACCGCCCCGCGAAGCCGGCGGTGTCGAAGGAGGAGTTCGACTCGCTGCGGAAGAAGGTCTTCGACGGCACCGCGACCGACGACGAGGAGGCGCGGTTCTGGGAGCTCGCGCGCACGTCCGGCCAGGTGGACGCGGTCGTGAAGGACCTCGAGGCGAAGGTGAAGGCGTCGCCCGGCGACCTCGATGCGCGGATGGATCTGGCGCAGGCGTACATCGCGAAGCTCCTCACGCTCCCCGGCGGTCCCGAGCAGGGCGTCTGGAGCGGAAAGGCGGAGAAGCAGTGGAACGAGGTGCTCAAGGCGGACCCCGACCACTGGGACGCGCAGTTCTCGCTCGCCTTCAACTGGAGCATGTGGCCCGACTTCCTGAACAAGACCCCCGACGCCGTCAAGGGCTTCGAGAAGGCCCGCGAGATCCAGGAGCGCCGGACGCCGGCCCCCGAGCACGCGCAGACCTACTTCCAGCTCTCGCGCCTCTACGCGAAGCAGGGGAAGACCGACAAGGCGAAGGACGTGCTGCGCGCCGGACTCGAGCGCCATCCGGACGACGCGAACCTCCGCAAGGCCCTGGACTCGATGGAGTGACGGCATGCGGCACGCCCCCGCATCCGAATCGTCTCCCGACCCGGCGCGCGACCTCGCGCTGGTGCGGTCGATCCTCGACCGCACGCAGCGGCGGCTCGACCCGCACGCGTTCCATTTCGTCGCGTGGGGGCTGATCGTCCTCGCGTGGTATCCGCTCGACACGTGGATGGCGGCAGGCGCGAGGCCCGCTGCGTGGCGCGTCGCGCTCGGCGTCGCGTCGGTCGCGACCGGCGCGGCGTGGAGCTTCCTCGGCGAGCGGCGGCTCGCGCGGACCGGCGGCACGCGCGGCGAGGACCCCGGTTTCTCGCGGCAGGTGGGGCTCCTCGTGGCGGGCGCGATCGGCGCGGGCGCGGTCCTGTCGTTCGTCGCGGGGGCGACGCACGTCTTCCATCCCGACCGGATCCCCGTGATGTGGGGCTTCTGCTACGCCGTCCTCGCGTGGGGCATGGGCGTCCTCTACACGCGCGAGTACCTCTTCGCCGGAGTCTGGATCCTCGCCGGCACCGTGGCCGCGATGGCGCTCCCGGAGCACCAGGGCTACGTGCTCGGCCCCGCGATGGGGCTCGGGATGGCCGTCCCCGGGGTCCTCACGATGCGGCGGCTCCGCGCGCGGGGGCGCCCCGACGGGACTCATGGCTCCCCCGCGTGACCGCGCCCCGCCCCCGGATCGGATCGGCGGGCCGCTCTGGGACGCGGTGCTCCTCTCCCCGGTCCGCCTGGGCGTCGTGACCGCGCTGCTCGCGCGCGGCGAGGCGACGTTCAGCGAACTGCGCGAACTCCTCTCGGTGACGCAGGGAAACCTCGGCATCCACCTGCGGAAGCTCGAGGAAGCGGGCTACGTCGCCGTCGAGAAGGAGTTCGTGGACCGAAAGCCGCGGACGACCTGCCGCCTGACCCGCCGGGGCCGCGCCGCGCTGCTCGCGCACGTCGCCGCGCTCGACGCCGCGGTGCGGGTCAGCGGCCGCTGACCACGCCGTCCACGTGACTCGTCCACGCGTCGATCAGCGGTTCGATCACGGGCTCGAGGACGGCGTCGTACGCCTCCTCGGCGCTCTTCCGCGCGAGGATCGCGTCGAGGTAGCGGTCGAGCAGGCCCGCGAACCTCGGGTCCTTCGTCTCGCGAAGGAAGTGGATCACCGACCACGCCTGGACGTAGTGGACCTCCGGCTTCCGCATGAACGCGGGCTGCTCCATCACGAAGAGCGCCCGGAGCGGCGTGAAACCCTTCCGCATGAGCGCGAGGAGCTCCCGCTGCGTCCCGCCGGCGGCGCCGAGCACGGTCTTCCCGGCCTTCCGCCGCGTGAACCCGAAGTACTCCGCCGCGCCCTCGTTGAACCAGATCGGCACTCCGTCGGTGATGCGGTGCAGGTACTGGTGGAACCCTTCGTGCCGGACCGTGTCCCAGAGCGTCGCGCGGTCGTCGTGCAGGAACACCGCGAGCTGCCGCAGCCGCGGGAGGTAGACGCCGAGCGTCCCCTCGATGCTCGTGCCGAGGTCGCCCGCGTAGTCGAGGTAGCCGTCCATCCCCGAGAAGACGTACACCTGCGCCTTCCCGGATTTCGGAGCCCCTCGGAAGTGCCTCGCGTAGGAGGCGAACGCGTCCTCGAGCTGCTTCCCGACGTCGCCGCAGGCCGTGATCGAGTGGTCGCTCGAGATCCGGAAGTGTTCGGTCTCGAAGTCGAAGCGCTTGACCCATTGCGGGCCCTTCTCGATGCGCTGGAGGATCTTCCGCGCCATGGTGAGGCCCCGCGACGACGCGCCCGCGGCGGCGCCCTTCGCGAGGATGTCGGCGGCCTTCTTCAGGTCGCCTGCGCCGATCGCGTCCCACGCGTCGGCCTCGAGGAGCGGCGGGAACGACGGCATCAGCGCGCGGGCCTCGTCGAGGTGCGCGCGCGCGTCGTCGGGGCGTCCGGCGCGGAGGAGCGCGATCCCGACCCCGGCGCGCGCCGGTGCGAACGACCCGTCGCGGCCGAGGCAGGCGCGGAAGAGGTCCTCCGCGGACTCGGGGTCGTCGTTCGCGAGCTGCACGAGCGCGTCGAGATAGGCCTCCGTCGCGTCCTTCCGCGCGGACGCCGCGGCCATCGCGACGACCAGCGGCTTCGAGTCGCCCTCCCACGCCTGCGCGACCATCTTCGCGAAGAACGCGCGCTGCGCGTCGGTCGCGTCGGAGGGCAGGCGTCCGATCTCCTTCGCCGCGCGCTCCTCGTGCTCCTTCACCCATGCGGGAAGGGCGGTCTCGCGCGTCCAGCCGGACTCCCAGAGACGGACGGCCTCGTTCTCGGCGTCGGCGATCGTGCGGCGGAGCCACGAGTCGGGGAGCCGGCCGGTGACCCGGATACGGCGCGGGGCGCCCATCTCCCCGAATGCCATCGCCAGCGCGCCGGAACCGTATCGCGTGTCCGTGGACCGCCCCGCCTCGGCGCCGTTGATGCTCACGGTCAGGTTGCCGGACTTGCGTTCGTACCGGATCGTCGGGAACGGACCGTACGAAACGGCCTTGGAGCTGCCGACCGCGGTCCGCTTCTCCGGTCCGTCCAGCCGCAGGAACGCCGCGCGGCCCTCGAACGACTCCGTGTACTTCGCCTTCGTCAGTTCCACGGAGAGCATGTAGCCCGACTGCTTGTCGGTGTCGTAGCAGAGGAGGAGCGCCGGCGGCGGGTAGACGTAGTTCTCGCGCTCCGCAGTCCAGGTGAACTCGACGGAGATGTCGCCCTCGAGCGGACGGTCGAAGACGGTGATTCCCCCCGCCGGGCTGCTCCAGGCGCCCTCGGACCGCGCCTCCATGTTGGTGTCGAACTCGACGACCCGCGAGCCGGGGCTGTACTTGACGCAGCCGGCGCCGATCAGCGCCTTCACGTCCACGCCCTTCCACTGCGCCCGGAAGGTCGCCGTGCGGAGCGAGTCCTCGATCTCCGGGAGCAGGGCGAGCACGCCCGGGTCGCCCGGCACGGCGGCGAGGAGCTTCTCCAGCGCCGCCTTCGCCTCCTTCCACGACTTCGCGTCGAGGAGCCGCTTCGCCGCGGCGAACTCGCGGGCCACGTCGCGCGCCGCGGCCGGCGGCTTGTCCTGCGCATGGGCGGGCGCCGCCGCGGGGGTCGCGAGCGCGGCGATCCCGGCGGTAATGGCCACGGCGATCCCGGCGGCCCGTGCGATCCTTCGATGCGTCATGCGACCTCTCCTCGTCGGCAGCATAGACGGGCGGCCCGCCGGGGCACGCCGGGAGATTTGCGCGGCATGACCGGGTACGGCGGCTGGGCGCTCGTGACGGGGGCGTCGTCGGGGATCGGCGAGGAGTTCGCCCGACGGCTCGCGGCGATGGGGCACCCGGTGGCCCTCGTCGCGCGGCGCGCGGACCGGCTCGCGGCGCTCGCGGCGGAGATCCGCGCCGCGCACGGAGTCGAGGCGAGGGAGATCGTGGCGGATCTCGCCGACCCGGACGGCCCCGAGCGGGTGCAGGCGGCGATGGCGGATGCGGAGGTCGGGTTCCTCGTCAACAACGCGGGCTTCGGCTGGTCGGGCCGGTTCGTCGATTCCGATCCCGCGCGCGACGCCGAGATGATCCGCCTCAACTGCGGCGCAGTGACCGCGCTGACGCACGCCTTCCTTCCGCCGATGCTCCGCCGCGACCGCGGCGCGATCGTGATCGTGGCCTCGCTGGCTGGACACCAGCCCTGCCCTTGGTTCGCCGTCTACGGCGCGACGAAGGCGTTCGACCTGATGCTCGCGGAGGCGCTCTGGTCCGAGACGCGGGGCACCGGCGTGGACGTGCTCGCGCTGGCGCCGGGGAGCACGAAGACGGAGTTCTCCGACGTCGCGCACGCCGCGCGCCCGCCGAAGGGGCTCGACGTCGCGGACGTGGTGGACGCCGCGTTCCGCGCGCTCGGCCGCCGGCCGAGCGTGGTGCCCGGGTGGAAGGACAAGCTCGCCGCGTTCGCGCACCGGCTGGTCCCGCGCGGCTTCGCGGCGGACGCGACGGGCCGGATCCTCGCCGCGGACCTGCTGCGGACGACGCCGGACGAACTCCGGAAGCGTCGCGGCTGACGACCGGTCGCGCGGGGCGTCGGCGGCCCGGGGCGCGGCGCGCTACTTCTTCTCGTCCTTCGGCGGGTCGGACTTCTCGTCCTTGCCCTTGTCGCCCTTCCCCTTCTCGTCCTTCTTCTTGTCGTCCTTCGCCTCGGGGATGACGACGCCTTCCTTCTTCAGCTCCGCGGCGCGGGCCTCCATCCAGGCGCGCAGGTCCTCGGGCGCGCCGAGCTGTTCGCCCGTGAGGACGGCGATGGTCTTCCCCATCTCCTGCGCCCACGCGCGGAAGTCCGTCGGCGGCTTCCCGCGCTTCCGCCCGTTGCCGTACTTCTCCTTGTACTTCGCCTCCGCGGCCTTCTGGTCCCTGTCGCCGGCGGAGCCCGTGTCCACCTTCACCTCGCCGCCGTGCCACACGACCCGCGACGGCATCCGCTCCCAGAGCTCGAGGAGCGCGGAGAGCGCGCGGCGGTCGCCGATCGCCGCCATCGCGCGGATCGTGGCGAGCACGAACCACGCGGAGTCCTCGGACTTGTTCTTGTCGAGGACGATCTCGTTCAGCACCGGGATCGCCTCGCGGTACTTGAGCGTCCCGAGCGCGCCGACGGCGTGCTCCTTCACGTCGAAGTCGATGTCCTTCTCGCCGAGCGACTTCGTGAGTGCATTCCCGGCGGCCTCGCGCGCGTCGGCCGGCTTCCGGAACTCCGCCAGCGCGTTCACCGCGATGATCTTCCGGTCGAGGCTCGGGTCCTTCATGAGGATCCGCGCGATCCGCTCCACGACGACCGGATGCGGGCAGGACGTCAGATCCATCACGAACTCCGCCCACTTGACGTCGTCCTTCGCCTTCGAGAACGTGTCGTCGAACATCTGGACCTGGCGCTTCGCCTCGGCCGCCAGGTCCTCGGCCGCGGCGGGAGCGGCCAGCGCGCACAGCGCGAGCAGGAGAGCGGTCGCCGTCATCCGGTGCGTCATCAGTCCGACTCCTTCTCGTCGGGGAACATGCGCGTCTGCCCCCCGGTCAACTGCGCCATCTTCCGGAGGAAGCTCAGGTCGATCCCGATTCCGATGGTGTGGATCTTCGTCTGGTGCGTGCGCCAGAGCTGGATCGTGCCGTCGAGGATCTGCTGCGGATCGATGATGTCGCCCTTGCTCGGCGCGCCGTCGGTGACGAGGTAGATCTCGTCCGGCCCGAGGAGCTTCCCCTTCGGGTCCTTCGCGTCCTTCTCCGACAGCTCGAACGCGGCGGCGATGGCGCCCCAGGTGTTCGTCTGGTCCTCGGGCTTGATGCCCTCGATCAGCGCGATGGCCTTCTGCTTGTTCGCCTGGTCCGCGGGGACGAGCTTCCCCATCCACGGGTGGACCTCGGTCGAGAACGTGATGAGCTCGAAGTTCTGGTCCGGGCGGAGGCCCGCGATCAGGTTGATGGCCTGGTAGCGCGCGAGGTCGAGGCGCGTCTTGATCTTCCACCAGGGGATGTCGTAGCCCTCGTCCTCCGGCGGCGGCGCGTCCTTCGCGGCGGGCTTCTTCGGGTCCTTCTTCCCGTCGCCCGGGCCCCCGGTCACCTCCGCCTTCCGGCGGCTCGTCTCGCGGCGGAGCCGGTCCTTGTCGATGCGGATCGGATCGTTCATCGACAGGGAGATGTCGAGGATCACGACCACGCGGCTCGACACGACGGGCATGCCGTAGAAGCGGGGCTCCTCGTCGCCGTACCCGCCGGAGGGCTTCTTCGGGGCCGCGGCGTCCTCCTTCGGCAGCGCGGCGTCGCCGCCCTGGATCCAGAGGCGCCAGAGGTTCGCGTCCTTCCCGAGCTTCTTCCCGGTCAGCGTCTCGAGGAGCCGCGCGCACTCGTCCTTCTGGCGGCCGTTCGACGACTCGAGGCAGTCCGCGATCTTCGGCAGGTGCGGCGCGAGCGTCGTCTTGTCGCCGAGGCGGGAGAGCGCGTTGATCGCGGCGGACCGGGCCTGCCACTTCGGGTCGTCGAGGAGGCCGACGAGCGGCAGGATGCCGTCCGGCGCGCGGTGCTCGCCGATCGCGTAGGCGGCCATCGACCGCACCCACACGTCCTTGTCCCCGAGCAGCGCGAGCGCCGCGGCGTGCGCAACCGGCTCGTTGATCCAGCGGGCGATGGCCTGGACGCAGAGGACGCGCACGTCGGCGCCGGCCTTCGCCGCGTCCTTCGCCGCATCGACCACGACCTGCCGCGCCGCGACGTCCTTCACGCCGCCGAGGATCTCCACGGCGTCGGCGTGGAGGTCGGCGCGCGTCTCGACGGGGAGCACGCGCTCGAGGAGGATCTTCACGCGGAGCGGTTCGGGGACCGACGAGAGCGATCGGATCGCGGCCTCGCGCTCGGCGCCGTCGTCCGACGCGTACTTCGCCGCGAACGCGGTCTCGGCCGGGTCCTCGACGTCCTTGCCCTTCCCCCCCTTGGCAAAGGCGGGCGCGACCGCCGCGAGCAGGGCGAGCAGCGCAAGGGTGCGGCGGAAGGAATCGGCGGTCCCGGACACGCCCGGAGCTTACCACCCCCGCCGCAATCCGGGACAGATGAGATGAGAAGGCCGGCTCTCCGGACGAAGAACCCTTCATCGGGTGAATAGTCCAGCAACCGGGCCTTGCGCCCAGGAGAACCGGCATGAGCAAGGGTACACGCTTCGTCCTCGGGTT
>JAJVHW010000101.1 GCA_022072415.1 Planctomycetota bacterium
GGCGTTGATTTCGCAGAGCGCGCGGAAGCGGGGGGCGCCGTCGGCGGCGCGCCAGCGGAAGGCGTCGATGCCGAAGGGGCCCGTGTAGCCGGCGGCGGCGAGGCGGGCGGCGGCGGCGCGGACGGCGGCTTCGAGGCGCGCGTGTTCGTCGGGGGTGAGGACCGCGGCGGCGGGGTTGCGGGTGGCGACGTCGCTCACCGTGTCGTCGGCGACGGCGGCCGGCCAGTCGATGCCGCGGAACTCGCCGCGCGAGGCGACGTGGAGGACGTGGCACGCGACGGCGGTGGCGGTGCCGTCGGGGAGCGCGGTCGCGGTGGCCGCGAAGTCGGCGAGGCGCGGCATCCACGGTTCGATGAGCACCGCGCCGTGGAACTCGAGGAGTTTCGCGATGCCGCGGCGGCGCGGATCGTCGAGTTCACGGCCCTCGCCGCCCACGCGTCCGCGGCCTGACGACGAGTGGACGGCCTTGACCATCCAGCGCCGCTGCGGCGAGGCGTCGGAGGCGGCGCGCACCGCCTCGACGACCCCGTCCATCCCCTCGTCCTCCGCGACCGCGCGGACCGACGGGAGCGGGTCCGGGAGCGTCCGCTCGATCGCGAGCGCGAACGTGCGGTCGTTCGCGGCGGCCGCCGCCGCGCCCGGGTCGCCCCACTGGAGGTCCGTCGGGAGCGGTTCGGGCCGTGCGCCGGTGCGGAGCGCGGGACGCGCGAGGCCCGGAACGTCGGCCATGCGCTCGGCGTCCACGGCGCGCGGCAGCCACAGCTCGTCGCCGGGCTCGGCCGCGGCGCGGAAGAGCGTCCCGAGGGCGGCGATCCGCTGCATCACGTCGTCCGGGAACGCGAAGCGCGGGTCGAGCGGGATCGGCGCCTTCTCGCCGCTCGCGCGGCGGTCCGCGGCGCGGAGGCGCGCCCAGTTCGTCTCGACGAAGAGGTTCGCGACGAGGAGGCGGGCCTTGCCGTGGGCGACGGTCATCTCCGCGCCCCTTCGCGGACGGCGACGACCCGGCCCGGTGCGAGCGAACCGCACGGTCGAACGTCGACGTCGAGTGGCCCGCGCACTACCGACGGGCTCCGCCGGGTCTCTCCGGCTCCGTCGCCGCGAGCCGCGCGACGAAGTCCTCGTCCAGTCCCGCGGCGCGGCGGCAGTCGCGGTCGAAGGTGGCGCCGCGGGCGCGCTGCGGGCCGTGGGGCGGGGCGACGTTCCGCACGTAGCAGTCCCACGGGGTCTCGTCGGGGCGCTTCCAGAGGAGCAGGTGCTCCCACGCGAAGCGGACGTGGCCCGTCTCGTCGCGGTGGACGCGGTCCAGCACGGCGGCGGTCTCCTCGTCGCCGGCCGCGCGCGCGGCGGCGGCGTGCTCCAGAGCGAAGTCGAGGTTCGCGTTCTCGAACGTGAGTCCCATCGTGCAGACGAACTGGAGCGGCGTGCGGATCGACGGGACCTTCCGCCAGAAGTGGCCGTTCACCGGGAACGCGCCGAAGCGCGATCCCATGGCCTCGATCCGCGCGCAGTAGAGGCGGCCGTGCGCCTGCTCCTCGCAGAGGATCGCGAGGCACCCGCGGCGGAACCGCGGCGGCGCGTCGGGGAAGGCGAGGATCGCCCACGCGAAGAGTTCGGCCGCCTGGAGTTCATGGTTCGCGAGCGAGTGGAGGATGCGGACGCGCTGCGCCGGGTCGTGCATCGCGGTGAGCGGCGGCGTCCTCGCGCGGCCGCCCTCGACGATGGCGAGGCCGGGGGGCCGCGTCGGCTCGTCCACGCGGATCGGGAGCGTGCGGTCGGCGTCCGTCAGCGCGTCGAGCGGGACGGGCGGGGGCGACCACTTCGCGTCCACGGTGTCGGCGGCGAGGACGCCCATCGCGAAGCTCGTCAGGCTCGGAATCGGGCTCACGGGGCCACTCTCGGGCCCGGCGGCGCGGGAGCGTCCGGGATTCCGTGTCGTCGTTCGTATTGCACGAGCGTATGCTTCCGTCGTACGCATGTCGGCGCAGCGAGGAAAGTCGGTCGTCGTGACCTTCCGGGTGGACTCCCACCTGGCCGAGGCGCTCGACCGGATTCCCGACAAGTCGGCGTTCATCCGCGAAGCGCTCGTGAACCGCCTCCACGAACCGTGCCCGGCCTGCAACGGCACCGGGCGCGTGGACTGCGACGCGGCGGAGTGGCTCGCCGGGGTCCTCCGCGAGAACGGCGCCACCAACTGCGAGTGCTGCGGCACCGCGTTCGCTCCGAAGAAGAGCGCCCGCGGGGCCGAACTCGTCACCTGCGGACACTGCGGACCCGACGGGCACGCGCACTAGGAACCGAGGACACGTGAAGAAGACCTTCGACTTCGACCGGCTCGGCGCCTGGGCGTCCTTCGCCTGCGCGATCCACTGCGCGGCGATCCCGATCCTGATCGGGCTCGGCGCGGCGGGGGCGGTGTCGTGGATCGACCATGCGCCCGTGGAGTGGGGTCTCGTCGGCTTCGCGGCGATCGTCGGCACCGTCTCGGCGTGGCGCGGATACCGCGTGCACGGCAACGCGACGGTGGCCGTCGTCCTCTGCGCCGCGGCGCTGTCGCTCGGCGTACTCACGTGGATGACGCACGCGGCGGAACCCGGCGTCCCGCACATGCACGACCACGTCCACGCCGACGGAACCGTCCACGCGGCGCACACCGGCGACCGCGCGTGGCTGTTCCCGATCCTCGGCGTGGTGATCGCGGTGACGCACCTCGTGAACCGGAAGCTGTGCAAGTCGTGCACGACGTGCGATGCGCACGCGCACGCAGCGGCGGTCGCGCCCGAGCGCGCGCGGTCTTAGGCGTCGTCCCGAAACAACTGACACACTTCGTCACGCGGCTTGCGGCGGTCCGTTCTTGCGGATCCAGCGGTCCGGTCGCGCAAGCCGCGCGCCAGCAAGCTGCACTGCGATGCAGCGGGCAGTCATGTCAACTGTCTGCTGCGTTGGGCTCGCGCCGCAACTCTCTCCGTTGAGTTGGCGCCGCTCGCCCGCCTTGCAGCCGGCTCGCTGCATCGCGGCCAAGTGTGTCACTTGTTTCGGGACGACGCCTTGGTCGGACGCTCTCCGGCGAGCGCCGATCCTGCCGGAACCGCGGGAGGTTCGGGCAGCGCGCCCGGAGTCCCGCCTTCAGGCGCTCCGTTGCGTTCGCTGCACGGACTTGCGGCCCCTCCGACGGGCCGCGTGGCGCCCGTTCGTCCGCGCCGGGTGCGGATGCGTCGCGGAACTCTCCCTTGAATCGACCGGGCCCGCGCGGCGCATGCCGTGCGGGCCCGGGGTGCGTCAGGTGCGCGGGATCAGCGGCGGTTGCGCCGGCCGCCGCGGGTCGTGGTGTTCATCTCGCCGGGGACCATGCCCTGGTCGAGCCAGCCGTTCCACCCGGCATCCCATTCGCCATCCCACCCGCCGTCCCACATGTCGCCGGGGTCGCCCATGATCGGATCGTCGATCCAGATGACGTCGTCCCAGTTCCACGTGAGGAGCGGGGCGATCTCCGTCATCTCGCCCTCGTCGTTCTCGATCCAGAGACGGAACCCGTTGTCGACGAGCTCCGGCTCCTCCTCGACGAAGTTGCGGACGCCGCCGCGGCCGGGGTTCCGCGTGCCGTCGGCCATCCAGCCGCCGCCGGTCGGGCCGCCGTCGAGCCAGGGCTCGATGAAGAACTCCTCGTCGTCCCAGTTCCAGTCCTCGCCGGTCTCCCAGTCCTCCCAGTTGTCCCACTCGCCGCCCTGGCCGGGCTCGCCCTCCCAGATGCCCGGGTCCTCGGGGACCCATACGTCCATCTCCTCGAGTTCGGGGAGCGTGCCGGTCTTCAGCACGTTGCCGTCGAGGTCGCGGACCTCGAACGTGCGGCCGGAGAGGTCGGCCACGGTCTTGACGCCGAACGGGAGGCCGTCCTCGGCGTACGTGCCGGCGTAGAACGTGTGCGGGACATCGGTGTCGAACTCCTGCCCCTCGCCGTACGGCGGGCAGTACGTGAACGAGAAGTCCTCGACGTCGCCCATCCACGGGTCGGACGACGACGTCATGCTGCACATGACGGTTCCCGTCTCGGGATCGCCGTCCATCATCCAGCCGGTGAGGTAGCGGAAGTCGTCGGGGTTGATGTCGCCGAGGTCGCCCTCGAGGACGCACTCGCCCGTCGCGGGATCGACGATCTCGACCTCGTCGGGCAGCATCCCGTCCTCGGAGCCGCCGTTCTCGGCGGCGCGGGACTTCCTGTTTCCGCCGCCGACCTTGAACGTGCCCTTGCCCTTCCTGTTGGTGCGGAGAGCGCCGACGCGCTCGCCCGTCGCCGCGTCCACCACGTCGTACGTGGTGCGCGGCGCGAGGTTCTTCACCGTCAGCGTCGAGCCGTTCCGGCCGACCTCGACGGACCCTGCCGCGTTCGCGTCGGCCGCGTGCTGCGGCCGCGTGAGTTCGACGCGGTCCCCGCGATTGCCGCGGCCGCGACCCTTCGCGTCCGCCTCCGCCGCGCCGCCGGCGAGCAAGCCGATCGCGACGAGGGAGAAGAGGACGGACGTCTTGCCGATCGCCATGTTCCTGCCTCCTGTTGGCCGGAGTCACGACGCGGGCCGAAGTGCACGAAGGAACCCGCGGGACTTGGGGATGATACCTCCCGTCGCGACGCGTGGCGCAACTCCGACGGGATTCTTCCGGCGAGTCGTGCCGTCGCCGAGACAGATGCCTCGACTCGCCTGTACCCCTCTTGCGGGGCCCCCCGCCCCCCGACAGATGGGGCGCGCGACGACGGCACCTGATGCGGGTCGCGGAACGGTTCTACGCGCCCACGGGCGGGTCCACGATCCGGAAGGCTTCGCCGGCGGGGAGCCCCGGAGGGCGGCGCGGTTTGCGGTCCGTGGGGGGTAGCCTCCTCGTCGTGACGCCACGCACGAAGCGGATCGCCGTCCGGACGCTCGCCGCGGTCGGTGCCGCGGCCGCGCTGTCCCCGGGATGGCGCGGACGTCTCGTCCCCGCGACCCACGACGAAATCCTCGAGGCTGCGGCACGGGTGCGGGGGATCGGGGTCTCGATCGCCGACGGAACCGACACCGGAGGGCGCTTCGACCTGCAGTACCTCGGTTCGGGATGGGCGGCCCTCCTCCCCGCGGCCGGCCTGCGCGCGGCGGTGCCGCGGATCGTTCCCCCGGATTTCGCCGCGCACGTGCCCCCGCCGGTCGGCGGCGTCCAGCGGGCGGACTCGTACCACCGGATCGTGACCGAGTGGCACTGGCCCTGGTGGCGCCCCGGAGGCGGGCTCGACGTGTCCCGCTGACCTCGATCGCGGCCACTTCGCGCCGCCGTGTCCTCCCGCGGGGACACCGGGGGCCGCCCGGCCGACTCCGCCCGCGCGGAACGGGGCGTGCAGCGTTCCGCGAGGAGGAGAACCCCGTCATGACCCGAACCAGGCTCGCTCTCACCGCCGTCGCGCTCGGCGCCGTCTGCGCCGCGCTCGTCCCGTCGTTCGTGCCCGGCGCCGAAGGACCGGCCGTGCCGGTCGCCGCCCAGGACAAGCCCGACCTCATGGTCGAGTGGAACAACGGCTGGAAGACGGCGCACAAGAACGCCGCCGCCGAGTGGAACAAGATCTGGAAGTTCTGCCTCGACAAGAGCCTCGAGGACACGGGCAACCTCACCCGCCGGCGCGTCTTCAAGTGGGAGCCGGACAACGAGGAGGTCCGGAAGTACTTCGGCTACACGAAGCAGCCCGACGGGAAGTGGGTGGCCACCGAGGAGAAGCGCCTCGCGGCGCTCCGCGAGGCCGTGGACGTGGACGACCCGAAGGCGACCGACTACCAGAAGAAGGTCCTCGCCGCGGAGAAGAAGATCCGCGACTCGTTCAAGGCCCTCGCCGTGAAGGCGAAGAAGAACGGGGAAACGGAGCCCGCCCGCGCCGCGGAGTGGAAGGAGAAGGAGAAGACCGCGTGGTGGCGCGTCCTCGACGCGGAGAACACCAACGAGGAGGCGCACAAGGCGCTCGGGCATCAGAAGTACGAAGGCCGCTACTACTCAGACTTCGCGATGCCCTTCGCCAAGGCGCGGAAGGCCCGGAAGGACGCAGGCGTCGCGCGGGCCGGGCTCGAGTTCCCCGTCGGCCCGACCACGGTGGACGGCATCGCGCAGGCGAGCGGCCTCGCGTTCTTCGGCGCGAAGTCGAAGCACTTCACGATCCTCGCGATGCACGGGCAGGACAACGCCGTGCAGTGCGCGAAGTGGTCGGAGCGCGCGCTCGAGGACTTCGTGAAGACGTACGAGCTCGACGAGTCGTTCCGCGACGCCATGTCGGTGCGCTTCAACCTCGTGAAGGAGAAGCCCAACATGGAGCAGCTCCTCAAGGCGGCGCAGTGGGACGAGAAGCGCATCAAGAAGTTCCTCGAGCACTTCGCGGGCATGCCGCTCGGCGCCGGAGAGCGCGCCACGATCACCGAGGGCCAGGCCGACGCGCACGACCACTGCATGCACTACACCGGGCACTTCTGCGCGGCCGCGCTCGCGAACGCCGCCGCCGGGGAGTACGGGCGCGGTGAGGGCATGGAGGACTGGATCACCGAGGCGCTGGCCTACGACATCACGCGCCGGCTCTCCGGGACCACGTTCACCACATGCGGCGCGTTCGGGAAGTACGGCAACAACCTCTCCCCCAAGCCGAACCAGGACCTCTGGATCGAGCTCGCGCGCATGCAGGTGGACAACGACGACGACGTGCCGCTGACGCGCCTCTACCGCTGCAAGATGGAGGAGCAGCAGCTCCGCGGCCCGGAGACGGTGAAGGGCTACGCCTTCATCCAGTTCGTGTTCGAGAAGGACGTCGAGAAGGGCCGCGAGTTCGTGAAGCGCTGCCTCGCGCAGGGCACCCCGACCGCGGTGAAGGAGACCTTCGGGCTCGAGCTCGACGAGATCGATGCGCAGTACCGCGAGTGGATCATCAAGAGCTGGTAGTCCGGATCGACCGACGCTGAGGCGCCGCGCCCCGCGGGCCGACTGAGCCTCGCGAGCGGGGGGCGCTTCGTTCCCCCGCACGCCGAGTCTCGCTGGCGGGGGGCACTTCGTTCCCCCGCTTCCCCCTGTGCCTCTCTTGCGGGGGAGCACTTCGTTCCCCCGCTTCCCCCCCCGGCCGCTCCTCCCCCCGGCGCGTTTTCGGATCCGCATCGCCTCCGCCGCCGCGACACTCGCGGCGATGACCTCTCCGCTCCCCGCCGCGCGCCGCACGTACGCCGTCGTCGGCATGCACCGCTCCGGCACGAGCTGGCTCGCCGGAAGCCTCCAGGAGAAGGGGCTCGAACTCGGCGAGGTGTCCACCCGCGACCCGCACAACCAGAAGGGGAACCGGGAGAGCGCCGTCCTGATGGAGATCCACGAGGGCGTCCTCCACGACAACGGCGGCTCGTGGAAGCGGCCGGTCTTCCCGTGCCGGTGGACGCCCGAGCGGAGCGCCGCGCTCTCGGCGCACTGCGCGGCGATGGACGCTGCCTACCCTGCGTGGGGCTTCAAGGACCCGCGGTCCCTCTTCATGCTCGACGCGTGGCGCCGACTCCGCGGCGCGCTCGTCTGCGTCGGCATCTACCGCCACCCTCTCGCGGTGGCGAAGTCGCTCGCGGCGCGGAGCGAACGCTTCGACGAGGACCGCAGCGTGAAGCTCTGGTGCGCCTACAACGAGCGCCTCGTGGACGAACTCGCCGCGCGCCCCTTCCCGCTGCTCCGGTTCGACGTGCCGCCGGACGCGCTGCTCCCGGCGCTCGAGGCGGCGTCGCGCGAGATCGGGTTCGCCGCAGCCGCGAAGGACTCCGGGTTCTTCTCGAAGGATCTCGTCCACCACGGCGGGTCCGACCTCGCCGTGCCGAAGGCCGCGCGGAAGCTCTGGGACGAGCTCGAGCGCAGCGCGATCCGCGCATGAGCCCCTTCCCCGGTCGCCGGCGCATCCTCGCGCGCGGGGCGGGCTGTCCGTACCTCGCCGTGCTCCTCTGCTACAACGACGACGACATGCTCGCGCCGGTGATCGCGCATCTCGCCGCGAACCGCCACGACGTGGTCGTGTGGAACCACGGAAGCGAGGACCGCACCGGCGAGATCGCGCTCGCGCACCTCGGCCGGGGCGTGGTCGAGTACCAGGCGATCGACCGCGCGGAGGTTCCGTTCAAGGCGCTCTACGAAACGTGCAGCCGCTACCTCGCCGCGGAGTACGCGGGGCGCTACGAGTGGCTCTCGTGGCCCGACCAGGACGAGATCCTCGAGGGCCCGGACCTCGCGCGCCCCTACCACGAGCACGTCGCGGAGGCGCTCGCCGCGGGGATCGACTGGGTCGAGTTCGACAACTTCGTCTTCTGGTTCACCGACGAGGACGACGCCGCGGAGCCGGACCCCGTGAAGCGGATCCGCCGCTACAACCTCTACGTGTGCCCGCCGCGGATCCGCGCGTGGCGCTTCTCGAGGACGAACGTCCGCCGCCTCGGCAACTCGAACCCGATCGAGGGCACGAAGTCGCCCGTCAACTGGCCGCTCCGCCACTACCCGATGCGGAGCGCCGCGCAGGCCCGCCGTCGCGCGGAGCACGACCGCAACCAGCCGGGCTTCCAGTTCTCCGACAAGAACTGGCACTACGAGCGCTTCCGCGACGACGCGTCGTCGGTCCTCGTGCCCGCGGCGAAGCTGCACCGGTTCGACGGCCGCACGCTGTCGCGCGACGTCACGTTCGAATTCTACAAGCGGCCCGACCGTCTCGGCGGCTGACGGTACGATCCGGCGATGCTCCGGCTCCGGACCCTCGCGGTGGTCCTCGCATGCGGATCCGCCGCGGCGGCCGGCGATGCGCCGCTTCCTTCGGGCTACGTCGTCGAAGCGTCCGATGTCGAGATCGTTGTGGCTCCGGCCGGTGCGACGCCGCTCTTCGATCCGTCCGCGCCGAGAGAGTGGGCCGCGGTCGAGCCGCCCTTCCGCTTCCGGTTCTACGGAAGGGAGTGCCGCGCGCTGTCGGTGTCGCTGCACGGGTGCGTGTCGCCCGCGGCGCCGGGGTTCGGGGACGCGGCCGATCCGTCGCTCCCGCACGGACAGCACGGGTCGTCTGGCTCGTTCCCCTACGCGCCGGGCGGTGCCGCGTCGGCCGACGGCGTGATCGCGCCGCTGTGGACCCGCGCGTCGGCCCGCACGGTGCGCGCATGGACGACCGGGAGTTCCCCCGGCCGGAGGTTCATCGTCTCGTGGGAGGGCTTCCCGCCCGCGGCGGGGGACGCGGGCGTGGTGCAACTCCATCTGCACGAGGAGACGTCGCGCATCGCGTTCGCCTACGGGAGGGCGGCGGGGACGACTCCCTCCGGAGCCGCATCGCCTTCCACCGCGGCCGTGTCGGCGGTCGTCGGGATCGACGAACCCGACGGACTCCGCGCCGCGGCTCCCGCGGCTCCGCGCGCAGCAACGGGGATTCCCGCGACGGGGTTCACCTTCGACCCGCGGACGGTCCGGTTCAACGCGGCCGGCGCGCCGAAGCGCGGCCGCGCCGTCGAGTGGGAGCGGAGCCGGAAGGAATCGCTCTCGGGCGAGGGCGGCGCGAGGAACTGTCCGTACGTGGCGAAGGGCACCGGGTGGTTCCACGTCGCCGACCGCGACCTCTCCGCTGCGGGCGGACCTCGGGGCGCCGACATGCGCCGCGCGGCGCTCGCCGAGGAGGACCGCGCGCTCTTCCCCGGCGGGAAGGGGGACCCGTCGCGCTGGGTGCGCCAGATCGTGGACGGGAAGATCACCCTGATCCCGCAGGAGGGCGACGCGCCGGTGCGCGTGTGGTTCCGGATCGTCGAGTTCTTCACGCTGGACGACCGCGGCCTCGCGGGCGAGGACTCGCACACGTGGAACATCCGCCGCATGCTCCGCGCCTCGCTCCCCGCCGACGACCCGCGGAGCCTCGTCGAGAACTACGTCGCATGGCGCGCGCAGGCGCGGTGCCGCCTCACCGTCGGCAAGCTCTTCGATGCGGCGCAGCCGTCCGACGCGGCGAGGCAGTTCTCGACGGGGCGAATCAACGAGTACGTCCTCTGGCGCGGACGGATCCGATTCGGCGCGCGCGGCGCGATGCCGCGCGACGACGCCCCGGCGGAGGGGTGGAACCGCTTCTCGCTCCTCGACCACGACGACCTCGCCGTGCAGTGGGGCGACCGCGGCGCGCTCCGCTTCGCCGCCGATCCCGCCTACGTGGACGGCGGCTACGAGTACGTCGTCTCCTCCGACGACTGGCCGTCCGGCTGGGTCAGCCGCCGCCGTGCGCCGCATCCCGCGATGATCGACGAGGGCATGGACAGCGACCCGCCGCCTCCGCCCAGGTGATTCGGGAAACTTCGAGCAGACTCGAAAAAACACATGCGTGTTTTCCAGTGCAGTCAAAAATATGCACATGTCGTCCGGCAGCCGCTACGTGACTCCGCAAGTGCTCCGGGACCTCGGCCGGAAGATGGTCTTCGTCGCGGGGCCGCGCCAGGTGGGCAAGACGACGATGGCGCGGTCGCTGCCGGGCGGGGCCGCAGGGTACCTCAACTGGGATGTCGCGGAGCACCGCGCGCGGATCCTGCGCGGCCGGTTCCCGGACGCGCCGCTGTGGATCCTCGACGAGGTCCACAAGCACCGCGGCTGGCGCAACATGGTGAAGGGTCTCTGGGACGGGCGCCGCGCCGGGCAGCGGATCCTCGTCACCGGGAGCGCGCGGCTCGACGCGTACCGGCGGGGCGGCGACTCGCTCCAGGGGCGCTACCACCTGCTCCGGATGCATCCGTACTCGGCGGCGGAGCTCGGGCTTTCGACGCCGCGGGAGTTGCGGGATCTGCTGACCCTCGGGGGGTTCCCGGAGCCGTGGCACGGAGGCTCCGAGCGCGAGGCCAGGAGATGGTCCCGCGAGTACGGAAGCCGCCTCGTGCGCGAGGAGGTGCGGGATCTCGAGGACGTGTCCGATCTCGGCGCGCTGGAACTCCTCGCCCTGACCCTTCCCGATCGTGTCGGCTCGCCGCTGTCGCTGAACGCGCTGCGAGAAGACCTCCACGTGGCCCACGCGACGGTCGCGCGGTGGGTGGACATCCTGGAGCGGCTCTACGCGGTCTTCCGCGTCCCGCCGTTCGGGCCGCCGCGGGTGCGGGCCGCGAAGAAGGCGCCGAAGCACTACCACTTCGACTGGACCGTCGTTCCCGCCGGCCCGCAGCGATTCGAGAATCTGGTGGCGTCGCATCTCCTCAAATGGGTGCAGTTCGAGGAGGACGCGCACGGCCGGGGCCTCGAACTCCGGCACTTTCGCGACGCGACCGGCCGCGAGGTGGACTTCGTGGTGCTCGAGGACCGGAAGCCGGTGATGTTCGTGGAGGCGAAGTGGGGCGACGACGCCGTCGATCGCGGCCTGGCCTTCCTCCACGCCCGCTATCCGGCGGCCGAGGCGTGGCAGATCTCCGCCACGGGGACGCGTGATGACGTCACCCCGTCCGGCCTCCGCGTCGCCCCCGCCCTGAAGCTGCTGCGTCGCCTGGTCTGAGCCGGACCGGGGTCGGGCGTGGCGATCGCCACGGCGAACGAACCGCGTGAACGCGGCGCGTCGCGGCGTCAATCGCACGGCGTCAGTCGCGCGGCGTCAGTCGATCGAGCCGAGGGCCGGGATGCCGCCGTCGGCGAACACCTCGAACCAGTAGCCGGCCGGGTCCTGGAAGGAGCGGGAGAAGTATCCGCCGGTCTCCACGGCCTCGGTCGCGGCGATGCCGTGCTTCGCAAGCGCGGCGCAGAGCTCGTCCACGGCCGCGGCGGAATCCATGCGGAAGCCGAGGTGGAAGCGCTCGTTCCGGATCGGTTCGCCCTTGGTCACCGCGAGCTGCATGTTCCCGAGCCACACGAACGAGCGGTGGCTCTTGTCCCGCCGGAAGCCGAGCACGTTGCAGAGGAACGCGATCTCCGCCTCGGGATCCTCCGCGGTGAGGTGCACGTGGTTCAGTGCGACGGGGCGCACGTTCTGCGACGGATGGGTCGGCGGATGGGCGGTCCTCGCCATGGGGAGGGCATCGTAACCCCACCGGCATTCGGACGACACGCCGGAATCGGCGGCGGGGCGGCGCGGCCTCATGCGTAGAACGGTGGATGAGCGCCCGCGGGCAGCGCGCGCGGACCTCCGGAGGGCACGATGAGACCGATGGCAACCGCGGCGCTGGCGCTCGCGCTGGCGCTTCCGATCCCGGCGGCGCGGACCGCGCGGGCCGACCCGCAGGCTCCGGCGAAGGAGCGGACGCCCGTCGTCCTCCCCGCCGAGGAGCGGGTGCTCGCGAACGGGCTCAAGGTGATCGTCCTCCCCGACCGCTCGATCCCGAACGTGGCCATGAACACGTTCTGGCGGGTCGGCTCGCGGAACGAGCGCACGGGCATCACCGGAGTCGCCCACTTCTTCGAGCACATGATGTTCCGCGGCGGCGTGAAGTACGGGAAGTCGTTCGACAGGGACATGGAGGCGGCCGGCGGCAGCAACAACGCCTACACGTCGTTCGACGTGACCGTCTACCAGAACTGGTTCCCGAAGTCGGCGCTGCCGCTCGTGCTGGACATGGAGCGCGACCGCATGTCGGGGCTGCGCTTCGACCCGGCCGACGTGAAGGCGGAGCTCGAGGTCGTCTACAGCGAGTTCCGCCTCGGCCGCGAGGACCCGCACGAGGTGCTGGCGGAGCAGCACCGCGCGGCGTCGTACACGGCGCACCCGTACCAGTGGGACGTGATCGGGTGGGAGAACGACATCCGGAACTGGAAGCAGGAGGACCTGGAGCGATTCTACGACGAGAACTACGCGCCGAACAACGCGGTGATGGTGATCGTCGGCGACGTGGACCCTGCGGAGACGTTCCGGCGGGTCGAGGACGCGCTCGGCGCGATCCCGAGGAAGCCCGAGCGCCGGCCCGTCCACACGCAGGAACCGCCCCAGAAGGGCGAGCGGCGCGTGGAGCTCGTGGATCCGAACGCGCAGCTCCCCATGGTCATCCTCGGCTGGCACATGTGCGCGACCGGGGACCCGGAGTTCCCCGTGTTCGAGGTGATCGAGGACCTCCTCCTCGACGGCGACGCGAGCCGCCTGCCGCGGGCCCTCGTCGAGGAGGAGCAGGTCTGCCTCGGCGTCGGCGGGGGATGGCAGGGGCACCAGTTCGACCCGAGCCTCTTCACCGTGGACCTGACCCTCCGCGGCGACCGCGCGGTGGAGCAGGCCGAGGAACGCGCCCTCGCGCTGATCGCGAAGCTCGCGGTCGAAGGGCCGACCGAGCGCGAGCTCGAGCGGGTCCGGAACAAGAACCGCGCCGAGATCCTCCACCGGCTCGCGAAGATCGACGGCAAGGCGCACCTCCTCGGCGAGACGGAGACGTTCTTCGGCGGATGGAGGAACGTGCAGCAGCGGATCGACCGCATCGCCGCGGTCACCGCCGACGACGTGAAGCGCGTGGTGGCGAAGACGTTCACGAAGGAGAACCGCACGGTCGCCGTGATGCGCGCCGGGAGCGGCGGAGAAGGTGGCGGACACGCCGGGACGGGGGCGAAATGAAGTCCGCGCTGCTGTTGCTCGTGCTCGCCGCGGGGTGCGCGGGGACGGCCGCGTCGGCCGGCGTCGGGCCCGAGGAACTCATTCCCGCCGGGAGCGAGTTCGCGACGGCGAGCGGGATGCGCGTCATCCTCATGCCGGACTCCGAGGTGCCGCTCGTCGCGTTCCGCCTCCGGTTCGCCGGCGGCTCGATGGAGGATGCGGCGGGGAAGGAGGGCACGGCGTCGCTCCTCGCGTCGCTCCTCTCCTGCGGCGCGGGATCGCGCGACCTTCCGGCGTTCAGCGAGGCGGTCGAGTTCGTCGGCGGCTCGGTCGGCGCGGCCGCGGCGCAGCGAAGCGTCACGCTGTCGGCGGACTTCCTGAAGGACGACGGGGACCTCGCCCTCGAGCTGCTCGCCGACATGGCGCAGCGTCCGCGCCTCGCGCCCGGGGACTTCGAGCGCGAACGCGCCCTCGCGATCGACGGGCTCCGCGCGTCGCGCGAGGAGCCGCAGTCGGTGATGCCGCAGTACTGGGGCTCGTTCATGTTCCGCGGCACGCCGTGGTCGCGGCCCGTGGTCGGTTCCGAGGAGACGCTCGCCGCGGTCACGCTGGACGACGTCCGCGCCGCGGCCCGGTCGCAGCTCGCGCCGGACCGCGCGTGGTTCGTCGTGGCGGGGGACTTCGAGCCCTCCGCGATGCGCGCGGCGATCGAGGCGCGATTCGGCGGATGGACGTCGAAGTCCGCGCCGCCCGCCGCGAAGCCGGCGACTCCCCGCGCGGCCTCGGGGAAGGTGCTCCTCGTCGATGCGCCCGACGCATGGCAGACGTTCTTCCGCTTCGGGAACATGGCGTTCGACTGGAGCGACCCGGACTTCGCGGCGCGCTACGTCGCGAACACCGTGTTCGGCGGGCGGTTCACGAGCCGCCTCAACGCGAAGCTCCGCACGGAGCTCGGGCTCACGTACGGCGCGGGCAGCAACTTCGACGACTCCCGCGGCGGGCTCTTCTTCGTCAGCAGCTACACGGAGACGGGGAAGGCCGAGGCGTGCATGACGACCGCGCTCGCGCTCTACCGCGAGTTCCTCGACCGGGGGCTCACTGCGGAGGAACTCGAGTCGTCGAAGGCGTACATCCGCGGACAGTACGCGCCGAACGCCGTGGAGACGGCCGACCAGCGCGCGGACCTGCTCCTCTCGCTGCGGTTCGACGGGCTGTCGCGTGACCTCGTGAACACCCTGCTCGCGAAGGTCGATGCGGTGACGCTCGACGACGTCAACCGCGTGGTCCGCGAGCGGTTCCCGCGGGACCTCTCCTGGGTCGTGATCGGCAAGGCCGAGGCGGTCCGCCCCGTCGTGTCGCAGTTCGGCGACGTGACGGAGACGTCGATCACCGCGCCGGGCTGGGGTCCGCGGTAGCAGAGCCGACGGCGAGCAGGGCGCGGCAGTCCGATTCGAGCTGACGGGCCATGGCCTTCCGGTCGCCGCCGGTCCGCGGCGGCCCGATCCGCACGCTCGCGTGGACCGCGCGGATCCCGAGCAGGCGCCACGCATGGGACCCGAACGGGGTGTCGTCGGCCCACGCCACGTCGCGGGCGGCGTCTCCGCCGGGCACGTCGTAGCGGATCGCGACGGGGACGCACGACACTCCGCGGCGGCACGCCGACTCGAGCAGCGGGCTCCGGAACGGCTGCACGTCGGCGCCGTCGCCGGCCCGTCCCTCCGGGAACACGACCACGCGGAACGCGCGGTCGAGCGACGCGCCCATCTCCTCCGCCGCCCGCGGAGCGTCCCGCCGCCGCTCGCGCTCGACGAAGATCGTCCCCCCGAGCCGCGACAGCGGACCGATCCCCGGCCAGTTCGCCACGTCGGCCCGCGACACGAACACGGAGTCGCCCGCCGAGGCGAGCACCAGGACGTCCAGGTACGACATGTGGTTCGGCGTCACGAGCACCGGGCCGGGCGGGAGCGACCCCGCGACCGACACCCGGAGTCCGAGCAGCGGGCAGAGCCGTTTCGACAGGGCGTGGAACGACCGGCTCCCCGACCGGACCACCGCCTCCCGCCGCCCGAGCGTCGCCGCCGCGACCGCGAGCGGCCGGAGCGCGAACGCCGCCGTGATCCCCGCCGCCGCGCCGGCCCGCCAGGCTGCCCGGAGAA
>JAJVHW010000007.1 GCA_022072415.1 Planctomycetota bacterium
GACCTCGACGCGGCGGCCCCGATGCTTCCCCACGACGTCCGCTTCCAGGCCCTCCGGGCCGAGGTCGGGCTGCTCGCGTCGCCCGACGAGTCGCGCCGCGACGCCGCGCTCGCGGCGCTGGCCGGCCTCCGCGCTGCGAGCGACATGTCCGCGCACGACCGGTTCGCGCGGGCGTTCGTCCGGCGGGACGAAGCGATGCTCGCCGTGATCGCGTCCCGCGCGAAACGGCTCGCGGCGGACGACCGCGACGGCGCGCGCGCCCTCGTCCTCGGGCCCGTCACGGCCGAACTGCCGACCGCCCCGTGGTATCTCGAGCAGGCGGCGTCGGTCCTCCGCGAGTGCGGCGACCCCGACGGCGCCGACGCGCTGTCGGCGAGGGCCCTCCTCCTCCGCGGCGAGGAGCGCCTCGCGGCGGGCGATGCCGAAGGCGCGCGCAGGTCCGCCGTCCGCGCGTTCGAACGGGACCCCGCGAACCCGCGGGTGCGGGAGCTCGAGACCCTCGCGCTCCTCCGCCTCGGGCAGACCGACGCCGCCCGCGAGGCGTTCGCGGCGGCCGTCGCGGCAGGCCTCCGGGACGCCTCACGGGTCCGCTCGGGGCTCGAATCCGCGGGCCTCGCGGCGGATCCGGCATGGAACGCGCTCCTCGATCGTCTCTCGAAGGACGGACCCACCCATCCGCGTTTGTCCCCGCTCCCCGGCGACAGGCGGTAACTTCGTGAACGGTCCCCAGAGCGTCCCAACGGAGCCATCCCCGTGAAGTCCTCCAATGTCATGATGGGCCTCGCCTTCCTCGTGGTGGCGGCCATCTCGTTCACGGCCGTCTACTTCCTCCTGCAGAAGGACGAGGGCGGCACGTCCGCGAAGCCGATCCCCGTGCAGCCCGGCGCGCCCGCGAAGGGCACGTCGCGGGCCACGCCGAAGCCGGTCCGTCCGCCCCGCTCGGGGACCCGCGCCCCCGCGAAGCCGCGGCCCCCGGCGGAGATCACGGGGATCGTCGTGGACGGGGAGGGGAAGCCCGTCGCCGGCGCGAAGGTGTCCCTCCTTCCGCCGCCGAAGCCGGTGGCTCCGCCGCCCGCCACGAACCCCGACGAGGTCCGCAAGGTCGGACTCGTCGTCGAGCTCTCGGTCGAGGACCTTGAGAGCCCGCGGCCGCTCCGCTCCTGGGCCGACCTCCCGGCGCCCGACCCGTCGCGCTTCGCCGCCGAGGCGCTGACCAGCGCGGACGCCGACGCGGAGGGCCGCTTCAAGTTCGTCCACTCGCCGATGTACGGCCCCGGGCCGTACCGCCTCGTCGCCCGCTCCGAGACGCTCGGCTCCGCCAGCCGCGGCGGCGTGGCCATGGGGCAGAAGGACGTGGAGCTCGTCATCGCGAGCGCAGGCGTCGTGAACGGCACCATCCGCGCGCCGAACACCGGGAACGGGGTGAAGGGCGCGAAGATCGCGTTCACGTCGGGCGACCGCGAGTGGATGACCACGAGCGGCGAGGGCGGCGCGTTCCGCATCGACGACATGCCGCCCGGGCGCTACGAGGTCCGCGCCGGATCCGCCGAGCACCCTCCGCTCCTCGGGAAGCGCGTCGAGGTGCGCCGCGGCGAGCCCGTGGAGATCGCGTTCCCGCGCGGCACCACGCTTCGCGTGAAGGCCGTCGTGGACGACGGCGAGTCCGTCCGCCGGAAGCCGGAGGACCTCCCCGGCGTCGCCGGCGCCGAGATCGTCGTCCTCAACGAGGACACGTTCGCGTACGTGATCGGGAAGACGAACGACAGCGGCTTCGCGGAGTTCGCGGGGCTGCCGGACGGGCACTGGCTCATCAACGGGCGCGCGGAAGGTCTCGTCGTCCTCTCCGAGGAGTCGGAGATCCTCCGCCCCGACGCGCTCCAGCACGACTCCGTGCTCACGTTCGAGAAGGCCGTGCTCACGCCGCTCGTCGTCGTGGACACGGGCGGGACCCCGGTCGCGGGGGTCGAGTTCTTCGCCGGGAACCCGGACACGCAGTACGACGTCGTCCACTCGGAGAAGCTCCCCGGCGCGACCGACTCCGAGGGCCGGTACTCCTTCGCGTTCGAGTTCATGGGCCGGCGCGAGAAGATCTACGGCTTCAAGAAGGGCTACGCCGTCGTGATCGCCGCGCCCGACGACTACGAGGAGGGGAAGGAGGAGCGCGTCACGGCGCTCCCCGGCGGCGGGGTGCAGGGCGCCGTCCGCACGCCGGACGGGAAGCCGATCCCCGGCGCGATCGTGACGATCACCACCGTCGTGCCGAAGCCGCAGCCCGGCGCTCGCCCCACCTTCGATCCCATGGAGGAACTCGAGGTGCGGATCGTCGCCGACGCCGACGGGCGCTACCGCTTCCCGTACCTGCCGGCCGGGTGGACCGTGACCGTCGACGCGGAGTCGCAGGACGGTTTCTTCTCCGACGACGCCCCCGACGTGGCGATCGAGGAAGGGAAGACGAAGGACGCGGACCTGACCGTGGACCTCACTCCCAAGGTGAAGGTCAAGCCGGGCGGCGCGATGCCGGTCCCCCCGAAGGCGCCCGCGCCCGGGGACGGCGGCAAGAAGTAGTCAGTCGGAACAGAGACGCCAGCACCGAGACGTCAGCCCCTCGACGCCGCGCGGTCGAGGAGCGCGTCGAGCCACTCGAGCGGCACGCGCATCCGCCCCGAGCCGCTCCCGACCTTGATCCCCGGCTTCGCCGCCCCGTGGAAGTCGCTCCCGCCGGAAGGCAGGAGGCCCGCCTTCCCCGCGAGTTTCTCCCAGCGCTTCTCGTCGGAGCGCGTGTACCGCCCGTAGCGGACCTCGAGCGCGTCCACGCCCGCGTTCCTCGCCGACACGAGGAAGTCGAGCGTCTCCTCCGAGTCGTCGTACCCGAGCGTGAACGGGTGGCAGATGACCGTGGCGCCGCCCGCCGCGCGCACCGAGCGGACCACGTCGGCGAGGTCCGCGCGGTCGCGGTCCACGTAGGCGGGCGCGCCCTTCGCGAGGTACCTCTCGAAGGCGTCCCACTGGTTCCGCACCGCGCCCTTCTTCACCAGCGCCGCGGCGAAGTGCGGCCTCGCGACGATGGCGCCCTTCGCCTCGCGGCGCACGTCTTCCATCGTGACGTCGATCCCGAGCGCGCGGAGCTTCGCGACGATGCCCTCGTTCCGCTCCTCGCGCCCGCGGCGGAAGCGCGACGCCAGAGCCTCGATCGACGGATGCCCCGGCGTCACTCCGAGCGCGATCACGTGGCACGTCCCCTCGTGCGGCACGCTGAGCTCCACGCCCGGCACCACGCGCACTCCGAGCTTCGCGCCCTCGTCGCACGCCTCGGCGTATCCGTCCATCGTGTCGTGGTCGGTCAGCGCGAACGCGGCGAGCCCCGCGTCGCGGGCGAGGCGGACCACGTCGCGAGGAGGCACCGAGCCGTCGGACGCGGTCGAGTGGACGTGCAGGTCGCAGAACGCCGCGGTCACCGACGCCGCCGTCATCGCGGACGCCGGACGGAGAGGAGGTACCGCTCCGTCTCGTCGATGCACCGCGAGAGCGGGAAGCGGTCGAGGACGCGCCGCCGCCCCGCCGCGCCGAGCGCGCGGCCGCGGTCCGGCATCGACAGCACGGAGACGAGAGCGGACGCGAGCGCCGCGGGGTCGCGGATCGGGACGATCCGGCCGTGCGCGCCGTCGTCCATCATCGCCCGGACCGATCCGACGTCGGTCGTGACCACCGGCCGCGCGGCCGCCATCGACTCCAGCACGACCATCGGGAGCCCCTCGATGTCGCTCGACATCGCGAGGCAGTCCGCCGCCTTGAGGACCCGCGGCACGTCGCGGCGGAACCCGAGGAACCGCACGGAGCCGCCGAGTCCGAGCGTCTCGCACTTCCGGACGAGCTCCTCCTGGAGCCGCCCCTCGCCCGCGAAGAGGAGGAGCGCCTGAGGCATCGCCGCCGCGACGGCCGCCCACGCGTCGAGCATCTGGTCGAACCGCTTCTGG
Source organism: Planctomycetota bacterium (assembly GCA_022072415.1). Taxonomy (GTDB): domain Bacteria; phylum Planctomycetota; class JAJSAM01; order JAJSAM01; family JAJVHW01; genus JAJVHW01. Next base: position 3,975 of record JAJVHW010000007.1, read on the forward strand.
AGGTGCATGCGCCCCACCGCCACCGCGACGGGCCGGTCGGCCGCGATCCCCAGCTCCGCGCGGAGCGCCGCGCCCTCGGACTCGGGGAGGTCGTAGTCCTCCGGACGCACGCCGTACGGGATCACCTCCACGTGCGACGGATCGAGCCCGCCGCGCGCCGCGATGGCGTCGCGCATCGGCGGCGCGAGCGTCACGACGCGGTCGAGGAACATGCGGTACGTGAGGCGGTAGCGCCAGCCCGGCTCCGTCTCGACGAGCCCCATGAACGCGACCACCGGCGGACGCCCCGCCGCGCGCGCCGCGAACCCTCCGGCGCGGATCCCGCGGTGGAGCTTCGTGGCGACCACGTCCACGCGGTGCTCCCGCATGAAGGCCGCGAGGGTCCGCCGCTGCGCGAGCGAGAAGTCGGAGCGGAGCGGCACGCGCACGTGCGGGAACCCGTTCTCCTCCATGCGCTTCGTCCACGCGCTCTCGGGGCAACCGGCCGAGGCGATCGCGTGCCCGCGCCCTCGGAGCTCCACGGCGAGGTCGAAGAGCCACCGCTCGACGCCGCCCCACGCGCCGCGCTCGAGCGGGTTCAGGAAGAGCGCGGACAGGCGGTCCGCCGTCACGGGGCCGGGGGCCCCGGCGGGAGGAACCCGAGCTCTTCGCAGCGCGCGAGGATCCGCGCCGCCGACTCCGCGACCGACTCCCGGTGCGTCTCGCAGACGACCTCGGGACGGAGCGGTTCCTCGTACGGATCGTCGATCCCCGTGAACCCGCGGATCTCGCCCGCGCGGGCCTTCCGGTAGAGCCCCTTCACGTCGCGGGCCTCGCACACGTCGAGCGGCACGCGGAGATGCACCTCGACGAACCGCGGCTCGCCGCCGAACGCGCACGACGCGCGGATCTCGTCGCGCGTCGCCCGGTACGGGCTGATGACCGGGCAGACCGCCACGCAGCCGTGCTTCGCCAGCGTGCGGGCGACCCATCCGATGCGGCGGATGTTCGTGTCGCGGTCCTCGCGGCTGAACCCGAGGCCCTTCGAGAGGTGCTCGCGGACCTCGTCGCCGTCGAGGACCTCGAAGTCCACGCCGCGGCGCGACAGCTCCCGCGCGAGCTCGCCGGCGACGGTGCTCTTCCCGGCTCCGGAGAACCCGGTGAACCAGATCACGAACGCAGGTCGGTGCATCCCGGTCCGTCTCCTCCCGGATGGCCAGCTCGGTCTGCGCGGAAGCTAGCCAGACCGGCGCGGCTCGAAGAAGAACGGCGGACCGAACCGGCGCCGCCACCAGCAGGCGATCCGGTGCGGGCGTCCGGGCGCGAGCCCCGCGCGACGGCAGATGTCCTCCACGTCGACCCGCCGCCAGGGATGCTCCTCGCCCGACGCCGCGACGGACTTGTGCCCGTGATGGACGAGGATCGGCGGATCGTCCTCCGCGCGGCGGTAGATCCACCCCTTCGCGAAGGCCCGCGCGCACCAGTCGTACGGCGCGCCGTTCCAAGGGAACCGTTCCGCGTCGAGGAGCCCGACCTGGTCGAACGCCTCGCGGCGCATGAAGAAGACCGACCCGTCCACGCAGCCGAAGACCGGCGAGATCCGCTTCCAGTTGAGGTACGGCCCGGTGACGGCGACCCTCGGGTCGTCGTCGAGCACCGCGCGGAGCCGCGCGACCCAGTCGTCGCGGAGGATCTCGACGTCGGGGTTCATCAGCACGACGAACCGCGAGGCGGGGTCGGCGACCCGGAGCCCCTGGTTGCACGCCGGCGCCCAGAGCACGTTCTCCTCGTTCTGGATCACGCGCGCCCGCCCCGCCGCCTCCTCCGCGCGCACCAGCCGCCGCGTCTCTTCTCCCGACGCGTTGTCCACCACGATCAGCTCGTGGGGCACCGGCGTCCGCTCCGCCACCGAACGGAACATCCGCGCCGCCCACTCGGGCGCGTTCCAGGTGACGGTGACGATCGAGACGAGCGGCGGCCCGGCCATGCGCGGGAGGTTCGTCCAAAGCCGCGTCGGCCGCGCCGACATTGTGCCCGGACGCGCCCGGATCCCCGTCGCCCTGCGGGATCGGGGCGGTACGCTCCGGCGGTCCGGAGGACTCCATGCGACTCGTTCCCCGCGCCGTTCCCGTCCTGATCCTCGCCCTCGCCGCGACCGCCGCCCGCGCGGAGGATCCGCCGAAGCCGGCGGATCCCGCGACGCCGGCGGATCCCGCGAAGCCCGCCGAACCGGCGAAGCCCGCGGAGAAGGTCCGGAAGGCCGACCCGAAGGCCGAGGAGCTCGTCAAGGCGTACACGGCGAAGCTCGACATCCCGGCGAACGCGGCGTGCGACACGGTCGCGGCCGTCGCGCAGATCTGGCTCCGCCAGCTCGGCCCCGACCCGGTGAACCTGAAGCCGTCGTGGTCGCGGAAGGGCGGGCTCGCGTGCGACGTCGAGCTGCCGGCGTCCCTCGTCGAGAACCTCGGCCCCGAGATGGCCGAGATGATCAAGGGACCCGTGAAGACGCAGCTCGTGGACCAGCTCCTCCGCCCGCTCTACGAGGGCCCGGCCGCGGGGATGGAGCGCTACGACCTCCACTACCGCGAGGACGGCGAGAAGCGCATCGTGAAGGCGATGCCGCTCCGGGAGGACACTCCGTGGGAGCGCCTCGAACTGACGTTCGACAAGGACGGGCTCGTCGCCACGCTGAACGGCACGCCCCGCGTGGACCCCGCCGACCCCATGGCGGCGATGCTCGCCGGCACCGAGGTCGAGTTCGCGATGCGCCACGCGAAGCGCGGCGAGAAGGGCGAGAAGGTCGTCGTCTCCGGCGCGGACGTCACGCTGCCGACCGGCGAGGTGACCGTCGCCACGCACTGGTGGGACGGACCCGGCGGCATGGCGCTCCTCCGCAAGGTGGACGTGAAGTTCGGCGAGGGCGCGTCGTCGGCGCTCGAGGTCTGGGACTACGTCGTGGACGGAAAGCTCGTCGAGGCGACGAAGCGCCCCGAGGTGAAGCCCGCTCCTGCGGAGGACGCCGCGCCCGCGAAGCCCGCGGACGGGAAGTAGCCTACTCCGCGAACGCGGCGCCGATCTTCCAGGCGAGGAGTTCCCCCGCCGCGGCGTCGGACTTCGGATCGTCCTCCCACTCGGCCTTCACGGGGTTCATCGAGTCGTCGATGTCCGCGTTCCGCTGGGTGATGCGCGCGATCTTCACGATCCACGCCTTCGGCGACACCTCGACGACCTCGGCGTGGATCCGCCGACGCTTCCCCTCGAAGCGCGCCGGCGCGTACTGCGCGCGCCACTCCGTCACGAGCGAGCGCTTCTCGAAGCTCGTCTTCTTCTCGTCCACGCGGTAGCCCTCGCCCGCGACGACGAGGCGGAGCCGCTCCCAGACCGTGTCCACCCCCGGCGCGCGGAGCTCCACGCTGCTCGCCCACTCCGACGCGTCGGGCGTCGCGTCCTCGGGATTTCCGGCGAAGAGGCCCGTCGTCTCGCACCCGCCCGCCGCGAGGGCGGCGGAGAGGAGCGCGGGGAGGAGCCACGAGGCCGCGTGCGGTCGCTTCATCCGGGAGAGGGTACTCCTCCGCGTCACGATTCCGTCGCGGCGGGCAATCCTTCCCCGTCGCGCCGGGACGGGCTAGGGAAGACGCATGCAGCTTCCCGTCATCGCCATCGTAGGCCGCCCGAACGTCGGGAAGAGCTCGCTCATGAACGCGCTCACGCGGCGGATGGTCTCCGTCGTGGACCCGACCGAAGGGGTCACGCGCGACAGGATCAGCCGGCCGATGGTCGTCAACGACCGCGCGTTCGAGCTGATGGACACCGGCGGGATCGGCGTCGTGGACGTGCAGTCGCTCGACTCGCTCATCGAGAAGCAGATCGACGCGGCGCTGCGATCGGCGGCGGTGATCATCTTCGTCGTGGACGCGAAGACGGGGCTCACCGCGCCGGACCGCAAGATCGCGAAGCGCCTCCACCAGCTCGCGCGTCCGGTGGTCCTCGTCGCGAACAAGACCGAGTCGCGGAAGGACAAGGCGCAGGTCGCCGAGTTCTCGGCCCTCGGCTTCGGCGACGCGGAGCCGTGTTCCGCGAAGACGCGCGACCACGTGCGGACCGTGCTCGACCTCGCCGTGGAGAAGCTCCCGGCCGACACGCCGACCTCGCTCGAGGACCGCGGGCTCCGCGTGGCGATCGTCGGGCGGCGGAACGCGGGGAAGAGCACGCTGGTGAACGCGCTCGCGGGCGACGAGCGCGTGATCGTGTCGGAGAAGCCGGGCACGACGCGCGACGCGGTGGACGTGACGATCGTGCGCCCCGACGGGCGGTCGTGGACGATCATCGACACCGCGGGCCTCACGACCCATGCGCACGACGGACGCGACCCGATCCAGTGGTACAGCGAGCACCGCGCGATGCGCGCCGTGCGGAGCGCGAACGTCGTGATCCTGCTCGTGGACGCGGTGAAGAAGATCGGCGCGCTCGAGAAGAAGCTCGCGATGGAGATCGAGTCGCACTTCAAGCCCTGCATGCTCGTGGTGAACAAGTGGGACCTCGTCCGCGACACGACGACCGGCGAGTTCGCCGAGTACTACCGCGGCGTCCTCCCCGGGCTCAAGCGCGCGCCGATCGCGTTCGTCTCGGCGAAGGAGCGCACGAACATCCGCCGCATGCTCGACCTCTGCGCCGACCTCCACGACCAGGCCGGCGGGCGCGTGGCGACGGGCGAGCTCAACCGCTTCGTGCGGGTCGCCCTGGAGCAGCAGGCGCCGCGCATCAAGTCGGCCCGCGTGGCCCGGATCTTCTACGTGACGCAGACGGGGACCCATCCGCCGGAGTTCCGGATGTTCGTGAACGACCCGAACCTCTTCACCCCGGAGTTCCGCCGCTACCTCGAGCACCGCTTCCGCGACACCTTCCCGTTCCAGGAGGTGCCGGTGCGGTTCCACTACGTCCCCCGCGAACGCGAGGGGCTCGACAAGCTGCGCGGGGGCAAGCGGAAGAGCGGCGAAGAGGAGTAGGCCTCGCCGCCGGCGGACTCGGGCGCCGCGACGCGCCGTCCGCGCATCAACCCCGCTCGGCCGTGAGCCCGAGCCGGAGGATCTGCGCGATCAGCTTCGGGTACGGCAGCCCTGCCGCCGCGGCCGAGGCGGCGAAGTCCTCGCCGTCGGCCAGCATGGGATTCGGGTTCGCCTCGATGAACACGGGCTCGCCCGCCGGAGTGAGCCGGAGGTCGATGCGTCCGTACGCGTCGATCGTGAGCAGCCGGTAGATCCGCCGGCACGTCCGCTCGATTGCGCGCACCACCGCCGGGTCGAGCCCTTCCGCGAAGCGGTTCTCGAGCCCCCACTTCTTCCGGTACGCCTCGTCCCACTTCGCCTTGTACGTCGCGATCTTCGGCTCGTCGGGCGGCACTTCGCGGAAGACGAGTTCCCGGATGGGAAACACGCGGAGACGCTTGTCGCCGAGGATGCTCACGTAGAGCTCGCGCCCTTCGATGTACTCCTCGGCGATCGCGTCCGACGCGATGCTCTCGTGGATGAACTGCACGCGATCCCGGAACTGGTCGTCGTTCTCCACGAACGACGCCTGCGAGATCCCGAGCGACGCTTCCTCGTCGAGCGGCTTCACGAGCACGGGGAACTTGAGGCGCCGGGGCCGCACCGGCCGGTCGCCGCGCGCGACGGTGGCGAACTCCGGCACGCGGATCCCGTGGTAGCCGAGGATCTTCTTCGAGATCGCCTTGTGCTTGCAGAGCGTCAGCGCGGTCGATCCGCAGCCCGTGAAGGGGATCCCGTGCAGCTCGAGGTACGAGACGATGTGCTGATCGAACGCGCGGTTGTTCTTGAACTGGTCGGCCAGGTTGAAGATCACGTCCGGCGCGAACGATTCGATCTTCGAGCGCAGGAGCGAGAGGTCGTCGAAGATCGCGAGGTGCTCCACCGTGTGGCCGAGCGTCGCGAGCGCGCGGAGCACGTCGGACTCGGTCTGCCAGTCGGCCGTCTTCAGTTCGGGCGTGAGGTCCCGGTCGATCGTGGTCGGCCCGGTGATGTCGAACAGCGCGAGGATCTTCAGCCGGCGCGCGCGCCCCATCACCGGGTCCTCTTGAACTTGCCAGTGAAGCGGTGCGTCGTCACCAGCGTCGCGATCCACGCCGCCGCCTCGCGCTCGAGGGCCCCGTCGCCGCCCGGTCCCGCCGGAGCGTGCAGCCCGAGCTCCCCGCACCGCGCGATCAGCCGGGCGAGCAGCCCGTCCACGCGGTACTTCCGCTCGTTCGTCCACTTGCACACCGTGGCCATGAACATCCGCCTCCGCTTGCGCAGCCACGCGGCCGCCTTCACCCGCTCCGCCGCCGACTCGCCCGCCGCGAAGAGCGCGCGGAGGTCCCGGTCGTGGAAGTCGGGGTAGGCGTCCTCGTACTGCTGCCGCTTCTGCGCATAGTACGACTTCAGCTTGACGCCGAGGCAGTCGTAGTCCGAGACGCGGCAGGCCGGCGCGTGCGTCGGCGGTTTCCCGGCGATCGACCGCATCAGCTCGTCCACGTACTCGAGCTTCGCGAGCGCGTTCCACCCCGCGTACTTCGCGCGCCAGTCGGAATCCGGCGCGAGCCACACCGCGAACGTCTCCGCGAAGTCCTCGTCGGGATGGCTCTGCGCGTAGCCGTCGTCGAGGTTCGTGACGAACGAGCGGCTGTACGGCCGCGGCCGGTAGAACTCGGTCTCGGCCGTCGAGGCGAGCCCGAACGTCTGCTGCCACTTGCGCTTCCTGTAGAGCGAGTAGGCGTAGGAGTACGCGTGCCCCGCCTCGTGGCGGATGAGCCGCATGAACCACTCCGGCTCGTCGCCCTCCACCTCGAGGATGATCTTCCGCTCGAGCCGCCGCAGCCGCTCGTGCACGAGGAAGAACGGCACGAAGATCATCGGCACGCCGACCGGCACGAACCACTCGTCCCCCACGTGGCAGGGCGGCATGAACGCGAGCCCCTTCGCCGCGAGCTCCGCGTGCAGACGCGCGACGAGCGGCTCCACGTCGGTCCCCTCGATCCGGAGCCCGAGTCGCGAGATCTTCCGTTCGAGCAGCCGCTCGTCCGGCAGCTCGGACCAGTGCGGCGGCGGGGCCGGGGCCGGCGGCAAGGCCGGCGGCGAGGCCGGCGGCGGGACGGCGCCGGTCGCGTCCTCGCTGGTGCTCTCGGGGCTTCCGCTCGTCATCGCCAGGCGACGCTACGCCGCCCGGCCGAGGCCATCAACGATCCCTCCGTCGCCAACGGGGACAGCTCTCGAAAACTCGAAAACTCCCGTTCGCGCCGCCGGACCGGTCAGTTCGCGCGGCCGCGAACCTTTAAGGCGTGCCCGCGGTCGCCGCGGCGCGAGCGGTTCCGAAGCGCGACGCGGACCCTCAGGCGGAGCATCGCGCGGGCGAGCGACGGTTCGCCGGGGAGAACCAGGAGACGAGGCCATGCTCCTCGTCGGTGACGAAGAGGCAGCGCCACACGTCGCCGCGATCGGTGACGCTCACTGCGGGTCCGGGACCGTCCCGGCAGGCTCGGCGTGGCATGACCGGAGGAAGACGCACGAGGCGGAGGTCGAACGTCACAGGTCTGGGGACGTTTTCGAGTTTTCGAGAGCCGTCCCCGCCTACACCGCCGCGAGACGTTCCGCGCCGGGGAGTCTGTATCCGTGACCGGGCGGGGTCAGGATCGCGTCGATCGTGCGCACGAGTTCGGCGCCGGTCTCGACGAGGCGGAGGACGAGCGGGTTGTCGGCGTCGTCGAGGATGACGAGGTCGTCCTCGCGGCTGGTGCGGCAGCGGATGACGGGGACGTCCACCGGGCGGCCGTCCACGCGCACGAAGCTCCGGTCCTCGCCGATCTTCTCGATCGACACGGGGCCGGCGTCGCGGCGCTTGTGGATGACGACCTCGGACGTGCCGTGGTCGCGGAGTTCGCGGAAGACGGCGCGGCCGATCCACGGCGCGGTTGCGTCCGTGCGCGCGGTCTCGCGGTTGGCGAACCACGCGTGGTGCGAGCGGCCCTCGACCAGATCGTGGATGTGGCGGAGCCCGTGGACGCCGCCGGTGAAGAGCACCGCGGCCTCGCGCGCGCCGAGCGCGACGACGTGGAAGACCATCGCGTCGGCCTCGCCCTCCGCGCCCTTCTCCTGGTCGATCGAGTTGACGCGGTAGACGATCCGCGTGCGGCGGCGGACGGGGATCACCGTGCCGATCTCGTCCACGGGCTGCGGCACCTTCAGCTCCGGCGTGAAGCGGCGCTCGAGGAACCGCATCTCGATCTGCGTGGCGAGCCCGTCCTCCAGGTTGCGGAGCATCGTCTCGACGCTCCCGCGGCGCGGCGCCGGGAGCGCCGTGTCGGCGAGTTCGCGGCGGAGCGCCTCGCACTTCGCCTCGATCATCGACCGCTGCTGCCCGGGGAACGACCGCCCGCGCACGCTCGCCGTGAGGCGGCTCTCGAGGAGGAACGGGTCCTCCGTCTCCGGTCCGAGCACCGGGCGCGGCACGGAGAGCTCCGTGCGGTCCGGCTCGGTGACGAGGACGCGCATCCCGGCCTCCTCGAGGAGACGCTGCGCGAGCGCGCCGGTGCGCTTCTCGCGGACGACGGCGACGGCGCGCCGTTCCGTCACGCGGCCGGGCGTGCCGAGGGAGTCGCGGCCTGCGCGGTCGTCCTCGGTGACGTCCGACGAGGTGATCTCCGCCCCCTCCCACCGGTACGGGCGGAACTCCTCGGGCCAGTCCGGCGAAGGCGCGCCGGCGGTGCTCTTCAGCTTGGTGAATGCGTCGTCCGGGCGGCTCACGCGGAATCCTCCAGAGGGACGCTTCTCCATCGGCCGGAGACTGCCCGTAGCATGACCGCATGCCCGAAGATGGCCCCCGCCCGGACGCCCCGAACGGGTCCGAGACGTCCCGCGAACTCGGCGCGCGCATCGCGCAGCGCTACGCGGCCGACCGCCGGCTCCTCTCCTTCGACCGGCTCCTGGACCTCTTCCTCGACGACCCGTATCCGCTCTCCCGGAGCGCCGTGCAGACGCTCCGCGACGCGATCCGGAGCTTCGGCACCGAGGAGGTCCCCGGGATCGGCGGGCCGGTCCGGCGCTGGCGCATCTTCGACGCGCCGTGGGACGGAGGCGTCGGCGCGCTCTCCGGGCAGGAGGAGGCCCAGGCCGCCGTCGTCGAGGCCGTGGACGCCGCCGCGCGCGAAGGCCGGCTCGACCGGATGATCGTCCTCTCCGGGCCCAACGGGTCGGGGAAGTCGAGTCTGATCGAGCTGCTCCAGCGGGGGCTCGAGGAGTACAGCCACGCGCCGGAGGGCGCGGCCTATGCGCTTCGATGGATCTTTCCGAAGGAGCACCCCGAGGGCGCGTCGCTCGGATTCGGCGGGAAGCGCCGGGCGGACGGCGACGGCTCGTTCGCGTCGCTCCCGCCGGACGAGATCGCCGGACGTCTCGTCTGCGAGATGCGGGACAACCCGCTGTTCGTCATCCCCGACTCCGAGCGCGAGGCGATGCTCGCCGCGGCGCTCGCGCGGAATCCCGCGCGCCGCGCCGAGTCGTACCGTGCGTTCCTCACCGGGAACCTCTGCCCGAAGTGCAAGACGGTCTACGAGGGGCTCCTCGCGAGCGCCCAGGGCGACTGGCGGCAGGTCGTGCGGCACGTGCAGGCCGAGCGCGTGTTCGTCTCGCGCCGGTTCCGCGTCGGCGCCGTGGTCGTGCAGCCGCAGGGCACGGTGGACGCGGCGCTCCAGCCCATCGCGGGAGGCGGCGCGCAGGGGCTCCCGCGGTTCCTCTCGGGCACGCCGCTCTTCGAGGTGATCGGCGACCTGCCGGACGCGAACCGCGGGCTCCTCGAGTTCAGCGACTTCCTGAAGCGGAGCCTCGAACTCGGGAAGTACCTCCTCCAGACCACGGAGCGGGGGTTCGTCACCGTCGGGAACCAGCTCCTCGAGATCGACGCGGTGTTCATGGCCACCGTGAACGAGAGGCACCTCGAGGCCTTCCGCCAGTCGCCGGAGTTCGCGTCGTTCCAGGGACGGATGCACTTCGTGCGCGTGCCGTACCTCCGCGAGTTCGGGAAGGAGCTCCGCATCTACGGCGACCTGGCGAAGGAGATCGCGCGCGGACGGCACACCGCGCCGCACCTCGCGGAGACGCTCGCGTTCTTCGCGGTGCTGACCCGCCTCGAGCGCCCGCAGCGCGAGAAGCACGAGGGGCGGCTCCGCTCCCTCGCCCACGACCTCGCCCCGGCGGAGAAGCTCTGGCTCTACGCCGACGGCCGCGCGCCCGACCGTCTCTCCGCCGACGAGGCGCGGATGCTCCGCCGCGCGATCCCGGAACTCCGCGACGAGCACCGCTTCGAGAGCCGGTACGAGGGACGCGTCGGGGCGAGCGTCCGCGATCTCCGCGCGTCGCTCCTCAAGGCGAGCGTGCGCCGCGAGGGCGGGTGCCTCACGCACTCGGCCGTGGTGGACGCGCTCCGCGATCTGATCCGCGAGAAGGCGACGTACCGGTTCCTCCAGGTGGAGCCGGACGGCGAGTACCACGATGCGGAGGCGCTCCTCGCCGCGGCGAAGCGGGAGCTCGGCGCGCGGATCGCGGAGGACGTGCAGGAGGCGATGGCGCTCGTCGCCCGGGCGGAGTACGACCGCCGGTTCGACGCCTACTTCCAGCACGTGATCGCAGAGGTGCGCCGGGAGGGCGTCCGCGATCCGGCGACGGGGCGGTCGTCGGACCCCGACCGCGGACTCATGGAAGGCGTCGAGAAGATGCTCGAGGTGCGCGGCGACGCGGCGGCCTGGCGGAGCGGCCTCGTCTCGCGGATCGGCGCGTGGGCGGTGGACCACCCCGGCGAAGGGCCGCCGGACATGCGCGCGGTCTTCCCCGACCTCTTCCGGAACCTCCGGAAGTCGTTCTTCAAGGACCGACGGGCGGCCGTAGAGCGCGTCCAGAGGAACCTCCTCGCCCTCGACACGCCCGACGCGGCCGCGATCCCCGAGGCCGAACGCGCGGAGGCGGTCCGGACCATGGACCGGCTCTGCGCCGACCGGGGCTACTGCCGCACCTGCGCCCGGGATGCCGTGGACTTCGCCCTGGCGGGACTGGTCCTGGACCCGTGACCGCGATCCGGGAACGCCCCGTCCCACGCCCGGGAGCGTAACGGGCACGTCCCGCGCGTGGCCTTCCGGTAACGGGCCGGTCCGGGCGGGCCGAACGGCTCCCGAGGGGGCGTCAGGCTCGGAATCGAGCCTGCCATGAGCTTCCGCGGCGGCTACGTTCCCGTCGCGCGCCGGGACGCGGCGTGGTACGCTCACGGCACAACCGTTGCGCTGCAGCGGTCGGCGGATTGGTTTCCGCACCCGACGCGGGGCTCGAACTGCGGAAGACGCAGGCTCGGGTTCCGGCGGGGAGACAGAAGGTTGCCGCCCCGGAGCGCGCGGGCGGACAGGAGGACCGAAGATGCGTCTGATCCTCACGACGGTTGCGGCTGCGTCGCTTCTCGCCGGCTCGGCGGGTGCGGCGTTCGCGCACGGTGGCGCCTATCGCGGCCCGGGTGGCGAAGTTCCCCCGGACTCCCGCGAGCCCAGCGATCCCCCCCCGCCCCCCGAGGGCGGCGGCGGCGGCACGCCTCCCGGTGAGGGCGGCGGCGGTCCGACCACGGGCG
>JAJVHW010000056.1 GCA_022072415.1 Planctomycetota bacterium
GCGCGAACGCGAGCCGCGCGGCGACCGGCGCGCACTCCGCTCCCGCGCAGAGCGGGAGGAGCGCCTCGAGCTCCACCGCGGCGCGGTCGAAGTCGCCGGCGGCGAGCGCGAGGGTCGCGAGGGCGTCGTGGGCGCGGCGGCGCACGTCCGCGGCGGGATAGCGGCGGCGCACCTCGTCGATGTCGGCTGCGCTCCGCGTGCGGAGACCGCGGGCGAGCAGGTCCTCCGCGGGACGGCGCTGGAGTTCCTCCCACGCGGCGCGGCCGTCCGGGGGCAGCCCGTCGAAGAGGCGCCGGGCCGTCGCGGCGACGCTCTCGAACCGCGGCGGCCTCGAACCCGGCACGTCGAACACGGAGCAGCGCGACGGCGGGACGTCGAGGAGGTCCTGGAGCCGCAGGATCGCCGCGCGCCACTCGCCGCGCTCGGCGTGCCGGGTGAACTCCTTCAGGTCGTTCCGCGGGACGCTTTCCGTGCGCACCTGCCAGAGGCGCCCGCGCTCGTCGTCCGGCGAGTCGGCGGCGGCGCCGGGGACTGGCGCCAGCAGCGCCGCCGCGGCGGCGAACGCCGCGAGGACCGGCCCGGGAGCTGTCGCGAGGCGGCGCATCGTCACACCAGGTTCCAGCGCTTCCTGAGGAGCCACTCCGCGGCGAGGAGGCCGGTCGCGACGGCGATCGTCCACCAGCCGTCCCAGAGGTCGTCCTCTCGGCGGTCGGTCGGCACCACCTGCGTGCGCGTGGCGATGTCGAGCGTCCCGAGCCCGGTCAGGTGGACGTACCGCCCGCCCTCCGACGCCTCGGAGAGCCGCGTGAGCGTCGCCTCGTCGAGGAGGAGGTTCCGGCCCTCGACGGTGCTCTCGATCACGCGGAACACCTTGGTCGGCTGCTCCTGCTGCGGGTCGTCCACCTTGCCGCGGATCCGATACTCGCCGGCGCGGGTGGGGAGGATCGTCGCGCGGAACGCGCCCGCCTCGTTCCGGTCGGCCTTCACCTCGAGGTCCACCGATTCGCGGGCCCCGGGCTGCGCGCCGGGCATGTCGATCGTGACGGTGTGCGACGGCGCCTTCGACGGCTCGTAGTCGCGGTCGAGGACGTCGAGCGTGATCCGGACCGGCTCGTCCTGCCCGTACTGGTCGCGGTCCGTCAGGATCTTGAAGCGCGCGTTCCCGCCGAGGAGCTTGTGCGTGGCGAGGAACCGGACCGCCTCGCCGTAGAAGCGGTAGAAGAAGCGGTCGGCGACGAGGAGCCGCGAGCGCCAGAGGTCGTCGGTGCCGACGTAGAGCACGCGGCCGCGTCCGTAGAGCATCGTCGCGAGGAGGGGGCGCGCGCCGTGGCGCGGGTCGGTGTGCGCGGGGTGCGTGGACACGGCGAGGACGCGCGCCATCGTCTTCGCGCGGAGCGCGGGGTAGCTCCAGTAGAGCGTGAAGCGCTCGGAGTCCTTCTCCCACCGCGCGACCGACGCCTCGGCCTCGCTCTCGATGTTCATGACGGGGCTCTCGCGCCCGTCCGGCGTGAGCTTCACGCCGAAGCCGCGGGCCGGGTCCACGTGAGGGTCGGAGCGCTCGGCGTTCCGGTCGATGACGATCGGCACGAGGCCCTGGAGGTCCGTGTCCTTGTACCGCGTGGGCATGTTCCGCGGCCCGGCGATGAGCCCGAGGCCGCCGCCCTTGTCCACGAAGTCGCGGAGGTTCTGGAGCGCCTCGCGCGCCTTGTCCTCGCTCGGATGGAGGTCGCGCCAGTCCACGTCGCCGAGAAGGACCACGTCGTACTCGAAGAGCTTCTCGCGGCGGGGGAGCCCGGCCGCGGCGTCGATCGGATCCCAGCCCGGGGCCATCGTGCGGCTCTGCGGCGCGTCCGGGTCGGCGTCGAGGAGGAGCGTGTGCGCGAGGATCGTCTCGACGTCGCGGGTGAGCGCGCGGGCGAGGAAGAGGAACTCGTTCCGCGGCGTCGTGTCGACGAGCAGCACCTTGATCTTCCGGTCGATCACGCGGATCGTGTGGAGGACGAAGTTGTCGCTCTTGATCTTCTCCTCGGGCTGGACCGGGATCCCGATCCGCAGCGTGAACTCGCCCGCCTCGGTGAACTTGCACTTGAAGCGGACCTGCTGGTCCGCGTCCTTCCCCTCGAGCACGATCTCGGCCGGAGTGATCGGCATCGGGCGCAGGCGCCCGCGCTCGTCCTGGATCGAGAGCTCGACCTTCGCGCGCCGCCCCTCGAAGCCCTTCGCGTGGGCGGTGAACTCGAAGACCGCGTCGTCGCGCGCGAGCACGACCTCCTTCGCGCGGAGGTTCCCGACGTGGACGTTCCGGGGCGAGCGCGGATCGCCGACCCCGACCGCGAAGACGGGGACGTGCATCGACGCCGCGCGCCGCCCCGCGGCCGCGGGCGTGACCACGGTGCCGTTCTCCTGCCCGTCGGAGACGACCACGATCCCCGCGACCGGCTCGTCGCGGAGACGGAACGTGTCGCAGACCGCGGCGACGGCCTGCCCGATGCGCGTGGCGGGTTCCGTCGCCTGGATCTCCGCGAGGCGCTTCCGCACGAGGTCGTCGAGGGGCTCGTTCGCCGCGTTCCCGTCGCCCTCGCTGTCGCCCACGGACACCACGGGAGTCGCCTGCGCGCCGAACGCGAAGACGTGGAGGCGGAAGTCCTTCGTCCACCGGCCGAGCGGACCCGCCGGCGCCGAGAGCGCGCGCTTCACGAGGTCCACCCGCTGGAGCTGCGACGTCTGCTCGGCGGGGACGCCCGTCACCTCGGCGAGCTTCCGCGCGTCCTCCGGCTCGTAGCTGTCCACCGTCGCCATGCTCTGCGACTGGTCCACCAGCACGACCAGGTGCGAGCGCACCTCGCGCGTGTCGTAGAGCTCGGCGTACGGGCCGAAGAGGACGAGGAGGAACAGCGCGAACGCCGCGGCGCGGAGCGTGCCGAGGACGCCCTTCCTCGCCGGAGAGAGCTCCGACTCCTTCCGGTACGCCCACCAGGCGAGGAAGACGACCACCGGCAGGAGCACGAGCGCGAGGACCCACGCCGGCGGCAGGTGGCGCCAGCGGACGCCGCTCCGGAGCTCCTCGGCGAGGAGCGTCATCACGGGGTGCGCGCAGTTCGTGAGCGCCCCGTTCATGCGCGCCCCTTCGCCGACGCCTTCGCGGATGACGCTGCAGACGACGCTGCAGATGACGACGTTCGCCTCCGCCCGATGCGCTGGACCAGCCACACCTCGGCGAGCAGGCAGAGGATCGCCGCCGCGATCAGCGGCACCGCCATCTCGCTCGAACGGTTCTTCGCCACGGCCGCCGCGCCGTCCGCGCGGCCCGTCGAGAGGAGCCCGCGCCACCGCGCTTCGGCCTCCTCCATCGTGATCCGCCGGACGTCGCTCTCCGAGGGGACGAGGTTCACCGCGAAGACGTCGCGGACCGGCGGCGGCGCCTGCCCGAGGAGCTCCGTGGCGCGGAGTTCCGCGACGGCGCGGTAGACGCCCGGCTGCGACGTGGACGGGAAGCTCACCCACGAGGCCGTGCCGGCGAGCGACGCGCCGACGTCGCGTTCCACCTTCTCGGCGGAGCCGTCGGGCTTCGTCACCTCCATCGACACGAAGTTCGCGGGCACCTGCCGGGACCACGGCTGGAAGCAGAGGAGGTTCCGCTCGGCGTCGCCGCGCGTCGTCGCGTGGTAGATGCACTCGTGGAGGAGCGCGGGGTAGACGGCCGACCCGGGGAACGTGCCCCAGCCGTCGTCCACCGCGGTGAGGAGGAGGAGCACCGTCCCCTTCCCGTTCCGCCGCTCGAGGAGGACCGGCGTCTTCGGGAGGTCGGAGAGCCGGAGCACGGCGCGCGTCTCCTTCTCGCCTTCGAGACCTTCCACCGTGGTGAACCCGCGGACGATCGGCGACTCGAAGAACACCGCGTTCCCCGGGTCGGTGATGTCGGCGAGGATCGGGTGGCGGTTCGCCGAGAGGTCCAGGCGGAACGCGGCCTGGTCGTCCACGCGGTTCGGGCCGAGGCGCGCGGGGAGGAGCATCGCCTCGCGCGAGCGGAGCTGGTCGTTCCAGCGCGACGCCACGACGCGGTCGCCCGTGGAGAGGAAGAGCGCGCCGCCCTGCTGGACGAACGCGAGGAGCCGGAGCGCGTCCTCCGGCGCGGGGGCGGGGCTCCCGACGTTCGCCATCACGATCACGTCGTAGCCTTCGTAGCTCCGCATCGCGCGGAACTCGTTCTCGGTCATCCGCCGCACCGAGATCGGCCCGCCGTCGCGGATCGCGAGCGCGGGGACGAGCCAGAACGTCTCCGGCGCGCGGACGGACTCGGGCGAGGGGTCGCCGTCCACCGCGAGCACGGAGATCCGCGGCCGCACGGTGAACGCCAGGGCGCGCACGTCGTCGAGGCCGAGCGCGTCGGTGTCGATCTTCGCTTCGAGCACGTGGGCGCCGACGTCCTTCTCGTCGAACGTGGTCCAGAACTGCGCCGTCGCGGCGGGCGGCGACTCGCTCCCGGCGGGGCGGGCGGGCAGGGAGACCCAGTGCTTCGCGTCGCCGCGCGGCTCTCCGTCCACCGTGAACGACACCTGCACGCGGACGGGGCGGTCGCCGTAGTTCCGCACCTCGGCGTGGAACACCGCGGTCGTGCCCTGCACGACGTCGCGGCTCTCCGCCGTGCGGAGCGACGTGATCGCCACGTTCGGGACGTCGCGCCCCACGGGCACGAGCGCCGCCTCGACGCCCTTCTGCCTGAGGCGCTCCAGCGCGCTGCGCACCGGGTCCTGCTGGTCGTCGCCGCGCACGGGGGCCGCCGACACCGCCTGGAGGTCGGTGACGATCGCGACGCGCCGGATCCCCGACGCCGCCTGCGGAACCGCCTCCTCGACGAGCTTCAGCGCCTCGGCGAGGTCCGCACGCGCGGCGGCCGGGCGGAGCTCCCCGAGCCGCCGGCGCGCGGCGCCGTGGTCCCGCGTCTCGCGGAGCACCATGCGCGGGCGGCCCGTGGCGCGGCCGTCGGCGGACGCGTCGTTCGTCACGACGATCGCGACGGGGTCGTCGTCGGAGAGCGCGGCGACCATGGACGAAGCGGCGGTGAGCGCCTCGTCGAACGCCGTGCGCGTGCCGGACCGGGCCGTCATGCTGGCCGACGTGTCCATCACGAGCGTGAGGTGCGTGCGCTGCGACGTGCCGAGGATCGCCGGCGTGTCGGAGAAGGTCGGCCGCGTCAGGGCGAGCGCGAGGAGAGCCACGGCCAGCGTGCGCGCGAGGAGGAGCAGCAGGTTCTCCATCTGCACGCGGCGCTGGTTCTGCTTCGCGGCGAGAAGGAGCCACTCCATCGCCGCCCACGGCTGGCGCACGAAGCGCCGGCGGTGGATCAGGTGGATGATGACCGGCACCGACGCGGCCGCGAGGCCCCAGGCGAGGGCGGGGTTCAGGAAGGCCGGCATCAGCGGCGCTGCCCCGCGGCTTCGCGCCGCGCGAGGTACGAGGTGAGGGCCACGTCGAGCGGAGTGGCCGTCGAGATCTCGACCACGTCGATCCGGTTCGCGAGGCAGCCCGCGCGGAGCTTCGTGCGGAACGCCTCGAGCTGCGCGAGGTAGGCCTTCCGGAGCGACTTCGGGTCCGCGAGGAGGTCCTCGAGGCCTTCCAGCCCCTCGAAGAGCGTCATCTGCTCGAACGGGAACTCCTGCTCGGCGGGGTCGAGGATCTGGAGCACGATCACGTCGTGCTTCCGGCTCCGGAGCTGGCGGAGCCCGCGGAGCACGGAGTCCACGTCGCCCACGAGATCGCTCACGACCACCACGAGCCCGCGCTTCCGCAGTTCGTCGGCGACGCGGAGGAGGACCTTCCCGGCGTCGGTCTTCCCGTACGGCTCCGCGCGCTCGATGGCGTCGAAGATCCGCTGGCGGTGGGCGTGCGAGCTCCCGGCCGGGAGCATCGTGCGCACCTGGTCGTCGAAGAGGACGAGCCCCGCCGCGTCGCTCTGCTCGATCACGAGGTGGCAGAGCGCGGCGGCGACGGTCTTCGCGTAGTCGATCTTCCGGATCGGACGCCCGTCCGGCCCCGCCGCGCCGTGCGTGCCGAAGGCCATGGACTCGGACACGTCGAGCACCACGTGGCAGAGGAGGTTCGTCTCCTCCTCGTAGCGCTTCACGTACCAGCGGTCGCTCTTCCCGTAGACCTTCCAGTCGAGGTAGCGGAGGTCGTCGCCCGGCGCGTACTCGCGGTGCTCGGCGAACTCCACGCTGAACCCGCGGTAGGGGCTCTTGTGGAGACCCGACACGTACCCCTCGACGACGAGGCGGGCGCGAAGCTCGAGCTTCGCGACCTTCCCGATGATCGCCGGGTCGAGGGCGGAGCCCTCCTCCTTGGCCATGTCCTTCGCCATCGCGCGGGGGGCGCTCCGACTAGACCCGCGCCGCCGCCGGCTGGGCGGCGCCGTGCGCGCTGCCGTGCGTCGGGACGGTCTCGATGAGACGGTCCACGACCGTGTCCGACGTGATCCCCTCGGCCTCGGCCTGGAAGTTCGTGAGCACGCGGTGGCGGAGCACGGGATGGGCGACGGCCTTCACGTCGTCGGTGGAGACGTACGTGCGGCCGGTCACGAGCGCCCGCGCCTTCGCGCCGAGGATCAGGTACTGCGCCGCGCGCGGACCGGCGCCCCAGCGGACCCAGGACTTCACGAAGTCCGGCGCCTCCGGCTGGTTGTGGCGGGTCGAGCGCACGAGCCGCACGGCGTAGGCGGTCACGGCGTCGGACACCGGCACCTTCCGCACCGCCTCCTGCACGGACAGGATGTCGGCCGCCGTGAGGATCTGCTCGACCGACTGCGTCTCGCCGCCGGTCGTGCGCTGCACGATCGAGAGCTCCTCGTCGGCCGACGGGTAGTCCACGCGCACGTTGAACATGAAGCGGTCGAGCTGCGCTTCGGGGAGCGGGTAAGTGCCCTCCTGCTCGATCGGGTTCTGCGTGGCGAGCACGAAGAAGGGCGGCGTGATCGGGTAGCGCTTCCCGCCGGCGGTGACCTGGAACTCCTGCATCGCCTCGAGCAGCGCGGCCTGCGTCTTCGGCGGCGCGCGGTTGATCTCGTCGGCGAGGACCACGTTCGCGAACACCGGACCGGGGACGAACTTGAACTGCCGCTCGCCGGTCGTGCGGTCCTCCTGGATCACCTCGGTGCCCGTGATGTCGGCGGGCATCAGGTCCGGCGTGAACTGGATGCGCCGGAAGGTCAGGTGGAGGGACTTCGCGAGGGTGGAGATGAGGAGCGTCTTCGCGAGCCCCGGCACGCCGACGAGCAGGCAGTGCCCGCGGGCGAAGACGCAGGTGAGGAGCTGTTCCACCACCCGGTCCTGTCCGACGATGACCTTCCCGAGTTCGGACTTGAGGCGCGCGTGGACCTCGACGAGGCGCTTCGCGGCCTCGAGATCGCCGCCGGAGGGGGCGGACACGGTCGGATCGGACATCGGACCTCGCTTGGACGGGGGAGACGCCTGGACGGGAACCTGCGGCGCGCCGAGCCCGCCACTCTACCCCCCTCAGACGACCGGACGGGACGTTCGGCGCAGGGATTCGGGCTCGAATCCGGCGCCGCGTCGATCCGCATGGACGTCCGCCGACCCCGGCCGCGCCCCTCTGCGTCGATTCCCCGCGACACCGCCCGCCCCGCCGAGCCCGCGCGGGCTCGGAACGCCCCTTGCAGACGCACGGTCGAGGAAGCTCCGCACATGCACGTCACCGAGACCCCGGCCGAAGTCACGACCCGCCTCCGGCGCGAAGCCGCGTTCCAGAACGCGCGCGTCGAGGCGCAGGCAGGTGCGGAGGCGCGGCCCGAACCCCGGAGCCGCTTCTACTACCTCTCCGAGCCCGCGTTCGACCGCTACCACGACGCGCTCCGCACGCTCGAGGGGAAGGACGTCCTCGTCGTCGGCTGCTCGGCCGACGCGATCCCCGCCTGGCTCATGCAGACGGCGCGCGTGACCGGCGTGGACATCGCGGACGAGGCGGTCGGGCGGATGAACGGCTGGATCGCGGAGCAGGGGCTCGGCCGGACCTGCCGCGCGCTCGTCATGAACGGCGAGGACCTGACCTTCCCCGACCGGAGCTTCGACGCGATCGTCTGCTCCGGCGTCCTCCATCATCTCGACACGGCGAAGGCGGCCGCGTCCTGGGCCCGGTGCCTCCGCCCGGGCGGCCGGGTGATCATGCTCGAGCCGATGGCCTGGAACCCCGTCGTGGCGCTCTACCGCTTCGCGACACCGTCCATGCGCACCCCCGACGAGCACCCGCTCGTCCCCCGCGACTTCCGCATCCTCGCCCGCAGCTTCGCGACGACCCGCGTCGAGGCCCACGCGATCACGACGCTCGCGTCCGTCGCCTTCACGTACGTGGGCGACCCGTTCCGCCTCTCGCGGCGCACGATGCGGCCCCTCGCCGCGCTGGACCGCCTCCTCCTCCGCCTCTGCCCGCCCCTCCGCTACGTCGCGTGGACGGCGTACGTCGAGTGCGGGGGGCCGAAGGGGTAGCGGGCTACTGCGGGCAGTTCCGCGCACGCGCCTGGGCTCCGCGGCACTCCCGGGCGGATCTCTTGTTTGCCGATTGCCCGATTCAAGATAACAAGTCAAGCCACGATCGCCTGTTGTTCTCTCCAAGCGATACAGCGTCATGCGCGCCGGCCGGTTCCTCCGCCACCCGCTCGGGTACAGGGCATTCCACCCTGCGCCGCTGCCCCCGGATCCGCCGGTCGCATTCGACGCGGCGATGCTGCGACTCCTCTCCGAATCGGACCGTGCGGTCGGGCGTCTCGACGGGGTTGCGGCGACGCTTCCCAACCCCGCGCTGTTCCTCGCGATGTACGTCCGGCGCGAGGCCGTGCTGAGTTCGCAGATCGAGGGAACGCAGGCGTCTCTCGTCGACGTGCTGACGTACGAGTCAGGCGACCCCGACGCATCCGCTCCGGGGGATGTCGGTGAGGTCGTCAACTACGTGCACGCGATGAACCGCGGGATGAACGGGTTGGAGGAACTTCCGCTCTCGCTCAGGCTGATTCGAGAGATCCACGCGGAACTCATGCGAGGCGTGCGCGGATCCGCGCTCGACCCGGGCGAGTTCCGGCGCACGCAGAACTGGATCGGTCCCGCCGGGTGCTCGCTCGCCGACGCGGCGTTCGTGCCTCCGCCCCCGGAAGACGTCCCTGCCGCCCTCGGCGCCCTCGAGAAGTTCCTGCACGACGACTCGCTTCCGCCGCTCGTCCACGCCGCGCTCGTCCACGCGCAGTTCGAGACGATCCACCCGTTCCTCGACGGGAACGGGCGGATGGGACGCCTTCTGATCGCGTTCCAACTCTGCGCACGCGGCGTGCTGAGCCGCCCGCTCCTCTACTTGAGCGGCTTCCTGAAGCGGCATCGCGCGGAGTACTACGACCGGCTGCAGGCGGTCAGGGACTCCGGCGCATGGGAGCCGTGGATCACGTTCTTCCTCCGGGGCGTGGCCGAGACGGCCGCCGATGCGCACGGAACCGCCGGTCGGATCGTCGCGTTGCGCGACGATCATCGCGCGCAGGTCCAGTCCGTCGGGCGCGCCGGCGCGAACCTCCTGCGCCTTCACGACGTGCTGTTCGAACAGCCGATCGTGAGTGCGCGATGGGTCTCGCGTCGCCTGTCCGTCGGGTTTCCCGCCGCGTCGGCGATGCTGGATCGGATGCGGAGTCTCGGGATCGTCGACGAGACGACGGGCGGCCGGCGGAACCGGAGGTTCGCGTATCGCGCGTACCTCCGCCTGTTCGAAGGCGCCGACGCTCGCACCGACTGAGGCAGCGGACGCTGCACCGGTGCATCTTCCACCTCCTCGCGCTGAGCCGCGGCGTGCGAGCCGGACGGCGTCTCGTGCGTACCGTCGGGGACCGCGGCGGGTGGTCACGGCGTTCGGCGCCAGCGTCGCACCCGTGGCGTAAGGCGTCGTCCCGAAACAAGTGACACACTTGGCCGCGATGCAGCGAGCCGGCTGCAAGGCGGGCGAGCGGCGCCAACTCAACGGAGGGAGTTGCGGCGCGAGCCCAACGCAGCAGCAGGCCGCTGCATCGCGGCAGCTTGCTGGCGCGCGGCTTGCGCGTCCGGACCGTTGGGTCCTCACGAACGGACCGCCGCAAGCCGCGTGACGAAGTGTGTCAGTTGTTTCGGGACGACGCCTAACATCCGCCGGATCCCGCGCTCGCTCGGCGGCCGGGTGGAGGTGCGCATGTTCGGATCCATCCGGTCGTTCGTGTCCGCGTGGGCCGCGTCCGGCCTCGTGGCGCTGGCGGTCCTCGCGGGCGCGGGGGCCACGCAGCCCGCTGCGGCGCAGGAGAAGCCGGAGGGGGGCGGGGCCGGAGAGGCGCCGCCGGTCGAGATGCCGTGGCCGCCGCCGTTCAAGGGCGTCACGTGGACCGCGGGTCCCGCGAAGGCGACGATCGGATCGCACTCCGAACTCGACCTGCCGGAGGGCTACCACTTCGGCGACGGCGACGCGGCGCGCGCCATCCTCCGCATGTGGGGGAATCTCACCGGCTCGAGCGAGCTCGGCGTCGTCCTTCCCGCGAAGGGCCACTGGGCCGTCTTCTTCGAGTTCGAGGACATCGGCTACGTGAAGGACGACGAGAAGATCGACGCCGGCGCGCTGATGGAGTCGATGAAGGAGAACGACAAGCGCGCGAACGAGATGCGCCGCTCGCAGGGGCTCCCGGAGCTCGAACTCGTCGGCTGGCTCGTGGAGCCGCACTACGACGAGGCCACGAAGAACCTCGAGTGGGGGATCCGCCTCCGCTCCGCCGAGGGCGAGTCCGCGAACTACAAGGTGAAGCTCCTCGGGCGGCACGGCGTGATGAACGCGGAACTCGTCTGCGGCGCGGAGGAGATGCAGGCACTGCTTCCTCCGTTCCGGAAGCTCATCGCCGGACATGCCTTCTCGGCGGGGAACACGTACGGCGAATACAAGCAGGGAGACAAGGTCGCCGAGTACGGGCTCGCGGCCCTCGTCGCGGGCGGCGGGCTCGCGCTCGCGGCGAAGGCGGGCATCCTCCAGAAGTTCTGGAAGTTCATCGTCGCCGGCGTCGTCGCGCTCGTGGCGGGCGTGAAGAAGCTCTTCGGCAAGGGCGGGAACGAGCGGCGCGGGCCGATCCGCTCCTGACGGCGACCGCGCCGCGGCGCGGCGGCCCATCCCCCGCATGAAAGAGACCGAGACGCTCGCGCTCATCCTCGGCGTCATCCACGTCTGGGAGTCGTTCGTCGTCGTGAAGAACGGCTCGGTCGTGCTCCGCGGCGCGGGAGTCCGCGGCTCGCTCGCGCGCGGCGGGATGGCCCCGGACGCGCCGGGCGAGATGCTGCCGGCGCTCCGCGCGTCGGTCGTCTACGCGTCGGTGCTGCCCCCGTTCGGGCCGGTGCTGGCGCTCCAGCCGTGGCCGCTCTCGATGTCTGCGGAGGGCGTGCTCCCGTGGATCGCGCCGGGCCCGGGCCGCGCGGCCGCGGCGGCGCGGCCGGTCCTGATCCCATGGGACGCGCTCCGCGCGGTCGATGCGCAGGGTCCGCTCGTCGTCGCCGGGGGGCGCGAGGTGGCTCTCTGCGTGTCGGAGGCGGAGTCGGCGCTGCTCGCGGATCTGCTCGAACGCATCGCGGCTGCGGCGCCCGAGGCACGCGCCGACGCGATCCGCGACGCAGTGCGCGCGCGGTACGGGCGGGCGGCGGCGGAGTCGAGGATCGACGCCGTGCGTCGGCGGCTCCCCGCGCTTCTCGTCGCGACGAACGCGCTCTTCGTGGTGCTCGCGGCGCTGGTCCTCGCGCTGGCCGGGGTTCACGCGCTCCGCGACGTGTGGCCGTGGTTCCTCGCGGCGTTCCTGCCGGCGCACGTGACGACGGTGGTGCTCGCGCGGCGGGCGCACGCGACGCTCCATCCTCGCGCCGTCAGCGAGCGGAGGAAGCTCACCTGGATCTCGGCGCTCGCGCCGCTCACCGCCGTCCGGGCCGCGCAGGCCGTCGCGCGGGACGCGCTGGCCGGGACGGAGCCTTCCGCCGCGGTGCGGGTGCTCTGCGACGAGGAGGCGGCGCGGAGGTTCGCGCAGCGGACGCTCGCGGATCTCCGCACGCCGGCGATGCCGTCCGAGCCGTCGGACGACGCCGCCGCGCGCCGCGTCGCCGCGTGGTTCCATGCCGAACTGCGCGCGGCCCACGAGGAGTGGCTCCGCGCCGAGGGGACCGATCCCGACGCGCTGCTCGCCCCGCCCGAACGCCGCGGTCGCGCGTCGCCCGCGACCTACTGCCCGCGTTGCCGCGCCGTGTACGAACTCGCCTCGGGGACCTGCCGCGACTGCGGCGGCGTGCCGCTGGTGGCGTTCGCGTAGCCGCCGCGAAGGACGACGACCCGCCCGAGGGCGGGCTCCTGACATCCGCCATCGTCACGCGCAACGGCGGCGCGCCGTCCCGCACTAGCCCGGATCATTCACGAGGGTTCGCGCGAGAACGGCATTCAACTCGCAGACTGCCTGCATTGTACGTCGATTCCGCCGACGGTCGCCCGGCGACAGACTGCCCTGGCCGAGATCCGCGGGATGCGATGCAAGGAGGAGACCGCAGAGCGACTTCGGCAAGTCGGTCAAGGGCTCCGACGCAGCAGCGCGCCCGCGGGCTCGGCCAGGCGCGAAGCCTCGTGAATGATCCGGGCTAGCGCCCGAGTGCGCGGTCCTGCTCCAGCACCAGCGACGACCGCACGGCCGCGTGCACCGCCGCCACGTCGCGCCGCGCGCGAGCGTCCTTCGGCTCGATCCCGAACACCGACGAGAGTGCGGCCGCCACGTCCTTCGCGCCGCGGCCGAGCGCCGACGCCGCGTCGCCGATCCCTGAGAGGATCGAGCCGCCGGCGCCCGCGACGTCGCCCCCGGCGAGCCCCTTCACGAACCCGACCGCGCCGCCGACCACCGAAGAGCCGGTCTCCCATGCGACGGTTCCGACCGTGCCGAGCCGCGCGAACGGAAGCTCGAAAAGCGCCGTCAGCGATCCCGACGCGTCGGTCACCGGGGCGTCGAGCGGACCGGAGAACGCGGCGACGAGCGGCTCGCTCCGCCCGGGGATGCGCCCGACGACCGCGCCCTCGCGGATCACACCCTTCGACACGTCCATCGACGCCACGAGGTCGATCCGTTCCGCGCCGAGGAGCGCGCGCTTCGTCTCGTCCACGTACTGCGGGATCGCGCGGAGGTCGAGGTCGGTGAGAACCGCGTGCGCCGTGAACGTGGGCGCCGGGCCGTCCGGTCGCGCCCACGCCACGACCGAGACCGGCGCGCTGCCGCCCGGCTGCGTCCAGTCCGCGTCGAACGTCGCCTCGCCCGCGAGTCGCGCATCCGTCGCCGGACCGACCTGCAGGTTCACCGCGCGCCCGCGGATCCGGCGGACGTCGATCGACGGCGCGCCGGGCTTCCGCGTCGGGTCGTGCACGACCACGGCGCAGTCGGCCACGCGGAGTTCGCGGAGCAGGAACGACGTGCCCGCGCCCATGCCCGCGCCGCGCACCGGATCGGCGCCCGCCAGCGCGTCGAGGTTCGTCTTCCCGTCGGAGCCGACGACGACGTGGAGCGTGGCCCCCTCGAGCTCGATCAGGTCGAGCACGACGTCGTGCGGCGCGCCGCCGCCGCGGTCGATCCGCGCCCGCGTCGCCGCGAGCATCTCTCCGCCGCCGGGGGACGCCACGCGGAGCCCCTCGAACTCCACCGCGCCGCCGGACACGAAGAGCGGGAGCCGCACGTCGTCGGCCGTCACCTCGAGCCCGCGTTTCCGGCCTTCCTCGGGGAGCATCCGCGTGCGCACGTACCACGGCGCCGCGACGCGCGCGGCGACGACGAGCACGAGCCCCCCGACGATGCAGCGCGCGAGGATCCGCTGCGCGTTCACTTCGCGGCCGCCCGGAGGAGGACGATGCGGCTCGGTGTGACCGACCAGACGTGCGCGCCGTCGGGGACGAGGTTCCCGACGCGGTCGAGGAGCGCGAGCATGCGCCGGGGCTCCGTCTCCTTCGCGTCGTTCCGCCAGAGCACCTGCGGCGCCGCCTCGGTCGACCCGAGCGGCACGCGGTAGATCGCCTTCGGAGTCGGGAAGAGCACGCCGCCGCGCACCGGCGTGGGGATGCCGGACGCCGCGCTCTCCTGCACCTGCGCCGTCGCGAGCCGCCGCGCGGCGACGTCGAAGAACACGAGCGGACTCGCAGGCGTCGGCAGCGCGCCGAGCGCCCGCCGCGTGACACGTCCGGAGAGCACCGCCACGCCGTCGCGGATCGACGCGATCTGGTCCGGCGCGAGGTCCGAGGGAAGCGCGCCGGCCCGGGTGGCCGTGCCGCCCGCGGCGGCGAGCGGGAACGTCTCGACCCGCACGGACCGCGCCCGGCGCGGAGCGCGGCGGAACTGGATCATGTGCTCGGAGTCGAGCGGCGCCGCGTACACGAACGCTCCGTCGGCGTGCAGCGCCACGTCCTCCCACGTGCGCGGGACCGCCTGCCGGATCGTGATCCGCGACGAAGGCCCGAAGCGCTCGTAGGTCTCGATCCACTCCGGCTCGCCGGACGCCGCGTCGAGGCACGCGACCGCACCCGTGTTGCTGCACACGAACACCCGCCCCGCGAGCACGGTCGGCGAGGACGGGAAGGCGACCGCGGGCCCGGACTCCTCGTTCGAGCCGGCGGTCGCCACGCCGCGGGCTTCGTTCGCGGGGAACCGCGCGGACGGCATCGCGGTGCCGTCGAGCACGTGGCGGCGCCACCGCAGGCGGAGGCGGGGCGCGTCGGCGGACCCGGCGACGTCGAACCGCGCGACGTGGAGCTCCGTCGCCTCGCTCTTCTCCGCGAACCGCACGGCCGTCACGTACACGGCCCCTCCGGACACGGCGGGCCGCCCGCAGAACGAGAGCGTCTCGAACTCGGCGTCGCCGTCGTCGCGCTCCTTCTCGTCGCGCCCGCGGACGTCGGCCACGCGCCCCTCGCCGGAGAGCCCGAGGAGCACGAGTTCGTTCCGTGCGTCGTCGTCGTCCACGAGTTCGTCGAACCGCGGACTCCGGCCGGAGCCGATGGCCGGCCATGGGAACGCGACGAACGCCCCTCGCTGCGTCTCGACGGCGGCCGGGGCGAACGGACGGAGCAGAGTTTCGAGCGGCCGGTCGCCGACCGACGACGGCCACGCCCAGAGGGTGTCGAGCGAGCCGTCGCGCATGCCGATCACGGCGATGCGCGGCGGCAGCCCGTCCCGTGTGACGCGCGCGAAGAGCCGCGGATCGGCGGCGGTGCCGACGGGCAGCGGGAACTCGTACACCGCGCCCGTCCGCACGACGCCGCGCGCGCCGACCTCGAACCGGAACGCGAACTCGCCCTCGACCGCTAGGGGACCGTCGGGACCGACGGCGAGCGGCGAGCGCCGGTCGGCGGCGGCCGCGGCGGCGCCGAGTTCGGCGGCGAGGGCCGGGTCGAGCGGCGGCTCGGACGCCCC
>JAJVHW010000087.1 GCA_022072415.1 Planctomycetota bacterium
GATCGTGCGACGGCCCGGCTTCGAGCGGCGCTCGATGCAGGAGAATCGGTGATTTCTTCCGGATAGATCTGGATCCCGATTCGCGCGCTTGATACAGGGTGCGCATGGCGATCGGACTCACCGAGGCGGAGCTCCTGCGGGAGGAGAACGCGTGCCAATGGGGTCAGCTTTCACTTCTACACTTCCGTGCCAAGCGTGCCAAGCGGGACAGCTTTCACTTCTACACTTCAGCGTCGGCCGGACGCATCCTCGCTCCCGTGCCAATGGGGTCAGCTTTCACTTCTACACTTCTTCGTCGGCCGGACGCGTCCTCGCTCCCGTGCATCGCCGCCGCCGCGGCGCGTCGGCGCCAGCGTGTCTGCGGGTTCTGCATGTCTTCCTCAGCCTCGCCGCTCGCCTCACCATCGGGTGCCGGGGCATCCCTCGGCGGTCCCTGATCGGTCGGCGGAGACGTCGGCGTGGCACGCCGCCCCCACCTGCCGGGCGTCACGTCGCTGTTCGTCGGGAAGAGGGCCCCGACGAGGCTGACTCCTCCCAGACAGTCAGTCCTCGGCCGCGGCGTACTGCGTGCCCGCCGGGACGCCCTTCGATTGTTCACTTCCGCTTCGTTCGAGACGTGCCGCGCGCGGCAGGAGGCGCTTCGACTGCGGCCGGGCCGATGGGTCCAGGACGCGGACCGCCCGACGGCGCCACCAGTTGGGACGAGGGGTTCCTCGCGCACCTGCGGGACGCCCCTCGATTCTTCACTTCCGATTGGTTCGGGACGCTCCGCGCGCTGCGGAAGACGCTTCGACCGCGGCCGGGCCGACGGGCTCAGGACGCGGACCGCCCGACTGCGCGACCAGATGCGGCGAGGAGTTCCTCGGGATCGAGGCTCGAGGCTCGAGGCTCGCCCATCGTGGGCTTTCCGGTTCGGAATGATCAGGAGCGCACGGTGAGCCCACGCGAGGATCCGCCGACGATTCGCCGCGGCGCCCCCTCGACGACGTAGCCTCGGGCCCGCGATGCCGAAGCCCCTCCCTCCGATCCTCCCCGTCGGGACGCAGGTCGTGACCCGCGTGCCCGCCCGCCGCGCAGGTGCGGAAACGCCGGCCGGTGCGGTCGGCGCGATCGTCGCGGCGCCGGCGGACGCGACACACAGCTACCGCGTCAGGTTCCCCGACGGCAGGGAGGCGTCGTTCCGCCGCCCAGAGCTGCGCGTGCTGAAGCACTTCAAGGCAGAAGGCCTCGAGATCGAGGGCGACGCAGCGGAGGACTTCGAGGCGTACGGGCCGTGCATCGTCTACCGCTGCGTCGTCGGCTCGCGCGCGTACGGACTCGACCACGCGGACTCCGACACCGACCGTCGCGGCGTCTTCCTGCCGCCCGCCGAGCTCGACTGGTCGCTCTTCGGCGTGCCGAGCCAGATCGAATGCGAGACGACGCAGGAGTGCTACTGGGAGATGGCGACCTTCCTGCGTTTCGCGCTGAAGGCGAACCCGAACGTGCTCGAGGTGCTGTGGTCGCCGCTCGTCGAGCACACTTCGCCGGTCGCGCAGGAGCTGCTCGCGATGCGAGACGCATTCCTGTCGCGCCTCGTCTTCCAGACCTACAACGGCTACGCGATGTCCCAGTTCAAGAAGATCGAGCAGGACGTCCGCGCGCGCGACGAAGTGAAGTGGAAGCACGCGATGCACCTCGTGCGGCTGCTGCTCGCCGGGATAGCGGTGCTCCGCGACGGCATCGTGCGCGTCCACGTCGGCGAGCACCGCGAGGCGCTCCTCTCCGTACGCCGCGGCGAGATGCCGTGGGCCGACGTCGATGCATGGCGTCGCAGTCTGCACCGCGAGTTCGAGGAGGCGTTCGCGGCGACGAAGCTCCCGGAGCGGCCGGACTATGCGAAGGCCAACGACTTCCTCGTCCGCGCGCGGCGGAGCGCGGTCACGTGATCGATCCGCGGCTCGCGACCGTCGCCGCGGAGCATCCGTATCCCCTTCTCTTCGCGACGGTCAGCGGCGCGCATCTCTACGGCTTCCCGTCGCCGGACTCGGACTGGGACCTGCGCGGCGTCCACGTGCTCCCGCTCCGCGACGTCGCGGGCCTCGAACGCGGGCGCGACACCGTCGAGATCACCGGCGACACGCACGGCCTGGATCTCGACCTGGTGACGCACGATGCGGAGAAGTTCTTCCGCCTCATGCTGCGGCCGAACGGCTACGTCCTCGAGCAGCTCCACTCGCCGCTCGTCGTCGTGACGACGTCCGAGCACGCCGAGCTCCGCGAGATCGCGCACGGCTGCGTGACGCGCCACCACGTCCACCACTACGCCGGGTTCGCGAAGAACCAGCGCAAGCTCCTCGCCAAGGACCTCCCGCCGCGCGTGAAGCCGCTGCTCTACGTCTATCGCGTGCTGCTGACGGGCATCCACCTGATGCGGACCGGCGAGGTCGAGGCGAACCTCGTCCGACTGAACGACGTGTTCCGGCTGCCGCACGTCCCGGACCTGATCGCGCGGAAGTCCGCCGGCGCCGAGAAGTCGAGGCTCTCGGACGCCGACCTCGCGTTCCACGACGCGGAGTTCGACCGGCTCACGGAGGTCCTCGTGGAATCAGGCGCGTCGACGCGTCTGCCGGACGCGCCGTCGGCCCGACCGGCGCTGCACGATCTGCTGCTGCGCGTTCGCGGCCGCTGAATCGCGACGGCCGTGCCAAAGCGTGCCGACGCGGGACAGCCCTCGCCTCTTCGCATCCCTGACCCCGCCCGATCGGCCGTTCACAGCTTCAGGTACGTCCCCCCGTGGTCGGTCGCGAGGCCTTCCATGAACGACGCGTCGGCGTCGCCGCCGAGGGCGATGGAGTGGATCGCGATGCGGCGTTCGCGGTTGAGGTCGCGGACGGCGGCGCGGATGCGGTCGGGTTCGATGACCTTGCCGAGGGTCGGCTTGCCGTCGGAGAGGAGGAGGATCGTGTCGAGCTTCGCGTCGCCGGAGGGGTCGGCGCCGCGGGCCTTGCCCTTGCCGACGTCGCCGAGCGCGAGCGCGGCGTCGAGCGCGTCGAAGGTGGCGGTGCCGCCGACGACCTCGGCCTTCTCGATGAACTCGCACGCGGCGCGGCGGGTCTCGAGTGTGGAGGGCTGCATCTCGGGCTTCCAGACGCGGACGTTCGCGGAGTAGAGGACCACGTTGAACCAGGCGCCGTCCTCCAGCGCGCGGATGGCCCGGCCGAGCTCGGCCTTCGCCTTCTGCGCGCGGGTCTCGGGCTTTCCGGCGACCTGGGGCTCGTTCATCGACCCGGAGAGGTCGATCACGTAGCAGAGCCGCGTGCTCGAGCTGGAGATCCCGAAGAAGCCGGTGTCGCTCTGCGGTCGCTTGCGCACGGCCGCGGCGGCCTGCTCCGGGGTCTGCTTCGCCGGGTCGAACTTCGGCGGCGGGCCCGTCCAGCTCTCGCGGTGGATCGCCCACCACTGGGACCACGCGGGCTGCGTCGGCGTGCCGTCGTAGGCGGTCAGCGTCTCCAGCACGCGGCGGCAGTCGTCGCGGAGGCGCCCTTCCTCCTTCGCCCAGCACGCGAGGACGGCGTCCACCGTCTCCTTCGACGGGGTCCGCTCGAGCGCGGAGAGCGCCGCGGCCCGGACGAGCCAGCGCGCATCGGAGAGGCGGCCCGTGAGGATGGGCAGGACCTTCGACGGCTCCCGCCCGCCGAGCGCCTCGAGCGCCGGAGCGACGACGCGGGGGTCGGGGTCCTTCGCCGCGGCGTCCTGGAGCGTCGTGAACGCCCACGGGGCGGAGGAGCCGGCCAGCATCTCGACCATCTCGGCACGAACGCCCCAGTCCTTCGACGCCATCGCGGCCGCGACGTCCTCCGCCGCCTTCGCGAGATCGGGCCCGGAGAGCCGGTCCAGCACGGCGCCCTGCGCCTTCCGCACCGCGGCGATCACGGCGCGCGCCTCGTCCACGGACTTCTCCGCCGTCGTCGCCTCGGCGGTCGCGGCCTGCAAGGCGTCGTACTCGGGCCAGCGGGGCGTGGTCGTGGGGCGCGGCTTCCCCTGCTTCACCTGCTGCTCCGCGTACTTGTCGTACTTCTCCCCGTAGTCCTTCTGCGCCGTGCGGAGGCGGTCCGCGACCTTCGCGTGCGCCTTCTCGCGCTCCTCGAGCACGACCACGGACTCGGCGGCGCACCAGGCGAGGGCGTCCCGCGCGGCGGTCCCGCCCCGCGCCACCAGCGCGGCGAGGATCTCCTCCTTCTCGGAGAGGTAGGCGTCGCGGCGGAACCGCTTGCGATACGTCTCCAGGATCTGCGCGACGTCCTCGGCCGCCGGTTCGCCCGCCGAGGCCGGACGCGGCGCGGGTGCGGCGAGCGCCGTCGCGAGGAGGAGCAGGAGGACGCGGAGCCGCATCGCAGGGATGCTACCGCGGGCCGCCGCCCGGCGGATCCGTCAGCGTCGGCGCCGGGCTCTCGTCGGAGTAGACCTCGGTCGGCGACGTGCCCTCGACGTCTTCGCGGAGGATCAGGTAGAGGTCCACGAACGCGCCGACGACGTACGCGAGGAGCCAGCCGCGGGCGAGCAGGAGCGCCAGCGAGAGCACGACCCAGAGCACCCATCCCGACGCCGCGAGATCGCCCGGGGCGCCTTCGGGGAACGCCGGCGTGCCGAGTCGCACCGCCGACTGCACCGCCACGGAGAACACGGGCCCGGGATCGCCGCCCGCCACCGACGATCCGAACATCAGCATGGACGCGAGGAGTTCGAGCGTCCACGAGCAGAACCGCTCGAGCGCAGCGGCGACCGCCACCGCCACGATCCCTCCGACTGCGTACTGCACGGGACGGGCGAAGGCGTACGTGTACGTGCGGCTCACGGCATCGAGGAACCCGTTCCGGTCCACCGCCACCGACGCCTGGAAGAGCGGGAACCCGAGCGTCGCGCCGAGGACGAGCACGGCGAGCACGATGGAGACGACGACGAGGAGCGGTCCGGCCACCACCGCGAGGACGGGCCCGGCGAACGGCACGGTCGGCGCCGCGGACGCGGCGAGCCCGGCGACGACGAAGAGCGCGACCGCGCCCAGCATGAACGCCGGCCCCATCAGGAACGCAGGGAGGTTCCGCAGGGCGAAGCCGACCGAACGGAAGGCGCCGGGCGACTCGTCGCGCGTCTTCCGGAGCGCGAACGCGCGCGCCACGGCGCCGCCCGCGACGGACCACCAGACGAGCAGCACCGCCGCGACCGCGGTCCACGGGCCCCACTCGATCCCCGGGGCGGGGCGGTACTCGCCGGCCTTCTCCCCCGCCGTGAAGAGCGGCGTCCAGTCGATGGCCGCGGCCACGTGCTGCGAGCCGGGAGGAGCGATCGGCCCCGTTAGCAGCGGCTTCCAGAACCCGTACCGCAGCGCGGTCGCGGGATCCGCGGGCTGGAGCGCGCCACCGGGGCCGATCGAGCCCGCTCCCGCGGGGGCGGCGACGAACGCCGCGAGGCCCGACCAGAGCGCCTTCTGCCCGAGCCACGCCGCCGCGCCGAGGATCACGGCGGGCAGGTCGAACTCCACGCGCGGCAGACGGAGCGCGCTGCGTGTCGGGGTCTCGGGCATCTCGTCCTCCGGCTGTGCCGGGCGCGGGCCGCGGCGGTTCGTTCGGCGATCCGCCGGATGGTACGGCGGCGGCCGCGCGGGCGCGGCGTCTTCTCAAGATGGGAGGGACGAACGCCCGATACGCTCGTCGAGCGAGGCCCACATGCACGAGATCGAGCTGAACTTCCGACTGGCCGTGGACGACGCGCCGGACGGGTCGCGCGTCACGTTCCGTCTGAAGGACCAGTTCCTGAACTACGCTTTCTCCGACCAGTTGAAGGACGCGCTGAAGGCGCTCACGCGGGAGCGGATCGAGCGCGGCGTCCCGGTCTACGTGATGGACCTCTCCGCGGTCCAGGTGATGGACTCGTGCGGCCTCTCCGTCCTGATCGGCGTGCGGAAGCTCGTCGAGGAGTCGGGGAAGCGCATGGTCGTGATCGCGCCGTCGCAGATCATCCTCCGCCTCTTCGCGATCACGCGCCTCGACCGCGTGTTCGAGGTGGTGACGAGCGCCGCCGAGTGCGAGGCCGCGCTGTCGGGGCCGCAGAAGCGCCCCATCACGGCCGAGATCGCGGCCGCAAGCGCCTGAACGGGCGCCGACGGGTCTCGCGGGTCAGATCCCCGTGCCGGGCAGGAACGAGCGCAGTTCGTCCGGGAGGAGCAGGTCGAGGATCTCGAGCGCGCGGCCGTACTGCTGCTTCACGACCAGCGAGACGAACTTCTTCGCGTAGGCTCCGCCGTCGTCCTCGAACGCCGCGCTCGACTTCACGAGGTCGGCGAGCGCCTTCTCCGCGAGACCGAGCGCCTTCTGCTCGGGCGACTTCTTCGCCGCGGCCAGGGACGCGGCGATGGCGTTGCGCGCGGCGGTCATCGCGTCCACCGCCTCGTCGAGCCACATGAGGGCGTCGCCGACGTCGCCCTCGTCGAGCACGGGATCGTCCACCGCGTACGCGGCGGCGAGCGCGGCCAGCGCGGACTCCATGACGAGGTTGCAGGCCTCGTGCCCCGCGCCGATCGGAACCGCAGGAGCGCCGGGGGAGTTCAGACGGAAGTCGGTGAACCCGATCCGCGCGCCCTTCGGCGCGCCGAACATGCCGAAGCCGGCCTGGTGGGGCGATGCGGGCGACGCGAGATCGACGGAGCCGAGGGACTCGGAGTCCTCCGTCGCCAGGTCCGTCGCCGTGAAGACCACGTCGCCCATCTGGTCCACCGCGATCTCGAGGTGCACCGCGGACGCCCCCGGGAACGTGGTCTGCTGCACGACCCCCGCGTGCGTGTACGAGTACACCTGGAGCACGTCCGGGTCCGGCGGGAGGAACCGGCGCGCCGAGATCCCGTAGTACTCGGTCGGCTGGTTGCCGGACGCCTCGCGGCGGTCCACCTCGAGGGTGAAGAACGCGCCCGCGGACTGCTCCACGTCCCGCGGATCGAAGATCCCGGCGGAGACGCGCGCGGACCAGCTTCCGTTGAGGTCGTACGGCGGCCGCGTGAAGAAGATCCCGCCGTCCCGCTTCGACGTGGCGACGACCATCGTCTGCTTCCCCTCGCCGAGGGAGACCGACGCGGCCTTCACCCTCGCGCTGGCTCCGGCTTTCGCGTCGGGGACGACGGCGCAGCCCTGCGATGCGGCGGCGGCGAGAAGCAGCGCCCCGAGCGTCCCGGCGAGCGATCGGATCGTCATGACGTGTCCCTCCGGCGCCGCTGCGTGCGCGCCGGACGGATCCTACGCCCCCGCCGGGTCCTCGTCATCCCCGGGCTCGGTTTCCTCGGGGTCCTGGAGCTTCATCTTCAGCGCGCGGCGGATCGCGGGGATGTACCAGCGCGGGTCGAACGTGCGGCGGCGCATCCAGTCGCGGCGCGGATCGCGGCACCGCTCGGCGACCTCCGGCAGCGAGAGGTGCTCGTGGGCGACGTCGAGCACCGACGCGACGTGCTCCACCTGCGGCACCCCGTGCCGATCGAGCAGCGCGGTGAACGCCTCCGGGTCCTCGGCGAAGAACGTGAGGTGCTTGTGGTCGTCGAGGAACGCCTCGGCCGGCGAGTCAGGATCGAACGCGCCGAACCCGACGGTCCCGTCGTGGAGGATCTGCACGGAGTACTTCCCGAACACACGCATCACCTCGGCCAGGTCCACCTCGGGGCTGACCCACCGGTCGTGCTCGGGCCCTTCGGGATCGGCCTCGCGGGTGTCGTCGTCGCGGCGGAGCTCGAGGATCGCCCGAACCCTCGGCGGAAGGAGCGACAGCGCGCCCGTGAAGACGCGCTCGGTCCGCAGCACGCTGAGCTGCGCGTAGAAGAAGTACCGCGGCGGCTCCTCGTCCTCCCGCCATGCGAGCTCGTAGCCCTCCTCGGGGAGGGGGTCCGGGGGCGCGGTCCAGACGATTCCTGCGGGCAGGACGAACTCGGCGGGCATGGACGGGGATGGTACTCGGACCCGCCGACCCCGTCCGAGCCTGCGCCTGCGGCGGCCCGGCTCGGAGGCGGTCCAGTCGGACAGCCTCGCGTTCCGATACGGGAATGCGCCCATTGCGGGCAGTGCCACCCCGTGATTCCCAAGCCCCCCCGCCGCGTCTCGGAACTTCGCCGCACGCTCATGGCGTGCGCCGTCGCGCTTTCCGCGGTCTTCGCGGCGTCGGGCCTTCTCTACGGCTGGCTCGGCGGAGAGGCCGTCGCGGGGCTCGTCGAGAGCGAGTCCGCCGCAGGGATGGAGAACCGTCGGAGAGCCCAGTTCCTCGAGGCCGCGCCCCACTGCAAGACGGAGGCGGTCCTCCCGCTCCTCGGCGCCCGCGGCGCGGCCGACCGGGTCGCGTCCGAGGCGCGGAGGTTCCGGGCCCGGCTCGGCGCGCACGCCCCGTCGGCGCCGTCCTCCGGTCGGCCGGCGATCCGGACCGACGCGGAGTCCGACGTCTACTGGTGCGCCCTTTCCGGCGGGGCCGCGGACGAGGCGTTCCTCGCGGAACTCGCCGCCGCGATGGCTCCGGCGCTCCGGGTCGGGGTCGCTCCGGCCGACGGCGCGGCGCGCGTCGCCCTCCGCATTCCGGGCCTCGGCGAGATCGGCGCGCCGGCGCGGTTCGCGGACGCCTGCGCGGCGTCGCCGGAGGGGATGCGCCGCTTCGAGGACGCGCTGCGCGCCACGGCCGAGCAGGCCCAGTTCGGGTGGGCGACGGGCGACGCCGGACCTCCGGGGTTCACGGCCGGCGTGGACATCGGCCGCCACCGCGGGGCGAGCGTGTGGGCGGAGGCGTCGCCGTCGTCGCTCTCCGAGGCGCTCGACGCCGCGTCGCGCGCGGTCCCCTCCGCGCGGGCGCTCCTCCTCTCGGCGACGGGCCGGGTGCTCGCAGCCGCGCCGGGCACGGGCGAACTCGTCGCGGCCGGCGGAGACTCGGCGGAGAGGTCGTTCGAACGGATCATCGGCGCCGGCCCCGCGTTCTCGATCGGGAGCGGAGGCTTCTCCCGCGAGCTCGGCGGGCTCCGGATCGCAGTGCACCCGGTCCCCGCGACGGGGTACGCGGTCGCCCTGGTCGCGCCGAAGGAGACGCCGGCGGCCGCCCACTCCGGCGCCGCCGCCGCGGCCCGCGGGCTCGGGTGGGGCGTGGCCGTCCTCTCCGCGGTCTTCGGCGCGGCCGTCTTCGTGGCGCTCCGCCGGTCCACCCGCGACTACGAGCGGCGGTCGGGCGACCTCGTCGCCGCGGCCTCCGCCCACGGACGCGGGAACTACGACCGGTCCGCGGAAGTCCCCGCCGACGCGCGTCCCGACGACGAACTCGCCATCCTCGCGCTCTGGCTGAACGCGGCGTCCGCGCGCATCCGCGGCGCGCAGTCGCGGACCGACGAGGCCGACCGGCGCTTCACGTCGCTGATCCAGTCGATGGCGGACGGCTTCGTGATGACGGACGCGGAGGACCGGATCACGTTCGTGAACGACCGCTTCGCGGCGCTGCTCGGCCACGACGCGAACGCGCTCGCGGGTCGGTTCGTCGAGGAGCTGGTCCTCCCGGACTCCCTCCAGCGCTACCGCGCGGAACTCGCGAAGCGCGGGGAGCTCCACGCGTCGCGCTTCGAGCTCGCATGGGCGACGCGCGGCGGCGGCAAGGTGCGGACGATCGTGTCCAGCGTCCCCACGATGAACGAGAACGGGCGCTGCTCCGGGTCCTACGCCGTGGTCACCGACATCACCGACCGGGTGCGCGCGCAGGACGAACTGGCCCGCGCGGAGAAGCTCCGCGCCCTCGGCGAGATGGCCGGCGGGATCGCGCACGACTTCAACAACGTGCTCACGGTGGTGCTCGGGAACTCGCAGTACCTGCTCACGGAGCCGCTCCCCGAGGAGGCCCTCGAGGTCCTGCGCGCGATCGAGAACGCCGCGCTCGACGGCACGGAGACCGTGCGGCGCCTCCGCGAGTTCACGCGCATCCGGAACGTGTCCGTCGCGTCGGAGTCGGTGGACCCCGTCGCCGCGCTCTCGGGGGCCCTGGAGGACATCCACGCCGCGCGCGCGGCCGAGTGGGGCGACCGCGGGCTCAGGTACGACGTGAGCCGCACGTGCCGCTCGCGCCGCCGGATCCGCGGCAACGCCGCGGAACTGCGCGAGGCGCTGCGGAACGTCATCGAGAACGCGGTGGAGGCGATGCCGGAGGGCGGACGCCTCTCCGTGGACGTGTTCGACCGCGGCGAGGACGCGGTCGCGATCCGCATCGAGGACACGGGAAGCGGCATCCCGGAGGAGAACCTCCCCAAGATCTTCGACCCCTTCTTCACCACGAAGGACGTGCGCCGGTGCGCGGGGCTCGGGCTCTCGATCACGTACGGGATCATCCGCGCGCACCGCGGGCGCATCGACGTGAAGTCGTCGCCGGGCGGCGGCACGACGGTCACGGTCGTCCTGCCCGCGGGCGTTCCGTCGGCCGACGACGTGCCGACGGTGCAGCCTGCGGTGGAGCCCCGCGTGCTCCTGGCGGGCCCCGCGGCCGCGGCCAAGGACCTGCAGGCGTCGCTCCGCGCGCTCGGGATCAACGTCGTCACGGTGGACACCGCGCAGGGCGCGGCGGAACTGCTCCACGACCGCGGGATCTTCAACGTGCTGGTGGCCGAGCACGAGTGGAACGGACAGGCCGGATGGGACCTCGCCCGCCTCGCGCGCCGCCGGCGGGACGACCTCCGCATCCTCCTGATCGCCGATCCTCACCAGCCCGTGAGCGACTCGCAGGCGCGGAACGCCGGGATCGACCGCCTGCTGTTCCGCCCGTTCGACGCGCGCGACCTCCACGCGGAGGTCTTCGCCATGATGGCCGCCGCGCCGAACCGGGTGACCGTCGCGTCGAAGCCCCACAAGCGCGGGGCGACGACGGTGCGGACCTCCGGCGCCGCGCAGGAGGAGACCACGCAGGAGATCTGGGGCGCCGGGCGCGCCGAGGCCGCGTCCGTCCCGTACGCGCCGCAGACGGACGAGGTCGAGGTCACCGTCGTCGCCCCCGCAGAGCCCGCGCCCGACTCCGACGAAGCGCCCGTCGAGGAGACGTTCGCCGCCGCGCCGACTCCGTCCGCCGAGGAGGACCGAACATGAGCCAGACCGCCGCCGCAGACTCCCTCGTCGCCCTGCCGCCCGAACAGTGGGCGGCCCTGGTGGGCTTCGTCCCGGACACGCCCTGGACCACGGGCCCGCTGCACGTGCTCGCGCGCCGCCACGGGAAGGTGTTCGTCGATTCCGCGTCGCAGCCCCGCAACCTCGTCATCGTGGCCTCGGGCGATCCCGCCGCGAAGACGCTCGACCGGGCGTACATCTTCGGCGTGCCGACCGCCGACGCGCTGATCCAGTACGTCCAGGGGCTCCGCGGCCCGACCGAGATCGTCTGCGACGACGAGATGTCGGACCTCGTGCGGAAGCACCACGCCGACGCGACGCCGAAGCAGTCGATCGTCCACTGGTTCGACCGGATCGAGACCGCGCAGGCGGTCGCGGTCGAGGGGGGCGTGAAGCGGCTCCGCATCAGCGACGCGGACACCGCGGCCCCGATGATCCCCGGATGGGCGCTCCGCACGTTCCGCACGCCGAAGGAGATGGTGACCGCCGGCTCGGCGTTCGTCGCCGAGCACGAGGGCGCGATCGCCGGCGTGTCCCACACCGTGGACCTCTCGTCGAAGCATGAACGCATCACCGTCTGCGTCGCCGAGGCGGCGCGCGGGAAGGGCCTCGGCACGGCGCTCGCGAAGCGCCTGGTGAAGTGCGTCTCCGACGCCGCGCGCATCCCGGTCGCGATCGTGGACCGCACCGACGCCGCCGGCCTGCGGGTCGCGGAGAAGCTGGGCTTCGACCGCCGGGCGCTGATGCGTTCGTGGGTGACGCGCCTCCGGTCGCTCTGATCAGTTCCGGAGTTCGATGCGGCGCGGCTTCCACACCGCGTCGTGCGGGTTCCACATGAACACCGCGCCGGCGCCGGTCCGCGCGAAGACGGCGGTGCGGATCGGCAGGACCTCGACCACGTCGGCGAGCCCCTGCACCTCGGACGCGGCGCGCGTCGCCTGCGACTCGACGGAGAAGCCCCACGCGAACGCCCGTCCGTCGACGGTCCGCGCGACCGAGGTGTCGAGGAAGAGGCGCGCGTCCACGCATGCCGCGCCGCCGAGGTCGACCTGGAGGGGAGAGAGCACCTCGGTACGCAGTCCGTTCCCGCACTGCCCGTAGTCGTTCGCGCCCCAGGCGAACAGCGCGCCGTCGCTTCCCCGCAGCGCGAAGGCGTTCGGGCCGCCGAACAGCGCGCGGCTCGTGCGGATCGCGGTGATCCCGGAGAGCCCGGGAACGGTGAACGGCGGCACGTATGCGCCGTTGCCCGTCCGCGTGCGGACGCCGTTCCCAGGGTACGGCATCGTCGGCTGCGCGGAACGCGCGGTGACCGTGCCGTCGTCGTGCGCCGCGAGGAGGTCCGTCGCGTCGTACCCGAACGCGTCGCGCACAGCGAAGTCGGCGACCGGGGAGCTGGTCGGCACGACGCCCGGCACGCCGGGGTCGGACGCGGGGTTCTCGCGGAAGTGATGCGCTCCGCCGCCCCACGCCCAGAGCGTCCCCGCGTCGGACAGCGCGAAGCACGTGCGCGCCGAGATCTCGATGCGCTCGATCGACGAGAGCCCGGGCACCGGCGCGAACGAGTCGCGGAAGTACGACCCGAAGTCGCCCTCGTCCGGCACGCCGAGCCCGAGCATCCCCGTCTCGTTGGCTCCCCGCGCGTGGACCGTCCCGTCCTCGCCGAGCGCGAGCACGAAGGACTGCGACAGGTCGGGTTCCGCACGCGTGCGGATCTCGCGGATCGGCGGCAGCCCCGTCTGCGCCTCGCCGTCGAGGAGCAGCGTCCCGTCCTCGAGGAGCACGGCCAGCAGATGCGCCTTCGACGGGGAGTTGTCGTCGCGGAGCACCCAGTCGCGGACGTCGGCCGCGCCCTCGATCCCGCCCGGTCGCGCGGTGGCGCGCAGGCGGGCCTCGCGGTCGCCGTCCTCCGTGACCACGTCGATGTCCTGGACGAAGAACCTGCCGTCGTCGGTGAACAGGCCGACCGACGAGTCCCCCGCCGCCTCGGACCGCGGGATGCGGACCCCGATCCGCGTCATGCGCGCGACCGACGGACCCTCCTTCGCCGGCTTGTGGCGGACCACGTGCCTCGCCTCCGCGACGCCTTCCGCGCCCTGCGCACGGACGGTGATCGTGTGCGTCCCCGCCGAGGGCAGCGTGACCGTCGCACGGAACGTCGCCGCCGACCCGCCGCACGCGAGCGAGCGCGGGGCCGAGAGGACCGCGTCCGCCTCCGGGCCGTCCCCCACCTGGACCGAGACGCGCGAGACGCCTCCGAGGTCCGCGGCCGAGCCCTCGACGTCCACGAACGGACTCCGCGTCGGCTTCCCCGGGGGGCCCTCCACGATCGCGACGGAGTGGAGCGTCGGGACGGCCGTTCCGGTCGCCGCCGCGCCGCGCGCGCGGACGGTTCCGGACGGGAGGACGATCGTCTCCTCGTCGCCCCCGCCGCGGAACGGCGGGCGCGCGGCGCGCTTGTCGCCGCCGCCGCCTCCGGGCGCGGCGACCTCGCGCCCGTTCCGCGAGCCGGTCACGTCGAGCCCGAACTGCGTCTCGTCGCCGGCGAACGCGACGCAGCCGAGGGTCGCGAACCCGACCGCCGCCGCGCCCGCCGACGGGTCCTCCGCGAAGTCCGCGAGGGTCACTGCCCGCGCACCCCGCACCTCGACGGTGAGCCGCGACGACGTCCACCGCAGCCGCGCCGTGAACCCGTCCGGCGCGCCGGGCGACGCGTCGAGCGGGAGTTCCGCGCTCCGCCGTCCGGGGGCGTACGCCGGGTCGGAGGAGAGCGGCGCCGACCAGGACCCGCCGTCGAAGGCCACGGTGAACACCGTGGACGGGTCGTAGTCGGCGGCGCCCGCGAGCGGCAGCTTCACCCGGAGCGTCCACGACGACGCGACCCGCGCGTCGCAGCCCTCCGCGCCGCCGCAGTCCAGGCGGGACGTCACCGTCTCCGTGCTCTTCCACACGGGAGGCTGCGCGGCGACGGCGTCTGCCGCGACGACGGTTCCCATGACGACGGTTCCCGCGACGACGGTTCCCGTGACGACGTTGCACGCAACCACGGCGGCCGGACGGAAGCGGAACGGCATGGGCGGAGCCTCCCGCCGCGCTGCGGACGCGGCCCGCGAAGTATCTCCGGCGCGCCGGGCTCCGCAAGGGCGCGGACTTTCGGGAAGGCCGGGCGGGCGCCGCGGGTACGCTCCCTTCGCCGGAGCCGAGCGGACGGTCGCGGCGGCACGTCGAAAGACGGCGCCCGCCGAGGAAAGTCCGGGCACCGAAGGGCAGGACGGTGGGTAACGCCCACCGGGCGCAAGCCCAGGGACAGTGCAACAGAGAACCAGACCGCCGAACGGCGGCCGAAAGGCCGCGCGTGGCAAGGGTGAAACGGTGGGGTAAGAGCCCACCGCCCCCGTGGTGACACGGGGGGCACGGCAAACCCCGTCCGGTGGAAGCCCGCATAGGGAGGGAGCGGAGGCGACTCCGCACGAGGCGGCTCGTCTCGTCACGACCTCCGGGTAGGGCGTTCGAGGCGGGCGGCGACGCCCGTCCCAGAGGAATGGCCGTCCGGGGCCGCGAGGCCCCGACAGGACCCGGCTTACAGCACGGCTCCGGCAACCGGAATTCACGAAGGGCTGTCCCCCCCGGACGGTAGACATGCGCTCGCACGAGCGGTGCTCGACCGGCCGGGGTGTCCGGCGCGTTGCGGCCACGGTGTCTAGGAGATGTGTCGAGGAGACGCGTCGAGGAGACGACCGCGTCCCCGGCGCGCGAGCCGAAGCCCCCCGTCTGAGCCTCCGTGCCCGCCTTGTCCTGGTCGTGGCCTCGACGCGCGCGTCCGCGCAGACGGTCCCCGTGCGAACGGTTCCGCCTGCCGCGACCCGCGCGCGGCAATCCGAGATGCCCCCTGTCCGGCCTCACGGCGCGCGGTCGCGCGATCCGAGTGCTCCGGACGAGGCGTATCACGGGCGCCGGTCGGTTCCGTTTCCCGCGCTCCGCGCGGACGGGACGACGACCGCGCGGCACCGGCAACCGTCGTTTGTCCGCCCGAGTTCGCGTTTGTCCGCCCGAGTTCGTGTCTGTCGGCGTTCGTTCCGCGACGTCGGTTCCGGACGGAGTTCGAGGCGGTCGCGACGGTTCGCATGTTTCGATCGAGGGAAGTGCAGCGATGAGCAGTGACGGTTACGGCGGTCCCCCGTCTCACGGCGGCGGCAATGGCGGCGGCAATGGCGGCAGTGGCGGCGGCGGCGGCGGCGGCAACTGGGGCGGCGGAGGCGGCGGGCGCAGGCGGCGCCGGGGTCGTCGCGGC
>JAJVHW010000123.1 GCA_022072415.1 Planctomycetota bacterium
CGCGGGCGCGGTGCCGGTCCGGGGCGCAGTTCCCGTTCGGGGCGCGGGCGCGGTTCCCGCCCGAGGCGCCGCGGCGGTGCCCGTCCGCGGTCCGGCCGCCGGCGCTTCCGGACGCGGCGCAAGCCACTGCACGTACGCAGCCCAGATCCCGAGGCAGATCACGACTGCGATGACGACACGCTTCTCCATCCCCGCAAGGGTCGGTCCCGACCCGGCTCAGGGGCGAGGAATCCGGCACCGGACGGGGACGCCGAGCCGCGCCGCGAGCCGGGCGGCGATCCCGCCGTCGAGCCTCGGAAGGGCGGTCGGACGGGGTGTTCGAGGGGAACGGCGATGCGGTCGTGCGACGGGCGATGGCCGCGCTTCGAACTGCCGCAGCGGCGGCGCAATCCCGTCGAGACCCGACGATCAGCGGCGCCCGTCGCGCTGCGGGACCTGCTCGTCAGCGGAACTGCCAGCGTTGCGCCGGATGTTCCACGTTCTTGTACTGCATGATGCCGGTACCGGCCTCCGTCAGGCCGCCGGACAGCGTCACGTACTGCCCGGTCATCTTGTTCCGGAACGCCCACCGGTCCGGTTTGTCGGTCGGCCATGGCTCCATCGACCACAGCTGGTTGTCGCCCCCGTGGTGCGCATAGAGCATCAGGTATACCGGATCGGACGATCCGTTCGGCACGTCCAGGACGAGCCACTCCCCTTTCGCGTTGCGGTTGGCCGCCCGGTTCGAGATGAAGTACCAGCCCGGGTTCTTCTCGTCCGGATTGAAGTACCACTGTTGGTGCGGTTCGTGATCCCAGGGCTGGAGACGGATCATCCCCGGTTCCCGGGGATCTGCCGTGAGCGCCTTCTCGTCCATTCCCCACCAGCTCCCGACCGTCGGGAAGGAGATCAGCGAAGACCCGACGCCGGGAAGCGGCGTGCCGTATCCAGACCCGTTCGTCGCGACTCCGTTCTCGATCCGGCCGAAACTGTTGAACCAGTCGTTGGGCGTGATCTTCGAGAAGAAGGGCACGTTGCTGATTCGCACGTCGAGGACCGTCAGGGGCGCGTTGATCACGGGGAGCACCCTGCCCCAGTTCGTGTCGCTCAGCCCGGTGCCGTACGCCTGGAGGACCTTCATCGTCTGATCGAGGCAGTTGTTCCCGATCCCGTGGAATCCGCCGTCGCGGCACGCGACCGCTGCGTTGTGCGCGGCGTTGAAGTCCCTGTTCATGACCGCGGTGGTCTTGTAGTGCCAGTATCCGCTCGGCCCGGCGGTTCCTTCCGGCGTCGTGGACGCCATCGTGTCGAGCATCTCCTGCTCGGTCGTGCAGAATTTCCACCAGAAGCCGTTGCCCTTCGGGTCCCCCGGGGGGATGTACACGGCCCGCGCCACGTTGTCCTTCTCGTAGGGGTTCTCGGTGGATCCGCACAGATAGGTCCCGTCATCCGCCATGACACCCCAGCCGATGTGCCCCTGGCGCCCGGCCTGGCTCGGCTTGATGAACACATACGCGGCTCCCTGTCGCGTCCACCTTGCGCGGACCTTGTTGCACAGGTCGCCGAAGCTCGACCAACTCGTGTAGTGAAGGGACTTGTGGTGCTCCGCCTCAGGCTCGCGGCCGGTCACGAGCTTGTACGCTTCCCCGATCCGCCACTCTTCCGGGCCGCTGC
Organism: Planctomycetota bacterium; assembly: GCA_022072415.1. Lineage (GTDB taxonomy): Bacteria > Planctomycetota > JAJSAM01 > JAJSAM01 > JAJVHW01 > JAJVHW01. The sequence continues at coordinate 1,654 of JAJVHW010000123.1, forward strand.
CTGCGGAGGCGCGACCTCCGCCGATGCACGCCAGGGCCACAGCGATCAGGCAGGTCACGAATCGACGCATGCGTCACCTCCGAGCGGGACGAATCGTAGCCCCTGCGACCCGGACGCCGCAACGCCCGAATCCAATCTGCGTCGCCGCGCAGCGCGGGGGTAGCTTGGCCGATCCGACAGGAGGCCCTTCATGCGCCATCGATGGCTTGCCGTCGCTCTGCCCGCACTGGCCGCCGCCGCGGCGTTCGCCGGCGACTGGAAGGGGAAAGACCTCTCGCGGAAGGACCTCCGCAACGAACGGATGGAGGGCGCGGACCTGACCGACGCGAACCTCGACCACTCCGACATGTCGGGGATGAAGCTCGCGAAGACCGTCTTCCGCAACGCGTCGCTCGAAGGCACGCGGCTCTCCGGGTGCGACCTGACGGGCGCCGACTTCCGCGACTCCCGGTTCGGGCCGTTCATCCAGGGATCCGACCTCTCCGGCGCGAACTTCGAGGGACTCGACCTTCGCGGCGCGAGCTTCCAGAACTCGAAGCTCGTGGGCGCGAACCTGCGCAACGCGAAGAACATCTCGGACCTGACCAACGCGGACCTGCGCGACGCGGACCTGCGCGGCGCCGACATCGAGCGCGCGAACGACTACTCCGGGAACAGCATCAAGCTGAAGGGCGCACGGTACGACGGGAGGTCGCGGCTCCCGCAGCACATCGATCCCGAGTCCCGCGGCATGATGCGGCTCGAGGAGGGGCAGGAGGCGCCGCCGCCCGCGAAGGACGACGGCACCGCGGGGAAGGGTCCGGACCACAAGGGGAAGGACCTGTCGCGCCGGGACCTCCGGCGGATGAACCTGCTCGACGCGAACCTGAGCGAGTCGAAGCTGATGTTCTCGGACATGACGGGCATGAAGCTCGGCGCCGCGGACTTCCGGCACGCGGACCTCGAGGGCACGCGTCTCGGCGAGGCGGACATGACGGGCTCGGACTTCCGCGACTGCAACTTCGGCCCGTTCGCCCAGCGCGCGAACTTCTCGAAGGCCAACATGGAGGGCCTCGACTTCCGCCGGAACAGCGTCTACGAATCGAAGTTCCGCGGAGCGAACGTGCGCTCGTCCTTCAACTGGAAGGACATCCGGAACTGCGACTTCCGCGAGGCCGACGTGCGCGGCACCGACTTCTCGGGCGCGACGGGGATGTGCTCCGGCGTGAACTTCAAGGGCGCGATCCACGACAAGTTCACGAGGTGGCCCGACGACCTGGACGTGGAGACGAGCGGCTCGGTGCTGAAGGACCCGCCTCCTCCGCCTCCGCCCGCGCCGAAGCCTGCGCCCGCGCCGACTCCGGCGCCGGACGCCGGAGGACCGATCGGCCCCGGGGAGAAGCCGACGGGCGAGATTCCTCCGGGCGAGAGACAGCCGCGTCCCGGCGAGCTTCCGAAGGACCCGAACCGGAAGTGATGCGGCGGAGGCCGACGTCTCGGCGTCCGACCTCTGCGACCGACGTCAGCGACCGGCTCAGCGACCGACGATGAGCCGGTCGGCGAGGTAGTTCGGGAGGCCCGGCGTGGCGTAGATCTTGTCCATCGTCGTGCGCACGTCGTAGTCCACGCGGTGGAAGCGGACGGAGCGCCCGTCGAAGACGACGTAGCTCGCGCGCGGGTCGCCGTCGCGGGGCTGTCCCACCGAACCGACGTTGATGAGGGCCTTCCCGCCCTGGTGCGTGTAGGTCCCGCCGACCTTGTCCGGGCCGAGGAACTGGAAGTTGTCCGTGTACACGCCGGGGATGTGGCTGTGGCCGACGAAGCAGAGCGACGGGATCAGCGAGAAGATCTCGGTCATCTTCTCGCGGTTGCGCACGTCGGTCGGGACCATGTACTCCTTGGTCGGGACGCGCGGCGAGCCGTGGACGAACATCACGTCGCCCTCGGTGCGCGACTCCTCGAGGGAGCCGAGGAAGTTCCACATCTCGTAGTTCGACGTGCGGTCGTACTGCGGGGAGTTGAGCTGCTCCTTGGTCCACTCGAGCGCCTGGCGGGCCTTCTCGTTGAAGTCCTCGCCGTAGAACATCACCGCCTCCTCGTGGTTCCCCATGAGGCAGAAGCGGCCGTTCTTCACGATGTCGATGCACTCCCGCGGGTTCGGCCCGTAGCCGATCACGTCGCCGAGGCAGACGATGTCCTGCACCTTCTGGTCGGCGATGTGCGAGAGCACCGCGTTCAGCGCCTCGATGTTCGCGTGGAGGTCGGAGATGATGGCGATCCGCACGGTTCAGGTCCTTTCTGCGCCGGCGGGAGGCGCAGTCGGCTTCTCGGCTTCGTCGAGCAGCAGGATGGGCAGACCGTCGCGGACCGGGAACCGGAGTCCGCAGCCGGTGCACACGAGGCGCTGGCCTGCGGGCCCGTCCACGAGCCGGAATCCCGCCCGGCAGCCGTCCGCCGGGCAGGCGAAGATCTCGAGGAACTCCTGATCGATCATCGACCGGAAGGATAGACCGGCGTGAGGCCGGCGCGAGAAAGGGGTCCGGGGGTCATTTCGGATCACTTCAGGACTGCGATCTCGGCCGCGCACGCGTAGCGGGCGTCCTCGCGCTCCACGGCGCTCCGGAGCAGCGTGGCGAGCGTCGCCTGCGGCACCGTGCGCGCGCGCTCCTTCCCGTCCACGGTCACGACGACCTCCTTCGTCGGGTCGAGCCACTCCGCCCCCGGAACGCCGTCCAGGTAGAACGAGAGCGACGCGGTCTTCGCCGCGCGCTCGGCCTCGATGGCCTTCGGGTCCGGGCCGACGGGCGCCTTGACGGTGACGTCGATCGCGTTCCGCGCGCGGTCCGCCGTCGCCGTGAGGACGGAGCCGATCCACGGGTCGGTCCAGCGGATCCAGTAGAACGCGGTCTTCCATGCGCGGGACGGCTGCCAGACCACCTTCGCGGGCCGCGGGTTCCGCGTGCGCTCGGCCATCCACTGCATCCCGGGGAGCGGGCCCTTCGCGGGGAAGTCGTGGCCGCGGCCGGTGACCTCCTCGTAGACGTGCTCCCAGCCCTCCGGGTCGGCCTTGCGGAGCTTCGCGAGTTCCGCCGCCGCGCACTGGTTCGCCGCGCACGGGACGTTCCGGTCGTCGGTGGACTGGTAGACGAAGAGCGGCAGGTTCCGGAGGTTGGGGAGGATGCCGTCGGCGACGCCCTCGGCCTCCGCGTCCTTCTTCCCCGGCTTCCAGTAGACGGTGGGCGCGCCGGCGAACGCCGCGCCCGCGGCGAACAGGTCCGCGTGCACCGCGCCGTACGTCCACGTGCCGTAGCCGCCCATCGAGTGGCCCGTCACGTACACGCGGTCGGGGTCGGTCCCCCACGTGCGGCGCCCGGCGCGGAGGAGTTCCAGCACCCACTGCTCGGTCTCCACCGGGTCCGTCCAGCCGTACTCCGTCTTCCGGAGGACCTCCGGGTAGATGCCGCGCATCCCGAGCGACGAGATCGCGCCGGAGAACGACGACTCCGCCTGGCCGCAGTCCCCCGCCCCGGCGCCGCCGCCGTGCAGCGCGAGGACGAGCCCCTTCGAGCCCTTCCCGGACGTGACGTGGAGACCGCTCCAGCCGTCCTTCTTCGCGTCGAACCACTCGGCGCGTCCGCTGCCGAGCTTCCGCCCGCGCTTCGCGAGGTGATCGAGGATCTGCTCGCGGAGCGCGGGCACGTCCCCCGGCGCCAGGGGCGGGCAGGCGTCGACCGCGGCCTGCGCCTTCGCGACCTCGTCGGGCTTCTTCGCCTTGAAGAAGGCGTCCACGAGGGACTTCGGCGACGGAGCGGCCAGGGCGGCGGTCGTCGCGCACGGCGCCGCGCACGGGAGCGCGACCGTCAGCGCGAGGAGGAGCACGGCAGGGCGCATCGGCCTGGGCCGGTCAGAACTGCATGCCGTGGATGAAGTCGTAGGAGGCGATCAGGTAGAGCGGCGTCGCCAGCACGAGCGGCGTGATCGCGATCCAGGCGAGGATCCGCGGGTCGTACTTGAGGTGCATGAACATCTTCCCGACGAGGAGCGCCTTCCAGCCGGCCATGAAGAGCAGCCCGCCGATGATCACGAGGGAGGGCAGCGTCCCCTTCCCGCCGAGCACGAGCGCGAACTCTGCGACGGTGAGGATCGTGAGCACCAGGATCGTGCGGACGTAGACCTTGTCGTGGCTCTCCGCGCCGTGCGACGCGTCCGCGGACGCATGGCCACCGTGCCCGGGATCGCCGTGGGAGTCGTGCATCGGTGCGCTCCTAGAAGAGGTAGATGACCGTGAAGATGATGATCCAGACGAGGTCGACGAAGTGCCAGAAGAGGCCCACGAGCTCGATCGGGCTCGCGTTGTCCGCGCCGTACTTCCCGCGCACCGAGCCGATCCACATGCAGGAGAGGTAGATCACTCCCGCGAGGACGTGGGCGCCGTGGAAGCCCGTGCAGATGAAGAACGTGGCCGCGTAGGGGTGGGCGGACATCACGAACCCGTTCGAGATGAGGTGCGTGTACTCGTAGACCTGCCCGCCGAGGAACGCGAGGCCGCCGAGCGTCGTGAGGCCGAGCCACCTGACGAGACCCGCCTTGTCGCCGCGCTGCACGGCGGAGAGCGCCTTCACCATGAAGAACGACGAGAGGATCAGCACGAAGGTCATGAGACCCGTGATGATCGGATCCATCTCCGGGAGGCCGGGCACCGGGTTCCCGGAGGCGTCCTTGTGGAGCGTCACGCCGTAGTCGCCCTGGTGCGGCCGCCAGTCGCCGCGCGCGCCGGCGCGCAGCACGACGTACGCGCCGACGAGACCGACGAACCCCATCGCGTCGGACGCGAGGAAGAGCCACATCGCGAACTTGCCCGGCGTGTAGCCGAACGTGCGGCGGCCGTACTCGGTCTGTCCGAGGGAATCGATCGGGGCGATCGGTCCGGTTGCGGTCTGGGACGGAGAGTGGGACATCTCGGGTCCTCGCGGGGATGCCTCAGCGTCGGGCGAGCTTCCAGAGGATCGGGAACGCGAAGAGCAGGATCACGCCGACTGCCAGCAGGAGGCCCAGCCGTCGCGTCCGCCGTCTCGCATCCTCGTCCACGGAGCGCGGCATTGAAGACGATCCGCGGCGCGAGGTCACGTCTTCGCGGGGTCCGTCCGCCGACATTCGCGGACGAGTTTCGCGACCGACACTCGTGCGGCGCCGCTGCACCGCTCCTGCGGGGGGCGCTTCGTTCCGCCGCTTCCCCCTGCCCCGCGCCTCAGGAGCGCAGGAGCCCCTTGTCCGCGAGCGACGCGAACGCGCCGTCGCCGACGATCACGTGGTCCACGACGCGGATGCCGACCAGCGCGCCGACGTCGGAGAGCCGGCGCGTGATCTCGAGGTCGTCGGCCGACGGCGCGGGGTCGCCGCTCGGGTGGTTGTGGACGAGCACGACGGCCGCGGCGGAGTGGCGGATCGCGGGCCCGAACACCTCCCGCGGATGGACCGGCGACGAGGTCAGGGTCCCCTGGCTGATGAGCTCCTCGCGGAGCACCCGGTGCTTCCCGTCGAGGAGGAGCACCCGGAACTGCTCGATCCGGAGCTCCCGGAGGAGCGGGTGGTAGTGGCGGAACACGTCGGCGGCGGCGCGGACGGGGAGGCCGCGGACGAGCGGCTCCGTCTGGGCGCGGCGACCGAGTTCGAGCGCGGCGAGCACGCGGGCGGCCCGTGCCGCCCCGAGCCCGGGGACCCGCTGCAGCTCCGACGGCGTGCGCCGGAGGAGTTCGCGGACGCCCCCCGAGCGGCAGAGCACATCGCCCGCGACGACCTCCGCGGGCCGGCCGGACGTACCCGTGCCGAGGACCACCGCGAGGAGCTCCGAGGTGGAGAGCGACGACGGGCCCTCGGCGAGGAGCCGCTCCCGCGGACGGTCGGGGGGCTCCCGGCCGTCGTCGGACGGGTCCGGCGGCACGGGGGGCGAGGCGAGCGTGGCGGAGGCTCCGGTCGGCGTGTCTGGGTCGTGCATGTCAGGGAGACGCACGAGACCCCCGGAACGTCACACCGGAGAATCGCGCGACCCGGCGCGGGAACTCCGCGCCGGGTCGTGGTGCCGCCGGGGAAGGCGGACTACTTGGCCGTGTAGAACCAGCCCGAGATCTTCCGGGCCGCGTCGCTCGACGTTCCGCTCGGACCGTTCAGGTCGCGGACGCCGAGGGTGACGATCACGGCCATGATCATGGCCACGGCGGACAGGGTCATGGCGACCGCCCACATCGTGTCCTTGGGCTCCTCGACCTCGACCTTGCGCGTGCGCATCGGCGCCGCGGCCTTGCGGGCGCCGGCGGCGGCCGCGGGCTCGACGACGTCGGTCGAGTCGTTGATGTCGGCGCGGATCGGCTCGGTCGTCATGCCGACCTGCTGGTCCACGATCGTGTCCTGGCTCGAGATCTCGGCCGTGGCCATGCCGGCCTCGTTCGAGGACGAGAGGTCCAGGTCGTCGCCCTCGTCGAAGATGAGGTCGTCGGTCAGGGTCTCGGAGTCGCCCTTCCCGCCGGAGAGGTCGATGACGCCCGTCTCCTCCTCGCTGCGGGCCCCGGTCACGTCGAGGTTCTCGACGTCGGCGCGCCGGAACTTCATCTGGTCGCCCTCGCGGAAGGCGCGGATCTCGCCCTCCGAGACCAGCCGCTTGAGCTTGGTCTCGTCGATGTTCAGGTGCTTCAGGACCTCGTTGAAGGAGAAGAACTCGCCGCTCTTGCCCACGGTGGCTGCCTCCGGCTGGTGTCCAAAACGGCTGTGCCCATCCCCGCCGCGCCCGGGCAACGAACACCCGGAGCCCGACGGGCCCGCGGCGAGGATAACCCGGCCGCGGCGGATTGCACGCTTCTACTTTCTCTCGGGCGTCGAGCCTCCCGAGCCTGCCCCTCCGCCCCCCGAGCCGGGCACCGCGCCGCCTCCCGAATCGTCGCCCTTCGGCTTCGGCGGCGGGACCGGCTCGGGGCGGCGTTTCTCGATCCGGCGCTGGAGGTCCTCGGGGAGGTACTGGGACTCGTCGTGGTAGTCCTCGACCGAGCTGTCCCACTCGATCCAGCGGCCGGCCCGGAGCTCGACGGTCTTCCCGAGGCTGTTCGTCCCGTAGACGAGGAGGCGCCGCTTCTCCGTGTCCACGAGCCAGAGGACGCTCATGCCGCTGCCCACGGCTCCCGTCACGGCGATGTACCGCTGGTTCCAGGCCGAGCCTCCGCCGCCGTAGTTCCCGGGGGTCGCCCCGGGGGACTGCTGGGCGAGGCTCTCGCCGGGCCGTCCGAACACGGTGCCGGCGAGGAACGCCGTCGCGGCGCCGAGCACGAGGATCAGGGGGTTCCGAAGGTCTCGCATGGGGGTGCCTCCGCGGGCCATCCTGCACGCCCGCCCCATGGTTCTGTCACGGATTGCCGCGCGTCGCGCCTGCCTGCGGGTGCGCGCCTCGTCGCGACCGGTTCCGCCTCAGGATGCGCCGGAGAACCGCGGCAGCGCGATCGACACCTCGAGACCGGGCCCGGGGTCGGCGTTCCGGAGGGCGATCCGGCCCCCGTGGTCGGTGACGATCTTGTGGACCATCGCGAGGCCGAGCCCCGTCCCCTTCCCGGGCTCCTTCGTCGTGAAGAAGAGGTCGAACGCGCGGCTCAGGTCCTCGTCCCGCATGCCCGTGCCGTTGTCGGTCACTGTGATCCGGACCTCCCGGTCGTCGGCATCCACGCGGATCGAGATCCGCTGGTCCCGCCGGTCCGCCGCCTCGAGCGCGTCGAGGGCGTTCAGGATCACGTTGAGGAGGGCCTGCTGGAGCTCGTAGGGATCGCCGAAGACCGGCGCCGAGCCGTCGCCCTCGACGACCGCCTCGACCCCCTGCCGCTCGATCCGGTGGCCCGCCAGCGCGAGCACCGGGCGCACGACCTCCTCCACGGCGAGGCCCCGCGGAGCCACCTTGTGCGGGCGGAAGCGGAGGATCTTCGCCACGGTGGCCTGGATGCGGAGGAGACCCTCCTCCACGAGCGCGAGGTACTCCGCGCGGCGCTCGGGGGTCATCTCCTTCGTGCGGAGGGAGTGGACGGCGTTCAGCATCCCGGCGAGCGGGTTGTTCACCTCGTGCGCGATGCCGGCGGCGAGCCGCCCCGTCGCAGCCAGGCGCTGCGCGAGGACCAGCGAGTCCTGCGTCTGCCGCGCGCGGACGATCGCCTCCCCCGCCTCCTCCTTGAGCTTCCCCTCGAGCTGGGCGAACTCGACCATCATGCCGTTGAACGAGCGGACGACGCGCTCGATCTCGTCGTCGCGGCCGGACTCCTCCACGGGGCGGGAGTAGTCGCCGTGGGCCACCCGGTCGGCCCCGGCGGAGATCGCGCGGAGTCGCGCGACCACCACGCGCTCCACGATCCACCACGTCGTGAGCATGAGCAGTCCGCCGGCGCAGAGGACCAGGATGAACTGCACGCGGCCCGCGCGGGCCGGCTCGTCCTCCTCGGAGGCGCGGAGCTCCACGTACGCGACCGCCTGAACGGAGCCGGGGGACTCGGGCGCGGCGCCGGGGCGGATCGTCGGCACGGCGCACGCCCACCCGCGGCGGATCGGTCGGCCCGTCCGCCAGACCTCCGCGACCATCTCCGCGGCGCGGTCCGTGACCTCGGCGTCACGGAGGAGCGCGCCCCAGGACCGCGAGGGAGCCGCCGACGTCTCCTCGGGCCGGGCGTCGTAGATCCCCAGTGCGGCGATCCGCGGGTGCAGACGCCCCTCGGACACGAGCGCCGACTCCGCGACGAGGTCCGCGGGGCTCGCGAGCCCCGCCGCGAAGTCGAGCAGCGCGCGCTCCGTCTCCCGGTCGCGGTTGGCGCGGGACCTCTCGCGGACGAGGGTGAGGATCACCATCACCCCCAGCACGACGCAGAGGATCGCGCCGATCGCGCCGAACAGCTTGAATCGGAGGGTCATGCGCCGGGGCCGGGCGGGAAACGAGAACCGGCGGCGCGGGGTCGCCCGCGCCGCCGGTGGAGACTCGCCATGGGTCTTCGACTAGGTCAGAGGCCCTGGATGATCTGGAGCATCGGCATGAAGATCGCGAACACGATCGTGCCGACCGCGACGCCCATGAAGACGATGAGCGTCGGTTCGAGGATCGACACCAGGGCCTGCAGGCGCACGTCCACCTGCTGGTCGTAGTTGTCGGCGATGCGCACGAGCATCTTGTCGAGCTCGCCCGTCTCCTCGCCGACGTCGATCATGTTCACGACCATGTCGTCGAAGATGCCGCTCTTGCCGAGCGGCTCCGCCATCGACTCGCCTTCCTTGATCGAGTCGCGGACCTTCTGGATCGCGTCCTGGAGGACCACGTTGTCCAGCGAGCCCTTGACGATGTCGAGCGCGTCGAGGATCGGCACGCCGGACGAGATCAGGGTGCCGAGCGTGCGGGCGAACCGCGCGACGAGCGTCATCTTCGTGACCGGTCCGAAGAGCGGGGCGCGGAGCAGGAGCCCGTCCACCGTCCGGCGGCCGCCGGTCGTGCGGCACCACGCCTTCACGCCGAGGACGAGCAGCAGGATGATCCCCGGGAGGATCACGACGCCCCACCCGCCGTCCTTGCCGGGGAGCATCCACTTCGCGAAGCCCATGACCGCCTGCGTGAGGGCGGGCAGCTCGATCTTCTGGCCCTTCGGACCCTGGATCGTGCGGAAGACCTCCTCGAACTTCGGGACGACGAAGATCACGATGAAGCTGAGGAGCGCGCAGGCCACGATCGACACGACGATCGGGTAGACCATCGCTCCCTTGACCTTGCCGCGGAGACGCTGGGCCTTCTCCTTGAACTCGGCCAGGCGCATCAGGATCGTGTCCAGGATGCCGCCCGCCTCGCCGGCCTTCACCATGTTGGTGTAGAGCGCGTCGAAGACGCCCGGGTGCTTCGCCATGGCGTCGGAGAGCGCGGTGCCGCTCTCGACGTCCTCGTGGACGGCGGTGAGGACGGTCTTGAAGGGCCCGATCTTCGTCTGCCCCTCGAGGATCTTCAGCGACCTCACGATGGGGAGGCCCGCGTCCTGGAGCACGGCGAGGTTGGAGGTGAACTCGGTCAGCACCTTCTCGCTGACCCTCACGCGGGACGGCTGTCCCGGCCCTCCGCCGGCGGCGGCCTTCGGCGGCATCGTCACCTCCCTGATCGCCGGCCGCGCGCGTCGCGCCCGGCCGAGTTGCCCGAGTCCTGTGCCCAAGTCTGAGTCTGAACGCGTGCGTCCGGATGCTGCGTCTGTCGGACGGACCGCCCGGGCGCCCCCGCCCCGCCCTCCGCACGGGAGGACGCAGCGGCAGCGCCGCCCGGCGCCCGGCCGGGACGAGCCCAACAGCGGCCGAATGTACCGCGGGGCCCTCCCGGAGGGCACGCGGAAAGTTCAAGCGTCCGCACAGGGGCCCGGCGACCCGGGCGAGGAGCGCGCCGGGAGCCCGCGCGAGCACTCCCGGCCCTGCCGCCCGAATCGTGCGAGGGGGCCGCCCCGCCGGGCAGACTCCCGGCATGCGCCGCGCCCGCTCGTTCCTCGCCGCCGCACTGGCCCTCTCCGCCGGGTTCGCGGCGCCGGGGCCCTGCGCGACGACTCCGGCAGTCCTCGCGCCGGCCGCCGCGGAGGACTCCGGCCCGCGACGCGCGGCTTCGGAGCACTACGAGATCGAGTGGGCCGGGGAGCAGGCGGACGCCGACGAGGCCGCGAAGGTCCTCGAACGCGCATGGCCGCTCTACGCGGAGTTCTTCGGCGCGGCCCCGAAGCTCCCGCCGGGCCGGCGGCTGCGCATCGAGTTCCACGCCGACGCCGACCGGATGTCCGCAGCGATCCGCGCCCGGGGCGGCACGCCGCCGCCGCCCGGACCCGGCGGGTACTACTGCCCCGTCTCGGAGACCGCGTTCCTGTTCCGCCAGCCGTCCCGCTGGTACACGCGCGCCCTGCTGATCCACGAGGCGGCGCACCAGTTCCACTGGCTCGCGAACGCGGGCGCGAAGAACCGGAAGGGCCCGCCGGTGTCCTGGTGGGGCGAGGGCGTCGTCGAGCATCTCGCGCACCACACCTGGGACGGCGAGACGCTCCGGCTCGGGGTCGTGCCGCTCGCGACGCTCGAGGACTACCCCGCGAAGGCGGCGGCCGCCGCCGGAGCCGCCGGGTTCTCGTGGGAGAAGATCCCCGAGGGAGGGGACCGGCCGGTGCAGATGCATCTGGTCCGCTGGCTCGCCACGGGCGACGGCGGGAAGCCCGTCCGCGGGTTCGACGCGCTGCGCGCCCAGCTCGACCGCGGCGAGGCCGTGTCCCCGAAGTCGATCCTCCGCGCCACGGGGCTCGACGCGCGGACCCTCGCCTCCCGGATCGGGTCATGGCTCGCCACGGTGCAGCAGCCGATGACGCCGGTGTTCGTGGATTGGGACAATCCCGGCGCGCGCGCGCTCCGCGGACGTTCCGGATCCGTGTGCGCCGTGCGGACGAAGGCGCCTGCGGCGTCCATCTCCGCCTCGTTCCGGCCCCGGAACGGCGCACGGTGGCGCGCCGGCCTGCTCATCCGCTGCGCGTCGGCGGACGACTACACGATCGCGGTCGTGGACTCGGGCCGCGAGCTGCGGGTGGACACGTGGAAGCGGTCGTGGACGACGTCCGCCGTCCTCCCCGTGACCGCGCAGCCCGCCGCCGACGGCGCCGAGGCGGGCTGGTGGCGGATCTCCGCCTCGCGGAGCGCGAACGCCGTCACGGTCACCGTGAACGGCGCGGACTACGGGCCGTTCCGGGTGGACGCCGCCGCGGACGGCGGCACGAACGACGGCTCCGCGACCGGTCCGCTCGGACTCGCGCTGGACGCCGCCGACGTGGACTTCCGCGACATCGCGTTCCGCTGATCAGAACGCGTCGAGCGTCTCGCGCAGGACCTCCTCGACGGTGGTGATCCCGTCGAAGATCGCGAGCAGGCCGGACTCGCGCAGCGTGCGCATGCCCTGCTCCTTCGCCGCGGCGCGGATCGCGTCGGTCGGCGAGTGGTCCATGATCATCTCGCGGATGCGGTCGTTCAGGGTCAGGATCTCGAAGAGCGCGGTGCGGCCCTTCATGCCGGTGAAGTGGCAGTTCTCGCAGCCCTTGCCGTAGGCGAACTGCTTCCCCTGCACGTCGGACGGCTTCAGCGCGAGTTCCATCAGGACCTCGTCCGACGGGTCGTAGTAGACCTTGCACTTCGTGCAGACGCGGCGCACGAGGCGCTGCGCGACGATGCCCTCGAGCGTCGCCGCGAGGAGGAACGGCTCGACGCCGATGTCCACCATGCGCGTGATCGCGAGCGGCGCGTCGTTGGTGTGGACGGTGGAGAAGACCACGTGGCCCGTGAGCGCGGCCTCGATGGCGATCTGCCCCGTCTCCTTGTCGCGGATCTCGCCCACGAGGATCATGTCGGGGTCCTGGCGCAGGATCGCGCGCAGGCACTTCGAGTACGTGACCCCGATCTCCTCGTTCACCTGCACCTGGATGATCCCGGCGAGGTCGTACTCCACCGGGTCCTCGGTGGTGATGATCTTCGACGCGATGTCGTTCGCCTCGTTGAGCGCGGAGTAGAGCGTCGTCGTCTTGCCGGAGCCCGTCGGGCCGGTGACGAGGATGATCCCGTGCGGCCGCTGGATGAACCCGCGGAACGTCGCGAGCTCGTCGGGGCGGAGCCCCACCTGCGTGAGGTCCAGGGACACGACCGTGCGGTCGAGGATGCGCATCACGCAGCTCTCGCCGAACATCGTCGGCAGCGTGCTGACGCGGAGATCCACCGAGTACGCGCCGATCGACATGTCGATGCGGCCGTCCTGCGGGAGCCGCGTCTCCGCGATGTCGAGGCCGGCCTTCACCTTCACGCGGCTGATGAGCGCGGTCGCGAGGTGCTGCGGCGGCGGCTCGAGCTCGTAGAGCACGCCGTCCACGCGGTACCGGACCTTGAACTCGTGCTCGAACGGCTCGAGGTGGATGTCCGACGCCTTGTCCTTCACCGCCTGGAGGATGATGAAATTGAGGAGCTTCACCACGGGCGCCGAGTTGGTGGCGTCCTCGCCCTCGGCCTGCGCGTCCGCCGCGGCCTTCGCGATGTCGCCGCCTCCCCCGCCGCCGCCCTTCCCGGCGAGCGCGTCGCGGATCTGCTGCTCGTCGGCCACCGCGGGGACGAGCTCGCAGTTCAGCATGAAGCGGAGGTCGTCGAGCACCGACGCGTTCGCGGGGTTCGCGATCGCGACGATCATCTTGTCCCCGTCCATCCGGACCGGGCACACGCAGAACGTCTCCGCCATCGACTTGTCGAGGCGCGCCACCAGGGCGGGATCGGGCGGGGTCGCCGCGAGGTCCACGACCTCGAGCCCCGCCTGCTTCCCGAGGGCGACGAGGAGCTGCGACTCCGTGATGTGGCCGAGCTTGACGAGGATGCCGCCGATCTGGCCGCCCTCCGCGCGCTGCACGGCGAGGGCCTCCTGGATCATCCCCTCGTGGACGCCGAGTCCGAGGGTCTTGACCACCTGTCCGAGCAGGATCTTCTTCTTGGGCGGGGCTTTCGGGGGCATGGGGTCTCCGGCTCAGGCCTGGGGCGGCTTCCGGTTGAAGATCGACGTCGGCCGCTGCGGCTGCGGGGGCTGCGCCGCCGCGCCGCCTCCCTGCTGCGGCGCCG
>JAJVHW010000070.1 GCA_022072415.1 Planctomycetota bacterium
GGATCGGCGGCGCCACGCTGACCGTACTCGAGATCGCCGCGCCCGCGGCCGACGAGAACGCGGCGCACGGCCCGCTCCCCGGCCCCCCGCCGTCCGCGCCGGCACCCGCATCCGCCACTGCGCCCCGCCGCCGCCGATGGGCCTCGTCGCTCGCGCTCTCCGTCGCCGCGCACGCCGCGGCGCTCGTCGTGCTCGTGATCGCGCTCCCCGAGCCGCCGCCGCGGGAGCCGCCCGCCGTCCTCACCGCCGACCTCGCCGAGCCGGAGATGCGGATCCCCGAGGAGGACGAGGAACCGCTCCCGCCGCCCCGCCCCGAGGACCCTCCGGAACCCGAGCGCCCGGACCTGCCCGTCCCGCCGCTCCCCGTCGATCCGGACCTCGGCCGCGTGCGGTTCCCCGATCCGCCCCCGGAGCCGGACCCCGCGCCGCCTCCTTCGAAACCGGAGCCGCCGCCGCCCGAGCCCGTCCGTCCGACGCCGCCGCCGGAGCCCGCGCGGAAGCCGCCGATCGGCCTCGGCTCCGACGCGCCCCACGTCCCGGCGACGAGCTTCGGGAAGGACGGGGCGAAGGCCGCGAACGCGAAGGCGTCGGAGCTTCTCGCGGCCGAGCCGGACGGCGCCGCGGCGCTCGCGACCGCGCGGTCCGGCGCGAAGGGCGGGGCGGCGGTGTGGGTCGTCGCCGGGGACTACGACCACGCCGAGGTCGTGCTGCACGGGCTCGGGATCGAGCACGCGGTGGTGCGGAAGGACGACCTCGAGCGGCGCGAGATCCCGCGCGCGCTCCGGGTGCTCGTCTACAACTGCACGGGGAAGGCGCTCGACGACGATGCGCAGGCCCGCGTCTCCGCGTGGGTCGCCGAGGGCGGCACGCTCCTCTCGACCGACTGGGGGATCGAACGCCTCCTCGCGAAGGGGTTCCCCGGGAAGCTCGCTCCGCTGACGCACGCGGGCCGCCCGGTGATGACGCCGGACGAGACGGTCGAGGTCCGCGCCGACGGCGACGACGCGCTCCTCCGCGGCGTTCCGCGGAACGGGGCCACCTGCCGGTGGTGGCTCGAGGACACGAGCCTGCCCTTCACCGCTGCGGAGGGGGCCGACGTGAGGGTACTCGTCTCGTCGGACGACCTCCTGCGGCGCCACGGCGCGCCGGCGGTCGCCGCGGTCTTCCCGTGGGGCCGCGGACGCGTCGTCCATCTGCTCGGCCACGTCTACCAGCGCGAGGGGAACCTCCGCGGCGCCGTGCTCGTGCAGCGGATCGTCGTGAACCTGGTCGCCGACGCGCTCCGGAAGTAGCACGGAGGCGCGGGGCGGTCCGTCGGTAGCATGCCCGGCCGCCGCATGGGGTCCGAGCAGACGACGATCAGCGCCTCCCCGCCGCCGCCTTCCGGCGTGCGGCTGTTCATCCGCCGGCTCGGATGGGCCGGGCCGCTCGCGGGCGCGGTGGGGGTGATCGCGCTCGCGGCGTGGGTCTACATCTCGGTCCGCGAGGCGCTCCGCGAGCAGGTCGGCGCGGCGCTCGCCGCGCTGGCCGACACGCAGGCCGCGGCGCTCCGCTCCGTGACTCCCGGCGACGGCGCCGCCGTCGCCCGCATCGCGTCGGCCGGCACGCCGGGACGCACCGGCGAGACGCTCGTGGTGGACGCGGATTCGAAGCTGCTCGCGCCGTCGCGCCACGAGGGGAACCTCGGCCGCTGGCCCGCGACCACGACGGGACTCCGCCTCGCGGACTACGGCGCGATCTTCGACGCGGCGAAGTCGGGCAGCACGGCGCCGGCCCCGGGGTCGTGCCCGCTCACGCTCTCGGCCGGCCATCTCGCGGAGCGCCGGAGCGGCGCGGACCTCGACGGATACCGCGGGATGCGCGGGGAGCCCGTCGTCGGCGCGTGGCGCTGGATCCCGGAGGCGAACGCAGGCGTCGCCGTCGAGATGGAGCGCAGCGAGGCGTACGCGGCGCTGGGGTTCCTCCGCACGGCGTTCCTCGTGCTCGGCACGATCGCCGCCGGCTCCGCGCTGATCGCCGTCTTCTCGTCGCGCCGCGAAGCGACGCTGCTCCGGAAGATGCGCGAGTCGGAGCTGAAGCTCCGCACGCTCGGCCAGTACACGCTGCTCCACCGGATCGGCGAGGGCGGGATGGGCGAGGTCTTCCTCGCGCGGCACGCGATGCTCCGCCGCCCCACGGCGGTGAAGCTCCTCCGCCCCGGCGTCAACAGCGAGCAGGCCATCGCGCGCTTCGAGCGCGAGGTCCAGCAGACGAGCCGCCTCACGCACCCGAACACGGTGCAGATCTACGACTTCGGCCGGACGCCGGGCGGCACGTTCTACTACGCGATGGAGTACCTGGTCGGCGTCACGCTCGACCGCTTCGTGCGCGACCACGGACCCCTCGAGGAGGGGCGCGTCATCTACATCCTCCTCCAGGCGTGCGCGTCGCTCCACGAGGCGCACGAGCTCGGCCTCGTGCACCGCGACATCAAGCCGGACAACATCGCGCTCTGCCGCGCGGGCGGCGCGTTCGACGTGGCGAAGGTGCTCGACTTCGGCCTCGTCGTGGACCGCGCGTCAGGCGACGCGACGAAGCTCTCGCAGACGGGGGCGATGCTCGGCACGCCGATGTACATGCCGCCGGAGGCGTTCGTCCGGCCCGACTCCGTGGACGCGCGGAGCGACCTCTACTCGCTCGGGGCCGTCGCGTACTTCCTGCTCACCGGGCACCCGCCGTTCGAGGCGAAGACCGTGATGGAGCTCTTCCACGCGCACACGAAGGAGAAGCCCGTCCCGCCCTCGGAGCGCACGGACCGCCCGATCCACCCCGACATCGACGCCGCGGTGATGGCCTGCCTCGAGAAGGACCCGGAGCGGCGCCCGAAGTCCGCGAACGCCCTCGCCCGCGAACTCGAGTGGTGCCAGGCGGCCGACGACTGGAACCGCGACAAGGCGCGCTACTGGTGGCAGGAGAACGAGGCCGCGCTCGAGGAGCGGTACGGACTTTCCACGAAAGCGAAGCTCGACCCGCGCGGCGGAGAGGGCACCATGGAGATCCGCCTCGACGGCAGGTGACCGCGGGGCGCGGAAGGAGCGATGCGATGAACCGTCGATGGAAGTCCCGGGCTCTCTGGGCCCTCGCCGCGGGCGCGCTCGGCGCGCGCGAGGCCCGCGCGGAGGGCACCGTCACCGCGACGCTCGCCGGCGGCGTGCTCTCCGTGACCGGCGACGCGGCCGACAACTCGGTGCTCGTCGGCGTGTCGGGGAACACGGTCCTCGTCCAGGGCGCGACGAACACCGTCGTCTCCGGCGGCACGACCTTCGACGTGTCCGACGTGGACTCGGTCGTGATCCGCATGGGCGACGGACGCGACCGGGTGGACATCTTCGGCGTCCCGCTCTCCGGAGACGCCTCGATCGACCTCGGGCCCGGCGACGGGACCCTCGTCGCCGTGTCGGTCACGGTCGGGGGCGCGATGGACGTGCGCGGAACGCTGGGGCACGTGCAGTGCGCCCTGACCGGCGCGACCGTGGAGGGCGACGTCTCGATCCGGGCCACGAAAGGCACGGCCGAAGTGCAGGTCGCCGGGAGCCTCCTCTCCGGCAACTTCGCGTGCGACCTCTCGAAGTGCTCGGGCACGGCGAACACGCTGGCGGTGGCCTTCTCGTCGATCGTCGGCCGCGCGGAGATCCGCGCGGGGAAGGACGGCGGCCAGCACGAGTTCACCGGCTCCGTGGTGGCCGGGGAGACGGAGTTCGTCGGCTCGCCCGGCGCCGACACGTTCCGGTCGCAGGCCAGCCGGCACGACGGCCCCACGACGATCCGCCTCCTCGCCGGGAACGACACGGCGGAGATCGCCGGAACGACGATCACCGACACGCTCCTGATCGACGGAGGCTCCGGCGACGACACGATCCAGGTCGCGGCCCCGCCCCCGGGCGGCGGCGGCAACACGCTCCGCGACGTCAACGTGAAGGGCGGCGGCGGGCACGACCAGATCGATCTCGGGAGCATCGCCGCGCCGATCACGATCTCCGGGAACGTCTCGCTGAAGGGGATGGGCGGGAACGATCGCATCTCGGTCGTCAACGCGTCGATGGCTGCGCTCCGGATCGACGCCGGCGGCGGGGGCGACTCCGTGACGCTCCAGTCCGCGACGGGATCGAGCGTCCGTGCCGACGGCAAGGGCGGCCAGGACACACTGGGCGGGCTCGACTCCGGAGGCAACAACTTCGGCGAGACGAGCGTCCGACGCTTCGAGACGCGGATCGACGATACGTAGCGCGTTCGCAGGCGCGAAGTGCCCCGACATGCCAGGCCGGGCCCACTCGGACCGCAGGCGGATGGACCGCGCCCGCCGGCGCTTGTCGCTCTTCGCAGCGACGTGCCCTTCGAACCGAGGACGCAGCGGGTACCCTGCGTCGGGCCGGCTCTCCGGGGCGCAAGGCCCGGTTGCAGGCGTGAAACCCATGCGAAGGATTCGTGGCCCGGAGCGCCGGCCATCACGTCTCATCTGTCCCCGGAGTACGTCGGCGCCGTCCTTCCCGGCGCTCGGCTGGTCTGTCTAACACCGAACCCGAACGGAGGTCCCACGTGCCGAACGCGAGCGGTCACCACAGGTTGCGGCTTCCACCCCTGAACCCTCGTGGGGCGTTCGACGGACGAACCCGGCTGCGTCGGCCGGATTCGACAGACCGATCCAATTCACGTTAGGCACGCAGGAGCATGGGCAACGGGATCATCGCCGGCAGCAAGTGCCATTGGCTGGTCGCGGGTTGGGTCGCACGCAACGCCGTCGACGCGATCATCGAGCACCTCGACGGGCCATCTGCTCCTCAGATTGCCGACCGCCTCCGAGTTGTCCATGAGTATCTCGGTCCCATGGCCGACCTTCGCGACGCCCCCGGCGAGGACCTGCATGCGCTCGCAAACGCCGCGCGGCTCGCACTGCGCGACATCGAACTTCGAGGCGCGCAGGGTTGGCGCGATCCCGCGTTCTTCCCTGGGTACCTGGCTCAGTTCCACGACCTCGTTGCGCAACTCGACGCCGCTGCTGCCGAGTCGCAGCATGGTGCCTAACCCGCCGCTGCAGCCGACGAGCGGCGTTCACCCGTCTGGCGAGAGCGGTACACTTCTGGCGCCGCTCGCGGCTGAGCGGCAACGTTAGGTGGACTGCGGAGTCGGCCTTGTACGAACACGTTCCGGAGCATCTCAAGCCAGTCGTCGCTCGGATTGCGCGGGCAACACTGCAGCCCCTCCCGGATCCGTGGCTGCCGCCGATCTGGCACCCGGTCGGCGGCTTGGCCTCCGTCGGTTTCGCTCCCGACTCCGAACTGCTGCTCGTCACGTCGAGCGCCGGTCGCGGCGTGTTCGACTGCATCACCGGGGAGCGTGTCGCTCGAGAC
Source organism: Planctomycetota bacterium (assembly GCA_022072415.1). GTDB lineage: Bacteria > Planctomycetota > JAJSAM01 > JAJSAM01 > JAJVHW01 > JAJVHW01. The sequence goes on from JAJVHW010000070.1 coordinate 5,388, forward strand.
GACGACGTCGATGCCCGTGCCTGGGAAGACCCGTTCAGTCTCACCGCGAGAGGCATCGGCCCCCTCGGAGGCACGTCCATCCGGATGACCGGGCTCTACGGAGGTGGCTTGCCCACTCTCACGCGTGCTGGCTGGCAGGCCGAGACCGTCCATCTCGACTGGCTGAATCCCATGCTCCTCCTTGTTGCTCCTGGATCCGACCTCCTCGACTGCCGCGCTGGCCACGAGGCGCAGTTCTGGCGCGTCGAGAGCGGCGCCGGAGCACTGCGCGCGTGGGGTTTCTCGTCGACCGGTAGCACGCTCCTATTGGCGACCAGCGCGGACATCCGGATCTTCTGTAGGCGAACCAATGCCACCTAACACGCCGCTGCAGCCGACGAGCGGCGGCCTGGTCTCCAGCGAGTGCGGTACACTTCTGGCGCCGCTCGCGGCTGAGCGGCAACGTTAGCCAGACAGGTGCGCGCCTGAGTCTCTCGACCAACTTCGCGTTCAACGCCCCCGGCGACCTCACCGAAGTCGGGCGCATGGTGAGCGCGACGCTCGGAGTCGATCTTCAACCCTACGAGGGCGACGCAGAGGATCTGTTCGCCCGCTTCCTTGGGCTCGAGCTGTCGTTGCACGCGTGCGATCTTGAGCGCGACCGAGGTATCGACTTCTCGCGCTATCAGTTCATCCTGTCCACGCGCACGCCGTGGGGCGACGCCGACCTTCGTGCCTACCAACTCGAGGCGACAGCCCTCGCGGCGTACACGCTGCTCGTCCGCGGCACACCCCGCGAGGGCATTCTCGTCCACGAAGTACAACGCCTCCTCGCGCGCTACACCGTTTCGCCGGAGGGTCAGGTGCGCGACTCCGTTTCAGGCGCGGCGGTTTCGTTCCCCCGTCATCTCCAGGACCTCCGTGCGCGGATCGACGGAGCAGCTGGCTAACAAGCCGCTGCAGCGGACGAGCGGCGCGAGGCGCCGCGGTGGAGAGTGCGGTAGCATGGGGCGCGCCGCTCGCGGCTGAGCGGCAAGACGTTCGGCGGTGGAGGGCTTCCCGACGTGCAGTCGCTCGGCATCGTCCTGATGTGCGTAGTCGCGGCGGTGTGCTACGGCATCGCCCACGACCAAGTCACGGCCCGCGTCTGCGTCGAGAACTTCACCGTCGGCCACCCGCCGGTGTTCGGCACCGACGACCCGACGCTGCTCGGCCTCGGCTGGGGCATCATCGCGACGTGGTGGGTCGGGCTGCTGCTCGGCGTGCCGCTGGCCGTGGTCGCCCGCGCCGGGTCGCGGCCCAAGCGCTCCGTCGGGTCGCTGGTCCGGCCGGTCGGTTGGCTTCTCGCGGTCATGGCGGTGTGCGCGGTGCTCGCCGGGATCGCCGGCTGGCTGCTTGCGTCCGCCGGCGCGGTGTTCCTGGTCGGCCCCATCGCCCGCGAGTTGCCGCCGGATCGACATGTGCCATTCCTGGCCGACCTGTGGGCGCACTCGGCCAGCTACGTTGTCGGGCTGGTCGGCGGTATCGTGGTCATGGTGCTGGTGTGGTGGTCGCGTGGCCAGGCCGCTGTAGCCCAAGACGCCGAACCATCGGTTGCAGCAGACCCCGGCCGCAGGTAGGCTTTCTGCGACCCATTGCTCCCCAAGCGGCCGGGGCTGCTGAGCCGGGTCGTTAGGCGTGCTTCACGCGGAGAGTCCATGCGGTCGACCACGGGAGCGCGCGGCCGTACAGAGCCGAGCAAGCTGTGCGCCGGGTGCGGTCACCCAGACGGCGAGCACGTATTCCATGCGGATCGCCCGTACCCGACCGAAGGCTGGGTCACGTGCCCCGTGCCCGACTGCGTGTGCCGCAGCACATGGAGCGTGAACGACGAAGCTCGGCCCGCACTGGAGCGCGCGCGCCGAGTTCCTTCGCGACCAGAGCCAGTGCGCCGGTGGGCCCCCGGACGCCTAACAAGCCGCTGCAGCCGACGAGCGGCGGGGCGCCCCGTCTCGCGAGTGCGGTACACTTTGGCCCCGCCGCTCGCGGCTGAGCGGCAACGTTAGCCAGATCCTCGATGTCAACGGCCCCCTTGAAGGCGCGCGTCCTCGACTCGATGGCGGCGGTTCTCAGGCCCGCCGGCTTCCGCAAGCGCGGATCCGTCTTCGAGCGGTCCGTCGCCAACGTCGTCCACCTGGTGTCGCTCCAGTCGAGCGCCTCAAGCACCGTTCGCGCATGTCGCGTCACGGTGAACCTGGCGGTCTGGGTGCCCAGGCTGCATCCGACCCGGAACCCGGACGTCTGGGACTCCCCATGGCAGCAGCGCCTGGGATCGGTCATGTCGGAGCCAGGCGACCGATGGTGGCCTCTCGAGTCCGATGCGAGCGCCGACTCGGCCGCCGATGAGATCCGTTCCGCGCTCACGCGGTTTGGCCTGCCGGCGCTGGACGCCCTCTCGTCCGAGAGCGCCCTCCTCGAACTCTGGCGATCCGGCAAGGGGACCACCGCCGGCCGCGCCGCCGATCTCATCCGCATCCTCGGGGGGGAGTCCACCACGGGCTAACACGCCGCTGCAGCCGACGAGCGGCGGCACTCGCGTCCAGCGAGTGCGGTACACTCTGGCCCGCCGCTCGCGGCTCAGCGGCAACGTTAGGCGCACCAGTTGATCGTCATCGACACGAGGGCAGAGTTCGTCGACTGGCTCGGCTCGCAGGCCTGGCTTGCGGACGCCGTCGTCGATGAGCTGGACCCCTGCCCGCCTCCTGCGGGGCAGCCAACTCCCGAGAGGGTACGGATCTCGTTGCGACTCCAGGTCTCGGGCGGCCTGGTCGCCGGTGAGCGACGCAGAGTGCGCGGTCTCACGATCGAGGCGGCCGGCGTCGCGATCTACGCCCTGCCAGACGGTGGCTTCGCTGAAGGGAACTGCTGTCAGGGCGTTGAGCTACGCGAGGACGCGCGCATGCCCATCGCATTCTCCATGGACGTGCCAGCCGAGTTGTGCGTCGAGTGCGAACGCATTCAGGTCACCGAACGAGAGTGGGAGGAGGTCGTTCCCGCCTGGTTCAGTCAGCGCGAGTTCTACGCTGTAGTCTCGGGCGCCAACCTGCCCGAGCCAGCGGACTGGGTCGCTGCCTTTGCGGATCGCGGCCACCGCGTCGCCTGGCGGTACTGCGACGGACCCGCGACCGATCCTGCCCAAGTGACGGCCGACTACGAAGGCTGGTACGTCCAGCACGCGGATCGCGTGTCGGCGACCCGGGGCGGCCTGTTCTTCTTCACGGCGCGGCAGTCCGGTCCGGATTTCATCCTCTCGGTGCGGGACCATGCGAACGACGACGGAGTGCTGTGGCGTGCATGCGCCGCGTACATCGGCACCCAGCGGGCAGTCAAGGTGCACTGCGGGAACGTCGTCCTCTCCGAACGCGCCTGGCGCGAGCACCTGAGCCAAGTGCGAGATCAGCCGAATGGCGCCTAACAAGCCGCTGCAGCCGACGACCGGCGTTCACCCGTCCGGCGAGGGCGGTACACTTCTGGCGCCGCTCGCGGCTGAGCGGCAACGTTAGGCACACGGCGCCAGCGCATGTATCGAGCCCGCACAGACGCGCGACTCCTCCCAGCGTTCGATGCACTCCAAGCAGGCGATCTCATCGAAGCCCGGTCCATGGCCACCCCGTTCATGGGGAGCGCCGAGCAGCCGTTGTGCACGCAGGCATGCCTGCTCGTGGGCATGGCGCTCATGCGCGAGTCAGACACTCGCGGTGCGGCTGCTGCGCTGGAGAGAGCGCGCACTGCCGAAGACAAGGAGGTGTTGGCCTTGCTCGCGATCTGCACTCTCCAACTCGGCGACGCGGCAGCCGCACATCGCACGTTCGCCCGCGCCGTCGACCTTGAGCGCGTCACGCACGGCTTCCTCACACACGACCATGTGTTCCTCTACGCACGCGAGTGCCGGCGCGCTCAAGAGTGGACCGAATTCTGGCGGTGGCTCGCAGTGCTCGTCGAGTCGTACGCGGCGCTCCGCATCACCGATGCGTCGTTCCTCGGGATCCGCGAACTACCCCCGTTCGAGTCCGTCGTCGCCGAGGCGACTCGGGCGCTTGAACAGGGCGCGCCTCCGCCGCCGGATCGTGCCCCGTGGGACCAGTTGGCGGCTGCCATCGACGATGAAGGCGGGGTGGAACTCTCGCCCCTGCTCAAGCGGCTCGGCTGGGGGCCGACCCGGGGTGCCTAACACGCCGCTGCAGCCGACGAGCGGCGGGGTCGCGCGTCTCGCGAGTGCGGTACACTCTGGCCCGCCGCTCGCGGCTGAGCGGCAACGTTAGCCAGACACCACGCGATGCCTGACGAGCCCGACAAGGTCACACTGGAGCTTGAGCAGCACGAGGCGCTCGTACTCCTCGAGTTTCTCGGGCGCATCCACGGGGACGACCAGTCGGTCCGAATCGAGCACCGAGCCGAAGCGTCGGTCCTCTGCGATCTTTGCTGCATGCTCGAGGCGCAACTCGTGCAGCCGTTCTGCGCCAACCACACGGAAACGCTTGAGGCTGCCCGCAGGCAGGTGCTCGGCCCCGGTGGCCACGAAGCTGGCTAGCAAGCCGCTGCAGCCGACGAGCGGCGTTCACCCGTCCGGCGAGGGCGGTACACTCTTGGCGCCGCTCGCGGCTGAGCGGCAACGTTGGGCGGAGGATCGCGCTCTTGTGAACGAAGCGAGGTATCGACTCCGCTACTTCTTCGATGCCGGATCTGGAGCCTGTCTGTGGTCAGGCAACGACGCGGCTCGGGAGCAGTTTGACGACCCGGTTGCACTCGATCGACTCTCGCTTTCCGAGAATCTTCGTCGACGAGCAGAGTTCCTCTGCGCGTGGCACGCGACATCTCTCGACAGGGAGTACCCGAGTGGGCCGTCGCCGTGGTCCGCGGAAGAGCACGCACGCTTCGTGGCGGCTGCAGCGACCCTCTTGGCCGAACTCCGCTCCGCTCTCGGCCACGAGTTCGACATCGTCGACGAGTGCGACAAGCATGGGATCCCACCGCCTGTCTAACCCGCCGCTGCAGCCGACGAGCGGCGGGCGGACCCCGCGGCCGATGCGGTACACTCTGGCCCCGCCGCTCGCGGCTGAGCGGCAACGTTGGGCGGATGCGGGCGCGACAGGAGGACTATGCCTGGATCCATCACGATGTACCTGCCGGCGCCGTGGACGGTCGAGTCCGCCGCGCGCTGGATGGCGTCCGAACTCCAGTGGATCGTCCGCGACCCGACCAACCCGACGAGGCTGGAACTCGGGGACGTTTGCAGGGCTTGGGTTGAGCCGGCAGACGAAGACACCATCAGCATTGGCGCTCGGCTTGGCGACCTCAGGCCGAGCGTCTACGTCCTCTTCGATCCGCGGGTGACTGCTCCCCGTGGCGTGCGCCCGATGGTCGCGACCGTGATTGCGTTCGCAGAGAGAAGTGCCGCATTGCTGCTCCTCTACCAGAGCGAGGAGGTGCTCTTGTGTGCTCGGGGAGGCGTCCTCCACATCCCACCCTCCGCTCTCGATTGGTGGCAAGGCGAGGACGCGCTTGACATGGTCCGTTGAATCGCCCAACCAACCGCTGCAGCCGGCGAGCAGCGGGGCCATCGGCATCGCGAGTGCGGCACACTCTGGCCCGCCGCTCGCGGCTGCTGCGGCGACGCTCGAGTCGACGGTCGCGGTGAAGTCCGGCGGGAGGAACGACCGAATCGTTTTCGACCGCGGCTCCCTCTCCCGCGAACCCGTGCTTCTGGACGGCGGCGCGGGCGACGACTCGATCTCGCTCGAGAGCACGTCCGCGGAAGCGACGATGATCGACGGCGGCGGCGGGAACTCGTACGAGCGCGGAAGGTGCGCGGCTTCGAGTTCGGCGAGCGGCGGACGTCGCGCGTTGCGCCGGACGTGGATCGCCGTCAGAGCGCCGCGGCGAGGAGTTCGGCCCACGACGAGACCGCGCGCTCCCAGCCGAACTCGCGGAGCGTCCACTCGCGCCGGCGCGCTTCGGCCTCCGGCGCGTTGAGGAGCCCCGCGCGGCGGAACTCCCACGCCTCGCGGAGGGCGCGCGCGTACGCCGCGCCGTCGATGATCGGGCGCCACTCGAGCACGTCGCTCTGGAGGATCCGCCCGGAGCACGGCACGAGCCACCCGAACGGCGCGCAGCCGGGCGGCGGCGCGTCGCGCGCGGGCGCCATCGCCGCCGGGATCGCGGTGTGGTCCGGCGCGAGGTTCGGGCGCCCGCACGCCTGCGCCTCGACGATCGGCACGCCGAACCCCTCGCCGAGCGTCGCGGTGACGTGCGCGTCGGCGACGCCGTAGAGGTGCTTCAGCTCGGCCGACGGGGCGCCGAGGTCCGAGAACTCGACGGTGTGCGCGCAGGCGCCGAACTGCTTCTCGAGGAGCGCGGGAAGGTCGCAGCCCCGCTGCGCCGCGAGCGCGGCCGCGACCGCGGGGTCGGTCGAGACCCCGAACGGCGCGGGCTGCTGTTCGGTGTGGAGGAAGAGGCGGACTCCTTCGTCCTCGCCCCGCGGCAGGTCGGCCACGAACCGGCTCCACGCGTCGAGGAGCCACGGCTGCCCCTTCCGGAACTGGTTCCGCCCGACGGACAGGGCGACGAACGAATCCGCGAGCCCGTGGGCCGCGCGGCGGGCCGCCACGGTTGCGGCGTCGGCGGGGACGGCGAGCTCGGCCCGGACCGCGTGCGGGATCACGAGCAGCCGCCCGCCCGCCGCGCGCACGGGCTCGAAGACCCGCTCGCCGTAGCTCGCGGACATCACGATCCCGCCGAACGACGCGAACCAGGGGGCCCGGCCCTCGGGGAAGTACGGGCAGTCCACGTTCACCCAGAGGAACGTGCGGCGCCGCGAGGCGTCGTCGAAGTTCTGGACGGCGCGGGCGGCCCAGAGCTCCGCGAGGACGACGAACGCCGTCGCGCCCTCCTCGGCGACGATCCGCGCGATCAGGTCCGGCGGCGGATCGTAGGGGACGAACCGGCAGCGGGTGCCGTCGGCGAGCCGTCGCTCGGGGAGTTCCGCGCCGGGCGTCGCGTCGAGCCGCATCGCGAGCGCCACGGGCTCCGCCCCCGCGCGGCGGGCCGCGTCGAGCACGATCGGCGCCTGGCCGCCGTATCCGGAGGGCGATCCGGGCGGATCGGAGAGGACGAGGACCCGCCGCGTCACGCGCCGCCTCGCCGGCTGCGGAGCGCCCGCCACGCGCGCTGCGGCCAGTCGCGGTGCATGAACGGCTTCTCGAAGAGGAGGAACAGCGCGGCCGACGCCGCGAGCGTGACCGCCACGAGGACCACGGTGTGGAGCGCGTACTCGGCGAGGAACCCGCCGGGCGGGAGCGGCAGGTGCCCCTGGAGCACGCGGAGGAGCGGCAGGTGCCAGAGGTAGACCGTGTAGCACATGCCTCCGATGACGGCGATCCACCGGAGCGACACGGCCGACCGGAACGCGAGGCCGCGGTGCGCGGCGATCAGGAACACCGCGGCGCACGCCGGGAGGATCACGGCGAGCGCGATCCGGTCCCACGGCGCCGCGAGCGGGATCGGCCAGCCGACGAGGCACGCCCAGAATGCGGCGCACGCTCCGAGCGCGGCGGCGTCCCATGCGCGGCGGGGCCCCGCGTCCGCGTCCTCCGCGCCGCGCGGCAGCACGTCGGCCGCGAGGATCCCCGCGAGGAACCACGGGCCCTGCGCGGTCAGGGAGGACGCGAACTCGAGGCGGGCGGTCTCGTCCCGGTTCTCGCTCCACGCGAGGAGGCACGCCGCCGCCGCGAGCGCCGTCCGCCGCGCGGCCGCGCTCCGCACGCGGTAGAGCAGCAGGAAGAGGATCGGCGCGACCAGGTAGAAGCGGACCTCGACCTCGAGGCTCCACGTCACCGTGTTGATCGGGCTCATGCTGCCGTAGACCCACGAGTGGACGTACCCGAGCGTCGCGGCGAGGTGGCCGAAGTCCACCGGCTCGCGCCCGTCGCCCGACCGGCGGAGCCACTGGATGAGGAAGAGCGCGAGGATGGCGATGACGAACGGCGGCTCGATCCGCGCGACCCGCCGCACGTAGTAGTCGATGAGCCGCGGCGCGGCCCGCCCGTCGCGCGCGGCGCGCGCGAACGGCTGGGCGAGCACGAACCCGCTGATCGCGAAGAAGAGCTGCACGCCGACCCATCCGTTGGACGCCGTGCGGGCGACGATCCCGGAGACGCTCCACGGGTCCAGCGCCCCGATGTGCGCGGGCCAGATCCCGACGTGGTAGAGGAGGACCGCCCCGATGGAGACGCATCGGAGCCCGTCCACAGCGGGTTCGTATCGCCCGGAGGACGTCACCCGCGACAGGCGAACGTGGAGGGGGGTTCGGCCTTCGGCGCCCGTCACCCCCCGAATCTGCCCCGCCCCCTCCGCGCCTGGACAGCTTTCGCGGACAGCCTTCGCGGACGGCTTTCGCGGACGGCGCGCCGCCAACGCGCCCCGCCCGGACCGCGCCGCCGGGACCGGAGGCGAGTGAGCGATGTCACGCGCGGCAATCCGGGGTATGCTCCGGCCGGGAGGTTTCCATGCAACCGCCGCACGCAGCACCCTCGCGAACGTCTCCGCTCACGCGACGGTCGGTCCTCCGCGGCGCCGCGGTGGCCGGCGCGGCCGCCGCGCTCCCCGCGGTCCTCCCCCGCGGAGTCGCGTCGTCGGCCGCGTTCGCCGCGCCGCCCGCGCCGACATACAGGACGAAGCACGTGATCGTCGTCGCGTTCGCCGGAGGGGTCCGCGCGCGGGAGTGCATCGGGAAGCCGTCGAACGTGCCCAACCTGATGCGCATCGCCGAGAAGGGCGCCGTGCTCCCGAACGTGAAGGCGGCGAACCTCGGCCACTACGGCGCGGCGCTCGCGATCTTCACGGGATGCCCCGACGCGCAGGGCATCCGCGAGAACGCCCGCGGCGAGAACCCGACGATCTTCGAGTACCTGCGGAAGGACGCCGGGCTCCCCGCGCACGAGGTGTGGCTCTCGACGACCGCGGGCGCGCAGACGGTGAACTTCGCCTACGGCACCCACGCCGACTACGGCGCGAAGTACGGCGCGAACCTCATCTCCACCGACGGCCTCTTCAACGCGGAGTTCCGCGACCTCGTCGGGAGCTTCGGCCAGGTGTCCGTCCCCTCGGACGCGGAGGCCGCACGCGTCGAGAAGCTCGCGAAGTCCCTGGACCCGAAGTGGACCGCGGGCGGGAAGGGCGACGGGCTCTCGAACGACCCCGCCGCGAACCTCCGCATCCAGCGCTACATCCTCGAGGAGCTCCGGGGGGACACGTCGGACATCACCGGACCCGGCGCCGGCGACGCCAAGTCGATCCGCGTCGCGCGGAACCTGTTCCGCCTCTTCCGCCCGAAGCTGATCGCGTGCGTCCTCCAGAACGCCGACGTCGCGCACGGGAGCTTCAATTCGTACGAGGAGGTCATCCGCAGGAACGACCGGGAGCTCGGGCTCCTCTGGGACGCGGTGCAGAGCGACGCGCAGCTCCGCGACACGACGTCGATCTTCGTGCTCCCGGAGTTCGGCCGCGACGCCTCGCTGAACCAGCGGAACGGCCTCGACCACGGCGACGGCTCCGAGGACCTCGGGAAGATCTTCTGCGTGGCCGCGGGCCCGGACTTCAAGCAGGGGAAGACGCTCTCGGCGGGCGTGGACGCGTTCGACGTGTGCCCCACGATCGCGCAGCTCTTCGGCGCGAAGGCCCCGGTCAGCCGCGGCAAGGCCGTGAAGGCCCTGTTCGCCTGAACGGGACGAGATGCCGCTGACCCGCGGCGCCGGACTCGGCGCATTCCTCCTCGCGCTCGCCGCGGCGCTCGCCGCCGCGATCCCCGCG
>JAJVHW010000096.1 GCA_022072415.1 Planctomycetota bacterium
CTCTCCGGCCCCGCGTGGCACGGCCCCGCGACGGCCCTCGCGATCCGCACGCTGAACGACATCGTCGCCAAGCGCACGCCGCCCGGCGCGCCGCCGCCGGTCGTGCCGCAGGCTCCCGGAACCCCCGGCGCGGCGCCGGACCTTCCCCTCCCGCCGCCGGCCGGAGTCCCCGAGAAGCCGCGCGCGCCGCTCCCGCCGCCTCCTCCGCCGACTCCGCAGACGCCGAAGTGATGCGGGTCGCGAGTCCGGCCGCGCCGGCTGTCGCACGGCCCGTCGCACGGGCCGCCGTGCTGGCTTCCACGCTGGCCGCCGTGCTCGTACTGCCGGCGTGCCCGCGGCCGACGTTCGACACGGACCCGCCGCCGATCCGGGTCCGGTCCGACGCCGAAGGGTTCTTCGAGGTCGCCGACCAGGACGCGGTCTCCGAACTGCACGCAGGCGACGGAGTCCTCTTCGCGGCAGGGCGCCACGGGCGGATCGCCCCCGGCGCGTCCGGTCACGAGGTGTTCGCCCGCGGGACCGACGGTTCGTTCGCGGCGCGGCGGATCGTCGTCGCCGCGCACCTCGCGGCGTCCCTGCGCGAACCGGCGCTGCGCGCCGCCGCGGCGTCCGGCTCGACCACCGCGTCGGAACTCGCGTCCGGGATCGGCGCCGACCTGCCCCGGTCCGGAACGATCGGCTACGGCGGCGGCGCGGAGACGGGCTTCCGCGGACCGGGCGCGGACCTCGCGACGTACGCGCCGCGTGGCTCCGCGTTCGCGCGGTTCCGCGACGTCGAGGCGATGCTCCGCGTGTGCGGCGAAGCCGACCGGCTCGCAGCGCGGATCCTCGCCGCGCACGACGACGGACGGGACTTCCGCACGCTGGGCGAGTTCCTCCGGCGACTGCGGATCCCGGAGATCTGGAAGGCGAACCCCGGCGGCGAGAAGGGCGCCGGAGAGTGCGGGATCACCGCCGGGTCCGTGGTCCGCGGAACGACGGACGCGGCGCTGCTGCTCCGCATCCGCGACCCGGCCCTCCATCACATGGAGACGCAGGCGGGGATCGCGCTCGCGGGGGCGCACGAGATCGAGATGACGTCCGCGGCCGCCGACGATCCCTGGCCGGAGCGCCGCCGCACGGCGCCCGTCCGCCGCGTCTTCGACGACGTGGAGATCGCCACGCCGGAGTTCGGGCCCTGGTCCGTGTCGTCCCTGCCCCCGATGGACGGCACGGTCGCGGCCCTTCCGGGATGGGCGGCGCGCCGCGGAGCGCCGCCTCCCGCGGAGGAGGCCGCATTCGCACGCATTCCGCGGATGCCGTTCGACGTGGACACGGTGAAGGAGCCCGGGCGGCGCACGGTGCTCGCGAAGTCCTGGCGGGGACTCGCGGCGCGATGGCTCGGCGACGACCGGGCGGCCGCGCCGTTCCCCGCGCCCGCGGGTCGTCCGCTCCTCGTTCCGCGGACCGAGGGCGCGCTCTGGGTCCGCGTCGCCACCGACGCGAAGGGCCTCGCGGTCTCGGTCGAGTGCGACGCGGAGGCGGACGCGCCGCGGATCGAGGCGGTCCTCGCCCTCGCGGCCGCGCCGCTCGCGAACCACGCCGCGGTCTGCGCGTCGAACCGCGACGAACTGAGCGTCGTCGCCCTGGCCGAGCGCCGCGCGACGAACCTCGCCGAGCGCGCGTTCCTCCACCTCGGGTTCGCGCCCGTCTGTCCCTGCGGCGGACGTTACGACGCGCATCCCGTGACCCGCGAGGTGGCCTGCACGGCGCACGGCACCGGCCGCGCGCCGCGGAGCGCGAAGGCCCCGCCGCCCCTCGTGCGCGCGCTCGCGCGCGAGGGCGCCGTGGTTTCTTTCCGGATCCCCGTGGACTGGGAACGCAGGGATTGACTGCGTTCCGCGGCCGCCGCGGCCGATGAAACGGTCAGGGCGCTGGGTTCCTTTCTTGACCATCGGTCACGCGGAACCGCAAGAATGCGCCGCCTGATGACCGACGAACCCGCGCCCGCGACGAAGAAGCGGCGCCCCGCGAAGGGCGCTGCGAAGGCCGATTCCGCGGAGCCCGCGAAGAAGGCGAAGAAGCGGGCGAAGCCTGCGGAGGGCGTCGCGGAGACGCCGGATGCGGAGAGCGACGGCGGCCGCGCCGTGAAGCGCAACGGTCCGAGCCTCGTGATCGTCGAGTCGCCCGCGAAGGCGAAGACCATCGGCCGCTTCCTCGGGAAGGACTTCGAGGTCCGCGCGAGCATGGGGCACGTCCGCGACCTCCCCGTCCGCGGGCTCGGCGTGGAGATCGACAAGAAGGGCGTCCACCTCCGCTACGAGGTGATCCCGGAGAAGACGAAGGTGATCGGCGAGCTCGCGAAGCTCGCGCGGCGCGCGCCCACCGTGTACTTCGCGACCGACCTCGACCGCGAGGGCGAGGCGATCGCGTGGCACCTCTCCCATGCGCTCGCCGTGCCCGCGGAGATCAGCCAGCGCGTCACGTTCCACGAGATCACGAAGCGGGCGATCGAGGAGTCGTTCAGCCATCCCGGGCAGATCGACGTCGGCCGCGTGGACGCGCAGCAGGCGCGCCGCGTGCTCGACCGGATCGTCGGATACCCGCTCTCCCGCCTCCTCTCGAAGGCCATCTCCCGCGGGCTCTCCGCGGGCCGCGTGCAGTCGGTCGCCGTGAAGCTCATCACGGACCGCGAGAAGGAGATCCGCGCGTTCAAGGCCGTGGACTACTGGCGCGTCTTCGCCGACCTCGCGAAGCCGGGCCTCCCGGACGGGTTCACCGCCGACCTCGTCCACCTCGACCAGACCGACGACGACTCCTCGTGGGCCTCCGACGCGGCGACGCCGGAGGGCACCGACGACGACCTCGAGAAGGAGGAGACGGGCGAGGTCGCCGCCGCCGACGCGAGTGCGGACGGCGCGACGGCCGCCCCCGCGGCGAAGGCCCCGCCGAAGTCGCGGGAGCTCCGCCTCCACCGCGCGGAGGACGCGGAGGCGCTCGTCGCCGAACTCCGCGGAGCGCGCTTCACGGTGGAGTCCGTGGACGCCCGCCGCCGCCAGGACTGGGCGCCGCCGCCGTTCATCACGTCCACGCTCCAGCAGCAGGGCTCGATCCGCCTCCGCTGGCCGACCAAGCAGACGATGAAGGTCGCGCAGGAGCTCTACGAGGGCCTCCCGGTCGGCGAGGAGGGCCCCGTCGGCCTCATCACCTACATGCGCACGGACTCCGTGTCGCTCGCGGGCGAGGCCGTGGACGCGTGCCGCTCGTACGTCGCCGCGATCTACGGCGCGGAGTTCGTCCCGGCGAAGCCCAACTTCTTCCGCAGCAAGAAGGGCGCGCAGGAGGCCCACGAGGCGATCCGCCCGACCGACGTGCGTCGCACGCCGGAGCGGATCCGCCGCTACCTCTCCGACGACCAGTTCCGCCTCTACAAGATGGTGTGGGAGCGCTTCGTCGCGTGCCAGATGGCGCCCGCGGAGATCGACACCACCGCCGTGCGGATCCGCGCGGGCCGCGCGGTGTTCGAGGCGCGCGGCAAGGTCACCGCGTTCGAGGGCTGGCGCGCCGTCGCCCCCGCGCCGAAGAAGGACGACGAGCCGGCGCTCCCGCCGCTCGCCGAGCGCGACGCGCTGGACCTCCGCGGCCTCCGCCACGAGATGCGCACCACGCAGCCGCCGCCGCGCTACAGCGAGGCCACGCTGGTGAAGCGCCTCGAGAAGGAGGGCATCGGCCGCCCGTCCACGTACGCGGAGACCATCTCGAAGATCCTCGCGCGGAAGTACGTCGCGAAGCTGCAGGGGAAGTTCCACGCCACCGAGCTCGGCGAGGTCGTCACCGACCGCATGACGCCGTACTTCCCCGACCTCATGGACATCGCGTTCACCCGCCGCATGGAGGAGGAGCTCGACGAGGTCGAACGCGGGAAGATGGACTGGCAGAAGCTGATCCGGACCTTCCACGCGGACTTCGAGAAGGAGCTCGAGGTCGCCGACGTCGGCATGGTGAAGGAGAAGTTCAAGCCCGCCGAGGGCGTCGCGCCGTGCGAGACGTGCGGGAAGCCGATGGTGGTCAGGTTCTCCGCGGGCCGGAAGTTCTACGGATGTTCCGGCTACCCCGAGTGCAAGGCGACGCGCGGCGGCGAGGGCGACGCGCGGAAGGCCGCGATCCCGACCGAGCACGTCTGCGAGAAGTGCGGGAAGGGCATGGTGATCCGCGAGGGGCGCCGCGGCCGGTTCCTCGCGTGCTCGGGCTACCCCGAGTGCCGGAACGCGAAGGACGTGGACGACGCGGGGAAGATCGTCGAGCAGCAGAAGACCGGCGAGATGTGCGAGAAGTGCGGCGCGGAGATGGTCGTGAAGAAGGGCCGGCGCGGACCGTTCCTCGCGTGCCCGCGGTATCCGGAGTGCCAGAACGCGCGGGACATCGGATCGTCGCCCGCCCCGGGCGTCGGCGACGCCCTCACGTCGCCGGACGGCGCGGCGCCCGCCGCGCGGCCGGCCCGCCCCGCGCTCACGGCGCTCGTCCCGCTCCCGCCCTGCACGAAGTGCGGCGCGCCGACGAGCCTCCGCCGCTCGTTCCGCGGCGTCTTCTGCGGCTGCACGAAGTACCCCGAGTGCAAGGGCACGGCCCCCGTGCCGCCCGGCGCGCTCCCGCCCCGCGAGCCGCCGAAGCCGGCGGGCGCCGACTGCCCGAACTGCGGAAAGCCCATGGTGATCCGCACCGGGAAGCGCGGCCCGTTCGCGGGGTGCAGCGGCTACCCGAAGTGCAAGACGGCGATGCCGCTCGAGGACATCACGCCGAAGGCCTGATCCGGTGCAGCACGTGCCGCCGGAGGGGATGCCCCTCGGGCAGCGCGGGATGGTCGAAGTCGCCGGACGGGTCGCGCGTCATGCCGATCCGACGCATCACCGCGATCGAGCGCCCGTTCGCCGGGACCGTGAACGACACGATCTCGGCGAGCCCGAGCCGCGAGAAGCCGAATGCGACCGCCGCGCGCGCCGCTTCCGTCGCGTAGCCGCGTCCCCAGTGCTCGCGGGCGAGCCGCCATCCGACTTCGACGCAGGGCATGAACGGCGCGTCGAACCGCGGCACCGACAGCCCGACCGCGCCCACGAACGGCGCGACGCCGGGGACCTCCACGGCGAACCAGCCCCAGCCCCGTTGCGCGAACGCCGCCTCGATGCGCCCGATCATCGCGTCGCTCTGCTCCCGCGTCAGCGGAGCCGGGAGGTGGCGCATCACCTCCGCATCCGCGTTGAGGCGCGCGAACGGCTCGCGGTCCTCCGCGCGCCAGGCGCGGAGGACCAGCCGACCGGTCCGGAGTTCGGGGACGAAGCGATCCGGGGCCACCCCGCCACTCTACCGCGGACGCGGGAGAGCCGCGGCCGTCACCGCACGATCGGTGCCTGGTCGGGCCCTCCGGTGACGTAGCGCGCGGTGAACCGGAGGAACGATCCGTCGTTCGCGACGTCCATCCGGTTCCCGGTGAACGCGCCGCCGAGCACCGTGGTGTCGATCCCCTCGTTGTAGAAGCCCTGTCCGTCGCAGCCCGCGGCCGTGCAGCCCCGGAACGTGTTCTCCGAGCCTTGCGCCATGCGGATGCCGTGGACCGCGGCGCCCGTCGCGCGGTCTCCCGAGAAGGAGTTGAGGGTGCCGGAGACGTCGAAGCCGACCGAGTAGCAGTCGACCGCCTGGTTCCTCGAGAACCGGCAGTTCGACGCGGAGATCTCGAAGCCGGACTCTTCCTCGCTCCCGCAGCGGATCGCGCGGTTCAGCGACACCTCGGCGTCCGTCAGGCGGAGGACGAACCCGTTCTGCACCGCGTCCGTGACCGAGTTCCGGGTGACCCGGGTCGGCGCGGACTCGCGGAGGGCCGACTTGGGACTCTCCGGATCCTCCACGCGCATGCCGTCGGCGTCGTCGGTGGTGACGTCCACCGTGTTCGACGCCACGAGCACGCCGTACCCTGTCACGCGGATCCCCGTCCCGGCGGTCCCTTCGACGGCGTTGCGCTGGACGACCGCGCGGTCGCCGGAGACGTCGATCCCGCGGGAGCCGTCCTCGACGACGTTCCGCTCCACCCGGACCCCGGTCCCGCTCACGAGGATCCCGAAGTCGCCGGCCTGCGTCACGGTGCACCGGTCCACCGACCCGCCGGGCACGTCGGCGTCGATGCCGCGGGCGTACGTCGCCTCGACGCGGCTCGCCGTGATGCGCCCGCCCTCGCCGATCATGTAGAGCCCGCGCCCGGTGCACTGGCTCACGTTCACCTTCCGGATCAGCGCGCCGGAACCGACCAGCGAGACCGTCTCGCTGCCGCCGCAGGCGAACACGTCGCAGCGCTCGACGCGGTTCCCCGCGCCGTCGAGACGGATGGCCGATCCGGGGATGCCCGTGAACGAGCAGTCCGTGACGCGGATGCCGTCGCCGGTGCCGATCACTCCCTCGGCGCCCACCGCGAGGAGGAAGCCCCGCACGCTCACGCCGCCGGCGCCGATCGCGACCAGGGGCGGGAGGCTCGCGCGGTTCGGGGACCCGCCGTCGATCACCGCGTCGTCGCCGATCAGCGACACGCGTTCCGTGTCGATGCGGACGGACTCCCGGTAGACGCCGGGGCGCACGAGCACGCGGTCGCCCGGCGACGCGGCGTCGAGCGCCGACTGGATCGTCTCGTGGGCCTCGCCGGGTCCGACGCGCAGGTCGGCGGCGAACGCGGCGGACGAGAGCGCGAGGAACGCGGCGGGGGCCGCGGCGCGGAGGATCATGGGATTCTTCATGGGGGTGCTCCTGTTCAGGCGTCGGGGAAGTCGATCTCGGGCTCGGTCGCGGGGCCGCCCGAGCCGTACTCGTTGTCGGCGGCCACGTCGTTCGCGAACGTCGCGCCGTTGCCGCTCTCGTTCGCGAGGTCGATCCGGTTCCTGCGGAGGACGCAGCCGGTCACGGTGACGCCGGTCGCGGCGTTGTGGACGCCTTCGCCGCCGCAGCCCTCGGCGCGGCAGTCCTCGAGCGTCGCGGCGGACGCGACGATCTGGAACCCGTCGCCCGCCGCGCGGGTCGCGACGCAGCGGAGGAGCGTGAACGCGCCGCCGTCCGCCCCGTTCCGGGCGATCTGGAACGCGGTGTCCGCCGCCCGGTCCGACGTGCAGTCCTCCATGGCCAGCGAGCCCGCGCCGATGTGGAACCCGCCCGATGAGGTGCCCGCTCCGGTCCTCGCGGTGCGGTTCCGCCGCATCGTCACGGCGCCCGGGGACTGGAGGGCAAACCCCCAGCCGACGCAGCCGTCCACGGCGTTGTCCTCGAGGAGCGCCGTCGGGTCCGGCGTGACGCCGCCGAACGGCTGCGTGACCGCGATCCCCGTGTTCCCGGCGCCGGTGTTGGACACCGTGTTGCGCGAGGCCGACACGGTGGTGCCCTGGAGGACGATTCCCGCGGAGCCTGCGCCCCGGACGACGCACCCGGTGACGGACGCCGTCGTGCCGTCGGCGCGGATGCCCGTGTACGACGCGGCGCGCACGGTGCACGCGTCCACGAGCGCGGTCCCGAGGCCCTCGACCTCGATCCCGGTCGAGTCCGCGCCGACGACGGAGCAGCGGCGCACCGTGCCGTCGGCGCCGTGGATCCGGATCCCGTCGCCGTCCTCGATCACGCGCGCGTCCACGTCCTCGACGGTCGCGCCGTCGCCGCTCACGTCGACGGCGCCCTCGCCCCAGCCGCGGATCCGCAGCCGGCGGAGCACCGCGCCCGCGCCGGTCACCGTCACCGCGCGCTCGAGTCCGCCGAGGAAGTCCACGTCCTCGGCGAGGAGTCCGGCGCCCGAGACGTACAGCCCGTACTCGTCGGCGTTGCGGATGCGGCAGTTGCGGATCGTGAACCGGTCGCCTTCCACGTCCACGGCGTACGACGAGCCGTTCCGGATCGTGAACCCTTCCACGACCACGTCGTGGGAGTCCACCTCGATGGGGGTGGACGAACTGCCGGTCTCGTCGTGCCCGTCGATGACGGCCCGCTTCCCGATGAGCTGCAGCCCGTCCTTTCCCGGCGGGATCTCGATGCCCCGCGCGTACGTGCCGGGCCGCACGAGGATCCGGTCCCCCGGCTGCGCCGCGTTGATCGCGTCCTGGATCGACTCGTACGTGCGTCCCTTCCCGACCTCGAGGTCGGCGGCCCACGCGGCGGGCGCGGCCGCGAGCATCAGCGAACCTGCGATGAAACGTGTCATGCGACGCTCCTCGCGCGGGGCCGCCGCGCCGACTTCGGCGCGCGCTCCGCGACGCACGAGAGCATGCACGGACCGGGTGCCGCGCGACGGTGATGCGCGTCACCTCCGCGCCCCGTCCGACGCGCGGATCCGGCACGGATTCTGAATGCTGGAATCGCGCGCGGCGCAGCGTCTCCGGACGGGGACGCCGACTCGGTCGCGCGTGCGTGGAACGCAGTCCGCAAAAGGGTTTTGCGGTGACGCGAGTCACCTCCGCGCGGATGCGGGCGTGGTCTCCTCCGTATGGCGCGGAAGGTCGCGCCGAGGAGGATCCGCATGCGTCTCCGCGTCCTTGTCCTGACGTCCGCCGCGACCCTCTGCGCGCAGCTCCCGCACGGCCTCGCCGGCAACTCGTGGTCGCACACCGTGGACGTGGAGGCGACGCCGAACTACCGCTCGCAGGGTTCGATCCGCCCGCACGGCGACAGCGACCGCTACGTCGTGATCGCGCCGCGCGGCGCGACCGTGGACGTCACCGTGAAGGCGACGGCCGGGAACCTCGACCCGATGCTCGCGCTGTCGGGGCTCGATCCCGAAGCGGGCACGGGGTCCGGGAACTCCGGGAAGAAGGTGTTCGCGAAGGGGATGCCCGTGGAGACGTCGGGCTACCACTTCGTGCAGATCGAGGACGAGGGCTCCGGCGAAGGGGACTACGTCGCCACGATCTCCGTGAAGCCGCGCACCGCGTGGAACTTCACGTTCCCGCAGCCGCTGTCGCGGACGTCTCTGTCGCGGACGTCCCTGTCCCGTACGTACCCGGGGGACTCGTTCGCGTGCCCCCGCGGCTCCAGCGTGATCCTGACGGCCAGATCCGTGGCGGGGAAGATGCCGCGCATCGAGAGCCTGGACGACGTGCCGCTCGCGGGCGAAGGCGACGCCGACGACCGTTCGCACACGGTGCGCGTGGACGGCCTCGCGTTCGGCGAGCACGCGTTCCGCGTGTCGAGCGAGCCGGTCGAGGGAGAGATCCGGGTGTCGGTCCGGGTGATCCCTCCGAAGGAGGCCCGCACGAACGAGGACCTGCGGGCGGAGACGCTCGGGCGGCCGGCCGGGCTTGAGATGGCGATGGCGTTCTGGCTGCAGAGCGGCGACTTCTACCCGTCGCTCCACGACGGCACCGCGTGCGGCGTCGCGACGCAGGGGACCGGGCCGGGCTCGCGCTTCGGCCTCTTCACCCAGCCGCTGTTCGCGGTTCCCGAAGGCTGGCGCGCGTGCGGGATCCCCGTCCGCCTCACGTCGTCGGCGCCCGACCTCGGCGGCGTGCAGACGACCCTCGGCGTTCCGTACCGGTCGTGGGAGCGTCCGGACGGCGCGCCCTCGGACTCCGCGCGCGTGTGGTTCCTGCCGGACGCCGGGGGGCCCCGCTTCGTCGATCCGTTCGCGTTCGGAGAGGGCTCGGTCACCGTGGCCGCGCAGGAGACGGGGCGCTTCGTCACGGTCGTCCCGGCGCGCATGCCGTCTCCGTCGGCCGGCGGCTGGTGGCGGCTGCGGCTGGAGTTCGGCCACTACGGCGGACTCGACAGCCGCGCCCGCCGCGTCGCCGTCGTCGCGTCGCAGGCGGGCATGCAGGAGGACGGCTCCATCTCCGGCGACACCTGCCGCCGGCAGACCGAATGGGACGTGGACGACGCCGGCGTCGCGGACGCGACCCACACCGAGACGGCGGGGGACGAGTCGGGAACGTGGCAGCCCGACCTCGCTCCGAACTCGCTCGCGCTGAGCGACCCCGTTCCGCACGTCGTGCAGTTCTCCGACGACGGACTCCTCGGCGCCGGACAGGGCGGCGACGTGCGCGACCAGTCGTACGAGCAGGGGTCGGACCTCTGGCTACGGAGCGGCGCGAACCCGTCCATGGACTTCCCCGGGACGTACACCGTGGCCGCCGTGCGGATCGCGCCGCACGAGTCCGGCGGCGCGTTCGACATCGGACTCGGGAGGGGGCTGCTGCAGATGACCGTCGGCGCCGACCGCCGCGTGAGCGTGCGCGGAGCGTTCCTCGAGTCCCGCGTCGTCCGCGGAGGGCCGTCGGCGGTCCTCGTGCCCTTCGAGACCCGCGGGGAGTGGTCGTGGGGCTCCGCATTCCAGGGCGAGCTCGAGTTCGTTCCCGACGAGGGGCAGTCCGGGCCTCGCTTCCGCGTGATGACCGGAACGCGCGGCCGCGCCTTCCTCGCGCACTCGCTCCGCGAGGACGACGGCGGCGACGACGACGGCAGCGGAGACGGCAGCGGAGACGGCAATCACATCGTGCTCGTGGGCGTGCGGAACGGTCCGCCGGCTCCTCTCCGCGACGACGCGGCGTTCCTGATGCTCGGCCCCGGCGCGCGGGCGTCGTCCTACGACGTCCCCGCCGGCGACGCGCCCGACATCGACGCGGTGGCCTCCGGCGGCGTCCTTTCGCGACGGCTGCCCGGGAAGCGCGCGGAGGCCTCTCTCTTCGCGAACCTCGCGCGGTACGTGACCCGCCGCGCCGCGGAACCGCCGGAGGGCCCGGAGCAGGTCAGCGAGAACGTTCCGCTCGACGAACTGCCCCTCGCCCGTTCGTCCGACGGCCGGTTCACGCTCGGCAAGGGCCGGACCCTCCGGCTCGGCGCGTTCGAGCCGGAAGGCGCCGCGGGGATCGCCGTGGACGCCCTCTCGGCGAAGACCTCGCTCGACTTCCTCGTCCACGTCCTCGCGCGGCTCGACGCGTCGGATGCCTCGGCCAAGTGAATCCTGAGTCACCCCCCGCGGCCCGGGCAGGGTCCGGCGCGGGGGTCGGACTTCCGCGGCGGGGGGCGAAAGGGTAGTCTCTCCCTGTCGCGGCCGGGCTCCCCGACCCACCCCCCGGAGCGCCGGCCGGACGCCGCCAACCCGAACCCAGGAGCGAACCCATGGAGATCCAGCAGCTCAAGGTGCCCGGCTACGAAGAGGTCTACCGCGCCACGGACCGCCGCTCGGGTCTGCTGGCCTTCATCGCGGTCCACGACACGACGCTGGGTCCCGCGCTGGGCGGCTGCCGGATGTGGCACTTCTCCCGCGAGGACGACGCGATCACCGACGTGCTCCGGCTCGCCCGCGGCATGACGTTCAAGAGCGCCGTCGCGAAGACGGGACTCGGCGGCGGCAAGGCCGTGATCGTGGGCGATCCGAAGACGCAGAAGTCCACGGAGCTCTTCCGGTCCATGGGCCGGTTCATCCACACGGTCGGGGGCCGGTACATCACGGCCGAGGACGTGGGCACGGGCACCGGCGACATGATCACGATGCGCGGCGAGACGCCGTACGTGTCGGGACTGCCGCGCGACAAGGGCGGCTCGGGCGACCCGTCGCCCTTCACGGCGCTCGGCACGTTCCAGGGCATCGTCGCCTGCGCCGAGGAGGCCTTCGGGAAGAAGGACCTGAACGGGCTCACGGTCGCGGTGCAGGGCCTCGGGAACGTCGGCTACGACCTCGCCCGCCGGCTGAAGGAGGCGGGTGCGAAGCTGATCGTCACCGACGTGAACGAGAGCCGCGTCCAGCAGGCCGTGAAGGAGCTCGGCGCCCGCGCGTCCACGCCGCAGTCGATCTATGGAGAGACGTGCGACATCCTCTCCCCGTGCGCGCTCGGCGCGGTCATCAACGACCGCACGATCCCGATGCTGAAGTGCCGGATCGTCGCCGGCGCGGCGAACAACCAGCTCGCCGAGGACCGCCACGGCGAGGCGCTGCTCGAGCGCGGGATCCTCTACGCGCCGGACTTCGTGATCAACGCCGGCGGCATCATCAACGTGAGCGTCGAGTTCCAGCCGGGCGGCTACGACGAGGCGGCGTCCACGAAGCGCGTGAACCGCATCTACGAGGCGATCCGGGACATCATCGCCACGTCGAAGGCGCAGCAGATCCCCACGAGCCAGGCGGCCGTGGTGCTCGCCGAGAAGATCCTCTCCGACGCGCGGAAGGCGAAGGGACTCCCCGAGCCGAAGCGGTTCGAGCCCGCCGCGTGGCCGGCCGCGGTGAGCCACGGCACGGAGCGCTGATCCGGCCGCGTGGCCCGAAGGTCCGCACCCCGGGGCCCGCCGCGAGGCGGGCCCCGTTCGATTCCGCGGCGCGCACGGCACCCCCGGCCGGAGGAGGTATCCTCGTCCGGCATGACGCGACGCATCCGGACGAAGACGATCCTCGGAGGCCTCGCCGCCGCCGCGGCCCTCTGCGCGGCGGGCGCGCCGGCCGGGGCGGCCGCGTACACCCACCTCGATCCGTTCGGCGCGCTCGTCGCCGACCGGCTCGAGCTCTACCCGGACCCGCCGGCCGACCGCGACGCGAAGAAGCTGCGGAAGGCGCTCCTCCGCGCGCAGTCCGCGCTCGCCGCGGAGACAGTCAACCGGGCGGGCGACCTTGCGGCGGCGAAGCGCGCGGCGGCCGCGGTCGAGCGTCCGTTCGCGGGCGACGACGAACTCCTCGACGCGCTCGACGACGGGCTCGTCGCGCACTTCTTCGAGGAGCTGGCCGAGCGGGACCTCTATGACGGCATGATCCTGAACGCGCCGCTCGGGAAGCTGCGGCGGAAGCTCGAGGCGTCGCGAGCCGCGGTGGACGACGCGCTCGCCGACTCCGAGTCGGCCGTCGGCCGCGAGCGACGCGCGTCCGACCTGGCCCGCGCCGCGAAGGGTCTCGCGAAGATCCGCTCGCAGCTCTACGACGGGGACTGCCCCCGCGTCCTCGGTCCGTACTTCACCGGGCTCGGCACGGTGACGTTCGACGACGGGTCCGGGGAGCTCGTCGCCACGGACTGCACGTTCGAGGTGGACTCCGCGACGGATGTCGTGGACACGATCCGGATCAGCGGGACGGTCGCCGGCTCGTCGCTGCTCCTCTCCTTCGCGGGGCCGTCGCTCTCGACGGGCTCGGGCGTCGTGGCCGACCCGCAGGGCGCGTCCGGCGACCTCTCCGGGTCGCTCCAGATCCCGGGGTTCTTCCTGCAGCCCGTCGCCGGCGCGGCGACCGTGGAGGAATTCGGGTACGCGCCGGTTCCGGAGAACGCGTACCCGGGAGCGTGGGGCGCCGGCGTGAAGGACGGCCGCGGCCGGATCCGCGGGACGTTCACGTACACCTTCTGCCAGACCGTGAGCTTCCCCGGCGAGATCTGCGGCGGCGTCGCCCGCACCGTGACCGGCACCTTCGACGTGTGCAACCCGGTCATCTACGGAGACTGAGCAGCGGCCCCGCGCCGATTTCTCTGCCACAGGGCACTTTGTAGCGTAAAGTGGTCGTCATGGAGGTGCCCATGGCGACGAGCGACGGATCTGAAGGCGACGAGGGAGCGCGAGGCGCGGCGAGCGGTGCGACAGGCGGCACGGCAGGCGACCCGGGCGGACGGCGGCGGACTGGCCCGCCGAAGTCCGAGGTGCTGCGACCGGCCCCGGCGGCGGACGCGCCCATCCGGCGGGACGAACTCCTCTCAGGCGCGCTCCGGCCCGACCTGCTCGTCACCCACGTCCTCGGGTCGCCGGGGCGCATCGCGGCGAACCTCTCGGCGGCGACGCCGCCTTGGGGGCTCTTCGCGCTGCTCCTCTTCACCAGCCTCGCAGCGTCGGTGCCGTTCGGCGCGGTGGCGCCCGTCGGCGAGGTGTGGTCCGCGTGCGGCCTCTATGCCGGGACGCTCCTCCTCTGCATCCCGTCGCTCTACGTCGTGCAGCAGTTCATCGGCATCGGCATCTCGTTCGAGCGGACGGCGGGGGCCGCGTTCGTCATCTCCGCGGCCGCGGCGCTCTTCTGCCTCGCGTTCGCGCCGGTGCTCTGGTTCCTCTGCGCGACGTCCGACGGGCCGGGCGACGGGACCGGCGCGACGGTGATGCGCGGGATGCTCGTGGTCGCCGGCCTGATGGGAGTGCTCCAGTTGGGCCGGTGCCTCTCCCGGCTGCGGTCCGCCGACACCGGGGGCGTGCAGGGCACGTTCCTCCTCTGGATGCCGCTCCTCCTCTGGATCGGCTGGCGCATGGCCGACGTGATGGGGCTCCGGGGCTGACGCGTGCTCCCGAACCTCGCGCGGATCGCGGCGTGGTCGGCCGTGTACGGCTACGCCATCGGGCACGTGCACGGTCCCGTCGTCGCCGCGAGGAACCTCGCGAAGTTCCCGCTCCTGATCCTGGTCACGGCGACTCTCTGCGCGCTCTCGTTCCATGCGTTCACGGCGGTGCTGGTCCGCGGCGCGCGGCTGGGAGATGTCGTCCGCCTCTCGCTCGCGACCTACGCGGACATCGCGCTCCTGCTCGCGTCGCTCGCGCCGGTGTCGCTCTTCCTCTCCCTCACGCACGAACCTCCCGGGCCGGAAGGGCTGGCGGAGTACCCGCTCGTCCTCGGCGTGAACGTGGCGTTCATCGCCGTGTGCGGGGCGCTCGCGCTCGCGCGGCGGACCCTCCGGTTCGCGGCGGAGCAGGCGATCTCGCGTCGGCGGGCCGCGGCGGTGCTTGCGTGCTGGCTCGCCACGAGCCTGTTCGCCGGCGGGCAGTGCGCGTGGTACATGCGGCCGTTCTTCGGCCGGCGGACGGAACCGGACCCGCCGTTCATGCGCGGAAGGGACGTGGAGGCCGACGGCATCTCGAACTTCTACGAGGCCGTGTGGGAGCTCTGCCTGCGGCCATGACGACTCTGCGACGCAAAGGGCTTGACATGGCGACGGCCCCCCGGCGATGCTCCCGCCCGATGAAGCTCCTCCGAGGCGGCGCAGAGCCCGTCCCCGCCGACGCGGAACCCGACGCGCGTGGCGACGCGCCAGGGCCGCCCTCGCTCCCGGGCCGCGCGGAGGCCGACCTCCGGTTCATCCGCGGGGCGATGGAACGGTCCGGGAGCTTCACGGCCGTGCCCGGCGCGGGCGCGGTCGCGATGGGCGGGATCGCGCTCGCCGCGGCCGC
>JAJVHW010000129.1 GCA_022072415.1 Planctomycetota bacterium
GACGGCCTTGAGGGCGCCGTCGGGCTCGCGGCGGGCGAAGCCGCGGGTGACGAGCGATGCCGCGGCGAGTCGCGCGGCGGGCTCGGCGACGCCGGCGACGCGCGCGAGTTCGGCGGGCGCGAGGGGGCACCCTGCGAGTTCGAGGACGCCTGCGACTTCGGCCTCGTCGCGGGTCAGTACCGACGCGGACACGCCCGCCCACGGCAGCGCCGACCAGAGATTCGCCTCGAGGCGCTCGATCCCGCGGCGGTCGATCACGATCTTCCGCTGCTCCCAGCGCGCGATGCCGCCGTCGATCCAGGCCTCGATCTCGCGCACGATCTCCGACGGGCGGCCGAGCGTGCGGCGCCAGAGCTCGCGCGCGCCGTCCTCCTGGAAGTGGAAGAGGCGGTCGGGGCCGGCGAAGAGCGGGCGGAGCGACGGCTCGTCGAGCGGCGCGACGCGGACGGCGTCGTCCGCCGCTCCGTCGAGCGGGACGCACCGGGCGACGGGTCCGCGGTCGCGCAGGGACGCGATCAAGGCGCGGCTCTCCGGATCGAGCTGGTCCTCGTCATCGACGAGCACCGGACCGCAAAGCGCGAGCCTCATCTCGAGGAGCGTGCGGGCCGCGCCTGAATCCGGTCCGCCGGACCGCACCTCGCCGACCACCGGGACGAGGCTCTCGAACGGCGACCTCCCCGGACGCGTCCACGCCGGCGCGAAGCCGCGGGCGGCGAGCGCGTCGGCGGCCTCCTCGAGGATCCGCGTCCGCCCCGAGCCCGGCCCGCCGGCGACGTCGATCGGACGCCCCGCCGCGAGCGCCTCGACCACGCGGTCCACCGCGTCGCGCGGCCCCGCCCACGGAAGCCGGGGCCGCGCGCCGTCGGGGCCTTCCCCGCGCAGCATCGCCGCGAGCACCCGCGCCGACGCCGGGCGTCGCGCGGGATCGGGATCGACGAGCGCGTCGATCGTGTCGGCGACGAAGTGCGGCACCGCGGGCGCGAGGTCGCGGACCGAAGGCGGCACGGCGTTCCGCGCGACCACGATCTCCGCGATCGACGCGGCGGGGCGGAACGGCCGCCCCGTCACCGCCTCGAAGAGCATCGCGCCCACCGCGTAGAGATCCGTCGCCGCCGTCGCCGGCTTCCACTCGAAGATCTCCGGCGCCATGTAGGTCGGCGTGCCGACGATCTGAGGTTCCGCGTCGCTCCGCGCGAAGTCGCGGTCGTGCGCGACGCCGAGGTCCACGATCGTGACCGCGCCGTCCTGCGCCACGAGCACGTTGTCGGGCTTGAGGTCGCGATGGAGGATGCCGAGCCAGTGGAGCCGCGCAAGCGCCTCCACCAACGCGACGGCGCGCGGCGCGAGACGCTCCCACGGCACGGGCACGTACTCCGACGCGCCGGGGAACGCCCCGCCCTGGACGAGGCGCATCACCACGAACGCGCAGCCGGACTCGATCCCGTCGTCGAGGAGTTCCACGATCCCGGGGAGCTTCGCGCGCCGGAGCACCGCGACCTCCTCGCGGAAGCGCTCGACCGCCTGCTCGCCCGGAAGCGCGATCAGCTTCACGGCGACCGCGTCGCCCGTGACCTGGTCGGTCGCGCGATGCACGGACCCGAACGCGCCCGCACCGAGCCGTGCGCCGAGCACGTAGCGCCCGGCCAGCGGAGCGTCGGGCGCCGCGGGAGCGGACGGGGCCTCAGGAGCCGCGCCCGTCCGATGCGTCCGTTGCGAGAGAGGCCCGCGCGCCACGGTCAGCCGGTCGAGCGTCCGCCGCCCCGTGTCCGGGGCGCGCCCGCGGCAGCGGACGAGGCGGAGCGCCTCGTCGGTGACCGAGCGGTCCAGGCGCAGGTCGCGCACGAACGCCTCGCGCGCTTCGGCGGGGCGCTCGAGCGCCGCGTCGAAGACACGCTTCACCTCGATCCACATCGTCGGGCGCACGGCCGGAGATGCCCTCCCGTCCCGGAGCCGCGGCGACAGGGCCGCGGTCGGGACGGGAGTCACTCTCACGCGGCGTGCCGCCGCGTTTCAAATGCAATCTCCGTTCGGCGCAGGTTCACGCCGGTCCGGAGAACCGGACTCCGCTCCGGGATGCCGGAGCGGCGGGCCTCGTCAGTCCTTCCGGAGCGCTAGGATCCCCGACCCCTTCGTCGCGATCACGAGGAACGCGAAACAGTAGAGGACGGCCATCTCGCCGCCGTTCTCGATCGGGAGCGGCGCCGCCTTCTTGAAGTGGAACTGCCAGAAGGCCACGGCCATGGTCCCGCTCGCGAGGAACGCCGCGTAGCGCGAGAAGAGCCCGATCGCGACCAGGGTGCCGCAGCCGAGCTCGATGATCTTGCCGACCCAGATCTGCGACCCGGTCGGAGGCACGCCGTGCGCGTTCCCCAGGACGTCGAAGAGCGACTGCGCTCCGTGCATCGCGAACATCGCGCCGACGAGCATGCGGAAGGCCGCATACGCCGGTTCGGCGAGGAGGGTGAAGAATGTGCCCACGGTCGCCTACTTTCCCGTCGCGAGTCCGTTGAAGGTCGCGTCGCCGATGCCCTTGATCTTCAGCTTGCCGCTGATCGGCGTCGGACCGTCCTTCGACTGCTCCTGCACGACGGTCCCCTCGAACTCGACGACCGCCTCGACCTCGAGCGCCTGCGGGTCGTCGTCCTCGCACGTCACCTCGCCGGAGAGCGTCGCCGACGTGATGTTGAAGTCGAGGAACGCCTGCACCACGCGGTCGCGCTTCGTGGCGACGCCCCGGTTCGCCATCGCCTCGAGCTGGAACTCCGTCCAGTATGCGACGCCGTTGCCTTCCGTGCCCTCCGCGGCGATCGCGACGCTGTCGACCGGGCCGTCGTCGAACGTGCCCTCGAACTGCGGCGCGTCGAAGTCGTAGGCGACGAACCCGCCGGTCTTCTTGGGCAGGTCGAAGCTGACGCCGCCCGCCACGTTGCGCCGGGCGATGCGGAACGTCTTCCCGCGGCCGCGCTCCGGATCGGTCTTGTACGTCGCCTTGATGCCGATCACGAACACCGGGTTCGAGAACTGCGTGTCCACGTCGTCGCAGCCGCCGACTCCGAGCGGCACGGCGAGCGCGGCGAGCGCGGCCAGGGTTCCGATGCGGCGGGACATGCGATCTCCTCCGGGTTGGGCTCTGCTGCGGGAGCGGGGGGAACGAAGTGCCCCGCGCAGGAGCGTTGGAGGAGGGAAGGGTCGCACGCCGCGGCGGCCGGGCGAAGCGCGATCAGCGGCCGTTCGATCCGTTCCGCAGTCCGAAGCGGCGGATCAGGTCGTACATGTGCGACCGGGCCACGTCGAGCGACGCGGCGGCCCTCTCGACGTCGCCGCCGAAGGACTGGAGCCGGCGCTGGAGGAGGTCGCGCTGGAACGCGTCGGTGGACTCGCGCCACGTCTGCGAGCGCGCCGGCGCGGCGGGGTCGGCCGCCGCCTGCGGGAAGAGGTCGGCCGCGGTCATCGTGGCGCGTCCCGATCCGCAGCACCGGATCACGGCGGACTCGACGGCGCTCCGGAGCTGGCGCACGTTCCCCGGCCAGTCCGAATCCGACGCGGCGGAGAGCGCGTCGCGCGCGACCTCGATCGCCGGGAACCCGTGGCGCCGGCACGCCTCCGCCGCGAACGCGAGGACGAGGTCCGGCACGTCCTCCCGCCGCTCGGCGAGCGACGCCACGCGGATCGGGAGGATCGAGAGGCGGTAGTAGAGGTCGCTCCGGAACCGCCCGTCGCGCACGGCGGCGGGGAGGTCGGCGTTCGTCGCCGCGATCACCCGCACGTCGGCGCGCCGCGGGGTCGCGGAGCCGAGCGGGTAGTACGTCCGCTCCTGGAGGAACTGGAGGAGCTTCGCCTGCACGGGGGCGGGGAGTTCGCCCACCTCGTCGAGGAACAGCGTGCCGCCCTCGGCCGCTCCGATCTTCCCCGGCGCCGCGCGGTGCGCCGTCGAGTGCGCGCCCTGCTCCGAGCCGAAGAGTTCCGACTCGGCGAGCGTCTCCGGGATCGCCGCGCAGTTGATCTCGACGAACGGCCCCTGCGCGCGGCGCGAGTTGCGGACGATCGTCCGGGCGAGGAGGCTCTTCCCCGTCCCGGTCTCGCCGGTGAGGAGCAGGTCCACGTCGAGCGGCGCCGCGAGCGCGATCTCGCCGAGCGTCCGCGCGAGGGCGGCGCTGCGCCCGACCACTCCGTCCACGACGAGCTTCGTGCGGAT
Organism: Planctomycetota bacterium; assembly: GCA_022072415.1. Lineage (GTDB taxonomy): Bacteria > Planctomycetota > JAJSAM01 > JAJSAM01 > JAJVHW01 > JAJVHW01. Next base: position 4,196 of record JAJVHW010000129.1, read on the forward strand.
CGACTGCGTGCGGTCGGCCTCCCGCGACGCCCGCCGCGCGTGGATCGCGCGTTCGAGGAACGGGTAGATGTCCCGCGAGAACGCGAGCGCGCGGCGCTCGTCGTCGTCGGAGAAGGGCGTCGGCGTGCGGCGCCCCTGCAGGTAGACGGCGCCGACCACCGGGTCGCGGCCGACGGGGATGCAGAGCACCGCGTCGATCGCGTTCATCATCACGCTCGGCCGGTCCCTGTAGTGCGGATGCTGCCGCGCGGACACGGTCCGCACCGCGCGCCCCGTCGCGAGCGTCTCCGCCACGATGCCCATCGAGATGAGCTTCCGCGCCGCGGTGACCTCCTCGTCGTCCACCCCGATCCCCGCCGACCAGGAGCACGTCGCCCGCGCCGAGTCGTCCCGCGCCTCGATCCATCCCCGCTCGGCGGACACGAGGTCCATCAGCAGTTCGAGCGCCGACCGGAGCACCCGGTCGATCTCGTCGGCCGGCACCGCCCCGAGGTCGAGGATGCGGCGGTAGAGGGCGTTCTCGGTCCGGAGCGCTTCGACGGAGTCGGTCACGGCGCGGATGGTAGGGCCGGAGGATGCGCGGGAACGAGCCTGAATCCGCTCCCCCGGACGGCGCACGGCCCGGATTCCGCCCCGCCGGACGTCATGCCGCACGCGGCGGACCCTGCCCAGGCACGCGGGCGCCGCGCCGCCCCGCGCCCGGCACCCCCGTCTCGTCCCGAGAAATCAGGCTCGGCGGGGCGTCTCGGAACGAGAAAGGCGGGGCCGCCGCGAGGCCGGGGCGCGGAGGGCCCGATCGGTTCTGTGTGCGGTGCCGCGGTGGCGCCGCGCAGCGGAGGACGCGCGATGGGCAAGCTCAAGTGGATGCTGGCGGGTCTCTTCGTCGCGACGGTGACGCTGCTCGCGCTGGGCGTCCTCGACCTCTGCCGCGTCGGCGACGACGGCCGCATCGCGTTCGCGCCGCGCCTCGAGACCCGCGCGCTGTCGCACTACGCCCGCGCCGCGCTCGACGCCGTCTGGTCTCCCGCCCCGGCCGCGGCCGAAGCGCGCTGAACGCGCGTCACGCCCCGTCGCGCGGCGGCGACGCGGGCGATGCAGGCGACGCGGGCAGCACCGCCAGCGGCGGCGGCACGTGGGGCGAGGCCGTCGGGCCGCGACGTCCGCTCACCCATGCGTGGACGGTCACCGCGAACACGCCGAGCCCTCCGCCGAGGAAGAGGCCCCCCGTCGCGCCGAGCAGCGACGCCAGCAGGACGGGATCTCCGGTCTTCTGCATCTGCCCTTCCATGTCCCAGTGCGTCAGGAAGAACGCCTCCGGCGCGAGGTTCCCCGCGAGCACCCCGAACAGCCCGCCGAGGACCATCCCCCCGAGCGCGCAGCCGACGACGATCAGGACGACGCGGGTCCACGTGAGCATCGGACCATCGTCGCCGCCCGGCACGCCGCGCGGCAAGGGGGATGACCACCCCGCCTCGCGGTCCGGACCGCCCGCGCGCGCGGCCGGCGCCGTCGCCGGACCCTGTCCCCCCCGGGTCGTACGCTCCGTTGCATTCCAGACAAATGTCTGGTTTGATGTCGGGCGCCTGATGTCAGACGCCTGATACCGGACGCCTGATACCGGACGCGTGATGCCGGACGCAGGCACGGCAACGCAGGCACGACAGCCGGGAAGGACGGTCACGATGGCGCACACACCTCCGGGCAGGACGCGGGCGCGGGTGCTCCGCTTCGTGAAGGAGCGGCTCCTCGAGGGCCGCCCGCCCACGGTGCGCGAGGTCCAGCAGGCGATGGGCTTCCGCGCGGTCGAGTCGGCGCGGGCGCATCTGCGGGCCCTCGTCGCGGAGGGGAAGATCGAGCAGGACCCCGGCGCGGCGCGCGGGTTCCGGCTGCCGTGGAGCGGAGGCATGAGCGGCGGCACGCGCCCCGCGGTGTTCGTCCCCGTCCTCGGCCGCGTGCAGGCGGGCGGCCTCACGGCTGCGGTCGAGGACCCGGAGGGGTACGTCGCCGTCGAACCCCGCGGCAGCGACCTTCCCGCCGCACCCGGCGAGCCCGCGCGCGACGGCGCCCTCTTCGCCCTCCGCGTGCGCGGCGACTCGATGCGCGGCGCGGCGATCCTCGACGGCGACCTCGTGGTCGTGCGGCGGCAGGAGCGCGCGGACGACGGCCGCATCGTGGTGGCGATGGTCGACGGCCCGGGCGGCGCGGAGGCCACGGTGAAGACGCTGCGGATCCGGCGCGGGAGGGGACGCGGAGACGCGGGCGGGCCCGCCGCGTGCGACGGCGATCTCGCAGAGCCGTCCGCGCAACCGTTCATCGAACTGCACCCGGAGAACCCGGACTTCCCGGTGATCGTCCCGCCGCCCGGGAGCGTGCAGATCCTCGGCGTGGTGATCGAGGTGCGGCGGTCGCTCGGTCACGACACGGCGGCGCGGCGCGGCGCGCGCGGGTGACGGGCGGAGACCGAGAGGCACCGGAAGCGCGGTGGACGATGACGCACGGCACGGGACACGAGGCGGAAGGCCCGCGGACACGGAGCGGACGGCGGACCGCCGCGCCGGGATCGGGCGGCGGCGGGGGCGACACTGCCGTCAACAGCACTGCCGCGAACCACGCGTTCGTCATCGACAACCGTGTCATCCACGCCCGTGCGATCGACGGCAGCGCGGCGCGGCGGCTCTCCGCGCTCGCCGCCGGCGCGGCGGCGCGAGACGTCCGCGATCCGCGCGATGCGTGGACGCTCGAGGCGCTCGCGGGGCGGCTCGTCGAACTGTCGTCGCCGGGCGCGGGGTGCGTGCTCACGATGGCGACGGCGCTCGTCCTCGACGCACAGCGGCGGCGCGAGACCGTGGCGTGGGTCACGCCGCGGAGTTCGTCGTTCTATCCCCCGGACGTGAAGGCGTGCGGCGTGGACCTCGACGCGCTCGTGGTGGTGCGCGTGCCGGTTTCGTCGTCGCCACTCGCGGATGCGGCGCGAGGCGCGCCGTCCACCGCGGCGGCATTCTCCTCGCCACTCGCGGATACGGCGCGAAGCGCGCCGTCCACCGCGGCGGCGAGAGGGGCGTCGTCGCCACTCGCCGATGCGGCGCGAGGGGCCACCGATGACGGACGCGAGTTCCGCGCCGTCCGCCGTCGCCGCGACGGCCTCACGCGGCGCGACGCGGCGCTCCTCGCGGCGCAGCGGGCGGCGGTGGCGGCGGAACGGCTCCTGCGGTCCGGCGCGTTCGGCCTCGTCGTCGCCGATCTCGGCGCGGGCGACATCCCCATGCCCCTCCAGGCGCGGCTCGCCGGCCTCGCGGAGCGCCACGACGCGGCCGTGCTCCTCCTCACGGAGAAGCCGCGGCACGCGCCGTCGCTGAGCTCCCTCGTCTCGCTCCGCGCCGAAGCCGCGCGGGTTCGCGCGACTCCGGCGGACATCGCCCGTCACGCCGTGCCCGCCGCCACCGCCGCCTCCGGCAACGACGAGGACAACGGCCACGACCCGCCTGAAGGCGGGACTCCGGACGCTCTCCCCCGACACCCGGCCGTTCGCGCGGTCGCCGCCTCGCCTCCATCGAGACCCCGCCGGATCGCGTCAGGAGTCCCGGCGTCCGCCGGGTCGTTTGCGTCGTCGCCGCTCGCAGATGCGGCGCGAGGCGCGCCGTCCGCCACGGCGTCACTCTCGTCGCCACTCGCGGATACGGCGCGAGGCGCACCGCCCGCCGACCACGGCGACGGACGTTTCCTCTGCGCCCTCGACAACCTGAAGGACAAGCGCCGCCCGCCCGGCTGGCGGTTCGAGGAGGTGCGCCGTGCGCCGCCCGGATTCCGCTGAGAGCCGCGGGCATCCGCCGAGCTCGCCTTTGAGCTCACAGTTGAGTTCACCGTCGAACTCACCACCGCTCGGCGCGCCCCCGCGCCGCACGGCGTGCGTGGACGTGCCGGAACTCCCCCTCCAGATCCTGCTCGTCCGCGAACCGTCGTGGCGCGGAGAGCCTGCCGCCGTCGTCGCAGAGGACCGTCCGCAGGGCCGCGTCCTCTGGGCGAACGCCGAGGCGCGGCGCTGCCGCGTGCTCCCGGGTCTGCGGTACGCCGACGCGCTCGGACTCGCCGCGGGGCTGCGCGCGGGCGTCGTCGCGCCGGAGGAATCGGACCGTGCGGTGACCGCGCTCGCGGAGCGCCTCCGCGCATTCACGCCGCACGTGGAGCCGCTCCGCGACGACCCGGGCGTCTTCTTCCTCGACGCGTCGGGCCTCGAACGGCTCCACCCCGACCTCGCCGCGTGGGCGGAGTCGATCCGCGCCGACCTCGCCGCCGCGGGGTTCCGCGCGGCCGTCGCCGTCGGCTTCACGCGGTTCGGCACGTTCGCCGCGGCGCGGGTCATGTCGTCGAGGGGGCTTTCGTCGGGCGAACCGGCGTCGCCCTCCCCCTCCACCGCGGAAGTCGGACCTGAGCGCCGCATCCGCGAGCGGCCCGTCGCAGACAACCCGGCTGAAGCCGGGGCTCCGGACGCGGCCCGCCGCACTCCCGCGGGAGGCGATGTCGCCATCGCGCAGACCGCGGGGCTTCACGGGAGAGCGCCCGGAGTCCCGCCTCCAGGCGGGTCGTTCTCGTCATCGGCACTGGCGATGACGCCGATTGCGTCGTCGCCACTCGCGGATGCGGCGCGAAGCGCGCCGTCGTCCACCGCGGCGGCGCTCTCGTCGCCACTCGCGGATGCGGCGCGAAGCGCGCCATCGTCCACCGCGGCGGCGCTCTCGTCGCCACTCGCGGATGCGGCGCGAAGCGCGCCGTCGTCCACCGCGGCGGCGCTCTCGTCGCCACTCGCGGATACGGCGCGAAGCGCGCCGTCCACCGCGGCGGCGACAGGGGGCGCGTCATCGGCACTTGCAGGTTCGTCCCCGCATCCCCGAGCGGCGCGTCCGTCCCGCGCCGCCGTCTTCGTCTTCCCCTCCGCCGACGCCGAGAGCGCGGCGCTCCGCCGCGTCCCCCTCGAACGCGTGGGCCTGCCACCGGAGGCGCGGGACCTCCTCGCGAAACTCGGCGTCGCCACGGTCGGCGCGTTCCTGTCGCTCCCCCCGGGCGGCGTCTCCGCGCGCCTCGGGCCCGAGGCGCTGCGCCTCCACCGCATGGCTTCCGGAGACGAGCGCCCGCCGCTCCTGCCCGAGACGCCGCCGGACCCGCTCGCGCTCTCGGTCCTGCTCGAGCACCCGGAGGCCGAGGCGGAGCGGCTCCTCTTCATCGTGAAGCGGATGGCCGACCGCCTCCTCGCCCGCGCCGCCGACCGCCGCCTCGCCGCGTCGGCTGTGTCGCTCCGGCTCCTCCTCGACGACGGCTCCCGCCGCGAGGACGTGCTCCGCACCGCCCACCCCACGCTCGACGCCGCGCAGGTGATGGACCTCGTGCGCCTGCGCCTCGCCGCGACGGCGCTCCCTTCCGGCGCGGTGGAGGTGTCCGTCGCGCTCGCGACCGCCGCGGCCACCGAGGAGCAGCTCCGCCTCTTCGAGCAGAAGCCCCGCCGCGACCTCGCCGCCGCCGGCCGCGCGCTCGCGCGGATCCGCGCCGACCTCGGCGACGACGCGGTCGTGCGCGCGTCGCTCCGCGAGGGGCACCTGCCGGAGGCGGCGTTCGCGTGGGAGCCCGTCTTCGCCACGACGCTGCCGCGGCCGGTGCCCGCGCCGACGCGCGTTCCCCTGTCGCACGCGCGTTCGCCGCACGACCCGTCGTCACATGCCCCGACGTCGCATGACCCGCCGTCATATGCCCCGATGTCGCATCACCCGCCGTCACGCGAACCGTCGTCACAGCCCCCGCCCGAAGGCCGCCCGCCGCCGCCCCTCGTCCGCCGCATCCTCTCCGCCCCGGTCGCGCTCCCTCCCCGCCCGCGCCACGAGCCCGACGGCTGGATGCTGAACGGCTTCGAGCACGGCCCCGTCGTGAAGTTCCAGGGCCCGTTCGTCACCGCCGGCGGCTGGTGGACGGGCGCCGAGGTCCGCCGCGAGTACCACTTCGCGGAGACCGCGCGCGGTCACGTCTTCTGGATCTACTACGACGTCCGCCGCCGCCGGTGGTTCCTGCAGGGAGAGGTGTCGTGACGGGGCGAGCCCCGCCGCGCCTCGCCCCTCCCCTCGCCCCTCCCCGCACCCACGCGCACCCACCCGCATCCCCCTCACCACACCGCCCCCCATGCTCCCCGCCGCCCTCTGGTGCAAGACGCACTACTCCTTCCTCGAAGGCGCGAGCTCCCCCGAGGAGCTGATCGAGGAGTCCCGCCGCCTCGGCTACGGCGCCCTCGCGGTGACCGACCGCGACGGCGTGGCCGGGATCGTCCGCGCGCACGTCGCGGCGCGCGAGCACGGGGTGCGGCTGGTCGTCGGCTCGGAGATGACCGTCTCCGACGGCTCCACGATCACGCTGCTCGCCCGCGACCGCGGCGGGTACGCGAACCTCTGCCGCCTCGCGACGCGCGGCCGTCTGCGGTGCCCGAAGGGGTCGTCGCAGGTGACGTGGGACGAAGTCGCCGCGCACGCCGCGGGGCTCGTCGCGCTGTGGGGCGGCGACCGGAGCCTCCTCGTCCGCGCGCCGTCCCACCCCGCGAAGACCGCCGGGATGCTGCGCGACGCCTTCGGACCCCGCCTCTTCGCGCTCGCCGCGCGCCACCGCCGCGCCGACGAGGCGTCCGACGAGCGCACGCTCCGCGAACGCGCCGCGCGGCTCGGCATCCCCGTGGCCGCCGCCGTGGAGGTCCTCTACCACTCGCCCGCGCGCCGCGACCTCCACGACGTGATGACGTGCATCCGCCACGGCGTCACGCTCTCGACCGCCGGCCGCCTCACGAAACCCAACGACGGCCACGCGCTCCTCCCGCCGCACGCGCTCCGCTCGCTCTGGGCCGACGACCCCGCCGCGCTCGCCCGCGCCGCCGCGATCGCCGAGAGCTGCACGTTCTCGATGACGGAACTCCGCTACCGCTACCCGTCGGAAGAGCTCCCCGACGGCACCACGTCGGCCGAGCGCCTCCGCGCGCTCACCGAAGAGGGCGCCCGCCGCCGCTACGGAGGCGACCCGCCCGACGACGTCCGCCGCCAGCTCGAGCGCGAGCTCCAGGTGATCCTGCGCCTCGACTACCCCGGCTACTTCCTCACGATGCACGACATCGTCCGCTTCTGCGCGGAGAAGGGGATCCTCTGCCAGGGCCGCGGGTCCGCCGCGAACTCCGCCGTGTGCTGGTGCCTCGGCATCACCGCGATCGACCCCGTGCGGATGGGCCTCCTCTTCGAGCGCTTCCTCTCCGAGGAGCGCGCCGAGCCGCCGGACATCGACCTCGACGTGGAGCACGACCGCCGCGAGGAGGTGATCCAGCACATCTACGCGCGCTACGGCCGCGACAAGGCCGCGATGGTCGCCAACGTGATCCGCTACCGCCCGCGGTCGGCCGTGCGCGACGTGGGGAAGGCGCTCGGGATCGCCGAGACCGCCCTCGACCGCCTCGCGAAGACGATGTCCCACTACGAGAGCGCCGACGAGCAGACGCTGATCGACGCAGGCCTCCACGCAGGCCTCCACGCAGACCCCGAAGCGCGCCCCGTCACCGGCTCCGACGCCGCCGCCCCCGTCCACCGCCACCTCCTCCGCCTCGCCGACGAGATCCTCGACGCGCCGCGCCACCTCTCGATCCACCCGGGCGGCTTCCTCCTCGGCCACGAGCCGGTGCACGACCTCGTCCCCGTCGAGAACGGCGCGATGGAGGCGCGCACGGTGATCCAGTGGGACAAGGACGACGTGGAGGCGCTCGGCCTCTTCAAGGTGGACATCCTCGGCCTCGGCGCGCTCCGACACATCCACCTCGCGCTGGACCTGCTGCAGGAGACGAAGGGCATCGAGCTCTCGCTCGCCACGATCCCGCCCGAGGACCCGCCCACCTACGAGATGATCCGCCGCGGCGACACGCTCGGCACCTTCCAGATCGAGAGCCGCGCGCAGATGGCGATGCTCCCGCGCCTGCGCCCCGCGACCTTCTACGACCTCGTGATCGAGGTGGCGATCGTGCGCCCCGGGCCGATCACGGGCGGGATGGTCCACCCCTACCTCCGCCGCCGCACGGGCGAGGAGGCGGTCGAGTACCCGCACCCCTCGCTCGTCCCCGTCCTCGAGAAGACCCTCGGCGTGCCGCTCTTCCAGGAGCAGGTGATGAAGCTCGCCGTCGTCGCAGCCGACTACACGCCGGGCGAGGCGGACCAGCTCCGCCGCGACATGGCCGCGTGGCGGAAGGCCGGGCGGATCGAGCAGCACCACGAGCGGCTCGTGTCGCGCATGACGGCGAAGGGCATCGCGCCGGAGTTCGCGGAGCGGGTGTTCCTGCAGATCCGCGGCTTCGGCGAGTACGGCTTCCCGGAGAGCCACGCGGCGAGCTTCGCGCTGCTCTCCTACGCCACGTCGTGGCTGCGCTGCCGCCACCCCGTCGAGTTCGCGTGCGCGCTCCTCAACGCGCAGCCGATGGGCTTCTACTCCCCGGCCACGATCGTGTCCGACGCGCGGCGGCGCGGCGTCGTGGTGCGCCCCGTCTCCGTGCGCGAGAGTGCGTGGGACTGCACGATCGAGCACGCGGACCACGAACGCCACGGGCTCGCGGTGCGGATGGGCCTCCGCTACGTCCGCGGACTCGGCGCGGTGCACCGCGCGAAGATCGAGGCCGCCCGCGCCGAAGGGCCGTTCACGTCGCTCGACGACTTCCGGCGGCGCACGGGCGGCGGCAGCGTCCACGGCAGCGGCGCGCTCGACCGCGGCGCCCTCGCCGCGCTCGCCGAAGCGGGCGCGTTCGACGATCTGCCCGCGACGTCGCCTGCGCGCGGAACGTCCGCGCACACGCCGCCTGCGCGCACGTCCGCCATGCACACGTCCGCCTCGCCCGCCGCTGGGTCTGCGGCGGCGGCAAGCGCCCGCCCCCGCGAATCCGCCCCTGCCTCGCGCCGCGAGGCCCTCTGGCTCACGCAGAGCCCCCCCGCCGAACCGCCGCCGCTTCCGCTCGGGCAGGTCGCCGAGGACGCGCCCGCCTTCGCGCCCCTCAACGAGATCGAGACGATCGGATGGGACTACCGGACGACCCACCTCTCGACGCGCGGCCACCCGCTGGAGCCCCTCCGCGACGCGCTCTCGCGGATGGGCCTCCCCGACGCCGCCACGCTGAACCGCGCCGCGCACGCTCGGACGACGAACGGGCGACGCGTGCGCTACGCCGGCGTCGTCATCTGCCGCCAGCGCCCCGCCACCGCCGCAGGGGTCGTCTTCATGACGCTCGAAGACGAGACGGGCTTCGTCAACCTCGTCGTGTGGCAGCAGGTCTACGAGGAGCACCGCATCGTCGCCCGCACCGCGTCCTTCCTCGGCGTGACCGGGAAGATCCAGTCCGAGAAGGGCGTCGTCCACCTGATCGCCGAGTCCCTCTGGGTCCCCGACCTCGCCGCCCGCGGCGGCGGGGCCCTCGAAGAGCCGCAGAGCCGCGACTTCCATTGACAGGGCGTCGCCGCGGTACGATGACGTCGTGACGACGACCACTCCCGACCGCCGCGCCGCGCTCCGGCGGGAGCTCCGGACCGCAGGAGTGCCCCTGTTCGACGAGACGCTGTGCGCGCCCCACGCGCCTGCGGTTCGCGACCGCGCCGCACTCCTCGCCGACCTCGTCGGTTCAGGAGACCCCCGTCTCGCTGCGGCCGCGGCATGCCTGCTGGTCGTCATCGACGCTCCCGACCGCGCCGCAGAACGCGCCGCGCAGGCTCTCCCGCCCGAGGGCCGTCGTCTCCTCGGCACGATCTACCGCACCGCCCGCGCCCTCTCGATCGCCCGCGCCCCGGACCTCTCGATCGAGCGCGTCCGAGAGCATCCGCTCCCCGCCTGGACCGGCGAAGACACATCCCTGCCTGACCCCGACGCGCACAAGGGCGAGGCACTGCTCCGCGACGCGCCCCGATTGTCCCCCGCGTCCGGCGACGCGATCGACCTGTTCGGCGCGTGGCTCGAAGAGTTGCGGCTGGCACGTCGCGCAGGGCCGAGATGACGGGCGACTCGACGCCGGGGCGCGGCAGGGTCGATGCGGCGCGCCTCGACGCCTTCCTCTCCGCGCTCGGCACCGAGTGGCGGCGACCGGCGCGCGTCGTCATCGGCGGCGGCGCCTCGATGATCCGCCGCGGCCTCCGCGACGCCACGCTCGACGTGGACATCGAGTACGAAGTCGCGCCCGACGACGACACGCCGTTCCTCGCGGCCCTCGCCAAGCTGAAGGAGTCCGTCCCGGTCAACCTCGAACTCGCGTCGCCCGGCGACTTCATCCCGCTCCCGGAAGGCAGCGCCGATCGCAACGAGTGGATCGCGCGGTTCGGCGCGGTGGACGTGTACCTGTGCGACCCCGTCGCGCTCGCCGTGTCGAAGCTCGCCCGAGGCCACGACCGCGATCTCGACGACGTGCGCGCGCTCGTCACGGCCGGTGCGCTCACGGTCGCGGCGCTCACCGCCGCCGTGGACGACGTCGCCGCCCGCCTCGTCCCGCTGCGCCACCGCGCCGACGCCGCGCGCCTGCGCGAGATGCTCGCCCGCGCCCTTCCGCCGCGGTCGTGATCCGCCCCCCGGCCGCACGCTGCACGGGCTGG
>JAJVHW010000127.1 GCA_022072415.1 Planctomycetota bacterium
TACTGCTCGGTGACGGGCTTCGGCGCGGGCTCCTCCTTCGTGGCGGGCGGCGCTTCCGCAGGCGCTCCGGACGGCGCGGGCGCGGGGGCGTCCGGCTTCGTCCCAGCGTCCGCGCCGGGCTTCGGGATCTCGGGCTTCGGCGCAGGAAGCGGCGCGGGCGGAACGGCCGGCGCGGTGACCTCCGCGGAGGACGCGGGCGTTCCCGCCGGAGGCGGCGGCGCGTCACCGCACGCTCCCGCGGCGAGGGCGATCAGGAGTGCGGCCCGGGAACGGTGCAGTCTCGTCATGAAGGAAGTGTAAGGCATGCGAGCCTGCGGACTGACGACTCGGCGTGTCAGGCGCAAACGAACGGTGACAGCGCGACGGGGGAGCGCGGCGCGCGCAGGCTCCGCGGATTTCCGGAAGTTCCGGCACGGTCCGTGCGTTTACGAGGGTGACGCTCTCGGGGGTTGCGACCCCACGCGTAAAGCCGGTTCCCAACCCCTCCCTTCCCATCCCTCACACCCGGAACGGCTTCCTCCGGAGCGTCCCTCTCCCCGCCGCACGGCCTCGATCACTCGATGCCCGGCGCCCGACGGCCTCGCACGCGACGGCCTGAATCTCCCCGGGGCGAGATGCCCGATCCGTCGCGCAGGCCGCGAGCCCTCGTCGAAGACCGGGCGTTCGCCCCCGCGCGACTCCTGCAACGCGGGAACGGGATCGCACGAGCGTCGCGCCCTCCCGTTTCGCAAGGCGCCCACGCGACCCCCGCGCTCAACTCCGGGCGGCCGGAACTCCGATCCTCTCCCTGAGAGCCCAGAGGCCCCGGATGCTCCGGGGACGAGAGAGGACGAGCGTTGCCGAGAGATCCGAGCCAGCCACTCAGCGCGCCTCCGAGCGCCGTCGCGTCGGTGCGCGTGCCGGCCGCGGCCGCCGCATCGTCGGCGGCAAACGCCGACGGGCTGGCGCGGCGCATCCAGGAGCTCGAACACACGCTCGCGTCGGAGCGCACGCGAAACGCCGCACGCGTCCGCGAGGTGGACGCGGCGATGAGACTGCTGCGGAAGACCGTCGCCGACCTTCAGGAGGAGACGCGGCGGAACGCGCAGGAGCGCGACCAGATCCGCGCGCAGCTCGACCGCACGCACCGCGAACTGGCCGAGCAGGCGGCGAGGCAGCCCGAGCGGTCCCACGACGAGGACCGCGCGCTGCTCGATCTCCGCCGCGAGTGCGAGAAGGCGCGCGCCGAAGCAGCCGAGGCGGCCCGCGAATCGGCGGCCCTCCGCACGAAGCTCCAGTCCCGCGACGTGGACCTCCGCGCCGCTGCGCAGGCGCTCGAGGTGCTCGAGCGTCGTTGCGACGAGGCGGACCGACTCCTCGCGGAGCGCGCGTCGCGCGCGGCCCGCGACTCCGGCCGCGACGACTCCGCCACGGGTCTCGCCGTCGGTCCCGAAGCCGATGACGCGGCAGCGGCCGACCGGGACCTCCTCGAGGACACGGGCACCGGCCCCGGCGTCCCGCAGGCCGACGATCCCGATCCCGCATCGCTCCCGGCGGCTGCGCGCCGGCTCGCCGAGGCCGACGTTCCGGCTCCGGCGGACGACGAGGGGCCCGGCCGCGCCGATTCGTGCGACACGCAGGACGAGCCGCCTCTGGCGCGCGCGGCCCGTGCGCCCGCCGCGCCTCCGGCCGCGGACAACTACCGCGCGGCCGAGCCGCAGGATCCCTCGTTCCCCGAAGTCCCGGGCGTGCGCATCGAACGGCTCGTGTCCGACGGGCCCCTCGGCCGCGTCTTCGACGCGCGCGAGACCCCGTCGCGCCGACCGGTCTCGGTCCGCATGCTCGCGAGCGCGCTGCGCCTCCTCGACGGGAAGCGCCTCGACTCGCTGCTCCTCGCGAAGCACCCCAATCTCGTCTCCGTGCTCAACTTCGCGGTGTCGCGCGACGGTCCGTACCTCGTCCTCGAACGCACGGAAGGCGAGACCGCGGAAGAGTGGGTGCGCCGCGTCGGGCCGCTCCCGGAGAAGGTCGTCCTCGCGGTCGCGCTCGAGTGCGCGCGCGGCCTCCGCCAGGCAGCGTTCCACGGCGCGGTGCACGAGGAACTCTCGCCTGCGCACGTGTGGATCGACGCCGCGGGCGCGGTGCGGGTGTCCGGCGCGGGCCAGCGTCCGATCCTCTCGCCGAACGACGGGACGTGCGCCGCGCCGCAGTACGCGTCGCCCGAACGGCTCCGCGGGAGCCCGCCGCCCGACGCGCGCTCGGACATCTGGTCGCTCGGCTGCGTGATGTGGTTCCTGCTCGCCGGGAAGCCGCCGTTCGTCGGCGACAAGGAGGCCGTGCAGCGGCACCAGGCGGCCGGCGCGCCGTCGGTGCGCGAGGCGCGGCCCGACGTGTCGGCCGACACGGCGAAGCTGCTCCAGCGCATGACGTCCACGGACCCGGACCAGCGCCACATGACGTGGGACCAGCTCCTCGTGGACCTCGAGCGCCGCGTGCCGGGGCGGGTGTCCGAGGACCTCCGCGGAAACCTCGCCGCGCGCGCGAGACGCCTTGCGATCGCGCATCCGTGGGTGGTGCCCGCGGCGATCGCCGGGCTCCTCGCCATCGCGGTCGCCGTGCATCTCGCGCTCGGACGCGACGACACGGCCGCCGTGCGCTTCGCCACCGCCCGCACGCGCGCCGAGCAGCTCGCCGCGCAGGGCGACCGCGCCGCGGCGCGCGAGATCTACCGCCGCTGGCTCTCCGGCGTCGGCGATCCGTCGGTCGAGCGGGCCGCCGCGAAGCGCTTCGATCAGCTCGGCGCCGAGATGTCGTCGTCGAAGTAGCGCGCGAGCACGCGCGGAACGTCGGCGAACGTCGCGACCACTTCGGTCTCGAACCCGGTATCGCAGAGCGCCTCCAGTTCGCGGTGCCACGGCGCGGCGTGGGGGACGAGGATCGTGCGGAGCCCGGCGCGGCGCGCGGGGTTGATGTCGCTCTTCGGGCTGTTCCCGATCATCCAGGACCGCGGCGGGTCCGCCGCGAACCGCGCGCACGCGGCGGCGTAGACGTCGGGCCGCTTCTCCGCGACGACGATCGTCGCCTCCACGTGCCTTGCGAGGCCCGACCGCGCGACCTTCGCCGTCTGCTCGTCCTCGCGGCCCTTCGTCAGGATCACGACGCGGGCGCGCTCCGCGAGCGCGGCGAGGCCATCCTCGACGCCCGGGAGCAGCTCGATCGGATGGGTCCGCACGTGCATCTCGATCCGCAGGACGAGGTCCGCGTGCTCCGCGCGCTCGGCGTCGGACGCGACGGGGCGGAGCGCGGCGTACGCGTCGGCGACCGACGCGGCGAACGGCGCGGCGCCGTATCCGGTGCGCGGGATGTTCCGGTCCTCGGCGGCCTCCAGCGCCCGCACGGCGTCGTCGCGCGGGATGCCGCGGACCTCCATCCACGCGCGCCAGAGTTCGATCGCCTCCGTGAACGCGCGGTTGTTCTCCCAGAGCGTGTCGTCGGCGTCCACGAGGACGAGCGGTCGCTCCGGGGCGTGCATCGGCGGATCGTCCCATCGCGCGCGGCGGGCCGTGTGCGAAAGTGCGGGCGTGACCGGACGGAACCCGCCGCCCCTTCGGACGTGCGCGCTGCTGTTCGCGGCGGCGCTCGCGGTCCGGGCGGCGCTGCTCCTCTCCGGGGACCCGTCGGCGGCGCCGGTCGAGGACGAGCGCGGATACGCGGCAGTCGCGCGGGCCGTCGCGGAGGGCCGCGGGTTCGAACTGTCGCTTCCCGACGTGTTTCCGGGCGCGGCGCCGAGGACGTCGTTCCGCGCGCCGCTCTGGCCCGCGGTCCTCGCGCCCGTCGCCGCGCTCGGAGGCGGCGAGGCGGCGTTCCGATGGACCGCATCCGTGATCGGCGCAGCGTGCGCGCCGCTCCTGTTCGTCGCGCTCCAGCGCACGACTCTCGCGCGGTTCGCGTGGATTCCCGCGGCGGCGCTCGCGCTCTGGCCGACGCAGACATACACGTCGGTCCGCATCCTCAGCGAGCCTCTCGCGACGGCGCTCACCCTCGGCGCGCTCGCGACGGCGGACTCGCGCGGCGGGTCGCTGCGGCGCGGCGCGCTCCTCGGCCTCGCCGTGCTCGCGCGCCCTGCGGCGCTTCCCGCCGCGGCGCTCGTGTGTCTCGCGACCCCGGGATGGGGGCGCCGCGCGCTCGCGTTCGCGGCGTGTGCGGCGGCCGTCGCGCCGTGGGTCGCGCGGAACGCGTCGATCCACGGACGTCCGCTCCTCACGACGAACTCCGGCGTCACGCTCGTGGGAGGGAACTCGGCGGCGGCGCTCGCGGCCGCGCATCCGGGCAAGTGGGTCGGCCCCGACGCGGTCTATGCCGGCGACGCGGATGCGCCGGATCTCGGCATGTGGGGATGGTCCGGACTCGGCGAAGCCGGGAGCGACCGGAGGTTCTCCGCCGACGCGGTCGCCTGGATCTCGGCGCACCCAGCCGACGCCGCGACGCTCGCCGCCTGGAAGGCCGTCCGCTTCGTCGATCCCGACACGCGCAGCGGAAAGGCCGACGCGGGCGCGAAACGCCTCCTCGGTTGGCTCACGTGGTTCCCGGCGATCCTCCTCGCCGGGGCGGGGCTGGCCGTCGCGCTGCGGCGCGACCGGTCGCTCCTGCCGATGGCGGCGCTGCTCGGCGGGACGTTCGTCACGTGCCTCGTCTTCTACGCCGACGCGAGGATGCGGTCTCCCGCCGAGCCCGCCGTGCTCGCGTTCGCGACGGCCGGCGCCCTCGCGCTCCTTCGCGTCCCGAGACCGGAGGTGCGGTAGAAACGTCGCCATGCAGGAGGCGCCCCGCCGGACCGACGACGAAGCGCGCAGGATCTTCGAGGCCGAGCTCTCTCGACTGTCCGCGCGCCGGGCGGAACTCGGCGAAGGCGGCGTGTTCGCCGTCGCGGGATACGCGCTCGTCCACGCGATGGAGTGGGAGGCGGCGCTCCTCGCGTGGCGCGGCGCGAGGTCGTTCGAGCCGGACGACTGCGAACTCGCCTACTCGGAGGCGATGTGCCTCCTCGAACTCTCCCGGTGGAGCGATGCTGCGGCGGCGTTCCGCGCCGTGATCGACCTCGACCGGCGCATCGCGGAGTCGGGAGGCGACGGCGTGGACTGGATCGACGCCGACCCGGCCTACCGCCTCGGCACGGCGCTCCACGCGGCGGGCGACCTCGACGGCGCGCTCGCCGCCTACGAGGAGAGCGCGCGG
This sequence comes from Planctomycetota bacterium, assembly GCA_022072415.1. Lineage (GTDB taxonomy): Bacteria > Planctomycetota > JAJSAM01 > JAJSAM01 > JAJVHW01 > JAJVHW01. The sequence goes on from JAJVHW010000127.1 coordinate 5,215, forward strand.
CGGAACACGATCATGCCGGAGTCCCTCCGCGAGATCGTCCGCGTGAGGCTCGCGCGGAAGGAGGGCTCCCTCGCCCTCGAGGCCGTCGCGCGCCTCGAGGCGCGGGCGTTCCGGCCGTCGGTGCGCGCGGAGGCCGCAGCGTTCCGCGAGGAGGCGCTCGCGCTCGCCGACGACGCGCAGCGGGGGTCGTGAGCACCGAAGGCGGCCCGGGCGCGCCGCCGCAGGAGGACCCGGCGACGCCGAAGCGCGACTTCGCAGCGGACCTCGAGACGTTCACGGGGCGGATCGTCCGGTGGATCGCCGCGGTGCTCCTGACCGCGATCGCGCTGCTCCTCGGCTTCGTGCCGGGCGTCCCCGGGATCCCGCTCTTCATCATCGCGCTGTTCCTCGTCGCCGTGGAACTGCGGCCGGCGCGCGCGCTCGGGAACTTCGTCCTGCGGAAGTTCAAGCCGGCGCGGAAGATCGTCCCGCGGTGGATGCGGCGGCTCGGCAGGCGGGACGGAGGACCGCGGGCGTGACGGTGCGCCGCCTGCGGCTGGTGACGTGGAACATCCATCGCGGACGGGGGAGCGACCGCGTGCTCGACGTGGCGCGCATCGGCCGCGAACTCCGCGCGCACGGAGCCGACGTGGCGTGCGTGCAGGAGATCGTCGCGAACCGGAGGCTGCCCCCGGAACGGAGCCAGGCGCGCCTGATCGCCGAGGCGACGGGGTTCCCGCACGCGGCCGTCGGGCTCAACTGCGTGCGGCCGGAAGGCGTCTACGGAAACGCGACGTTCTCGCGGCACCCGTTCGCCGCGGCCGAGAACGTGGACCTCTCCGTGCGCTTCCAGATCCACCGCGGCGCGCTCTGGACGGCCGTGGACGCGGGAGGCGTGCTCGTCCACATCCTGAACGCACACCTCGGGTTCGCGGGCCTCGAGCAGCGCGCGCAGTTCCGCCGCGCGATCGACTTCCTCGACGACGCCGCGGGCGCGTCGGCGCCGGTCGTCTTCCTCGGCGACACGAACGACTGGCGCCATCGCCTGCACGCCGCGGCCATCGCGAGGGGGTTCGCGCCGGCGATCGGAAGCGCCGAGGATCCAGGGCCGGCCACGTTCCCGAGCACCGCGCCGCTGGGAGCGCTCGACAAGATCTTCGTCCGCGGGCCGGTCCGCGTCGTCCGAGCGCACGTGACGCGCACCGCGGCGGCGCGCGCGGCGTCGGACCATCTGCCCGTCGTCGCCGACCTCGAAGTGGGGCGGGCGTGACGCGTCGGTTCCGCCGGATCCTCACGCACGCGTTTCCGCCGGTTCCCGGGAACGGCGTGCGCTGGATCGACCACGGCCCGGGCTTCTACGAGCGGATGATCGACGCGATCGACGGCGCTCGGTCGTACGTGGACGTCGAGATGTACCTGTGGGACGACGACGCGATCGGGCGCCGCTTCGTGGGGGCGCTCGCCGCCGCAGCGCAGCGCGGGCTCCGCGTGCGCGTGCTCATCGACGCGAGCGGCGCGTCGGAGGCCGAGGCGCCGCTCGGCGCAGTCGTCGCGGCGGGCGGGGACGTCCGCCTCTTCAATCCGTTCCGCGTGGACGTCCTCTCCCACTACGTGCACCGGACGCACAAGAAGATCCTCGTGACCGACGGATGCCGCGCGTTCTGCGGCGGCGCGGGGTTCTCGCAGCACTGGTCCGGGGGGAAGCGCGACGAGCGCCCCTGGCACGACCGCATGTTCGAGTTCACGGGCCCCGTCGTGGCGCAGTTCGACGAGGTGTTCGAGGCCGGCTTCACGAGATGGGACCCGACCGGCCCGGCGCGTCCGGACGTCGCGGCGGACAAGCTCTGCGGCATCGTCCCGCCCGCCGACGGCGACACGACCGCGCGGGTGCTCCGCGGGTTCCCGGACGCGAGGGACTTCCGCACGCTCGTCCTCGATGCCGTGCGCGGCGCGAAGGACCGCGTGTGGATCGGCACGCCGTACTTCCTCCCGCCGTTCACGCTGCGGCGCGCGCTCGGCGCCGCCGCCCGCCGCGGCGTGGACGTGCAGGTCGTCCACCCGTCGCAGAACCACGCGCACCCCGTCCTCTGGTGGGCCGCCCGCGGGCGCTACGGCCGCTGGCTCCGCCGCGGCGTGGCGATCCACGAGTACCAGCCGAGCTTCTACCACGCGAAGCTCGCCGTCGTGGACCGCACGCTCGCGATCGTCGGCAGCAGCAACCTCGACGCGTGGAGCTGGCTCCGCAACGCCGAGTTCGACGTGGCGATCACCGACGCACCGACCGTGGACCGCATCGCCGCGTGCTTCGAGGAGGACCGCGCGCGGAGCCGCGCGGTGACGAAGGACGAGGCGTCGATTCGCGGGGGGCTCTCGCTGCTGAAGCAGCGGATGGCGCTCTGGATCGAGCACTGGCTCTGACGAGACGGCGCCTCACCGCCGCCGCGAGGCGCGGGCGGTCTCTGCCGATTCGATCACGGCGGCGACGGCGCGGTCGATGTCGGCGGGCGTGGTGAGGCGGGAGAGGGAGAACCGCAGGGACGACTTCGCGTCGGCCGGGGACAGGCCCATCGCGAGCAGCACGTGCGACGGCTCGGCCGCATGCGCGGTGCACGCGCTGCCGCCGGACGCGTCGATGCCCGCGCGGTCGAGCATGGCGAGCAGGCGGTCGCCGTCGGCGCCCGGGAAGCGGAGGTTCGTCGTGTTCGGGACGCGCGGCCCGGTCCCGTTCACGGAGACTCCGTCGAGCGCGCCGCAGAGCGCCGCCTCCAGGCGGTCGCGGAGCGCGGCGACCGCGGCCCGACCGGCGTCGCCGAGCGATTCCGCGGAGCGCGCCGCGGTGGCGAACCCGGCGATGAAGGGCAGCGGCTCGGTGCCGGCGCGGCGTCCGCCCTCGTGACCGGCGGGGAACGGCGCGCGCCACCTCGCTCCGTCGCGCACGATCAGCGCGCCGACGCCGCAGGGTCCGTGCAGCTTGTGCGCCGCGACGGCGACGAGGTCCGGCGCGCCGGCGCCGAGCGAGAGCGGGAGCTTCCCCGCGGCCTGCACCGCGTCGCACAGGAAGGGGACGCCGCGGGCCCGGCAGGCGGCCGCGATGTCGGCGACCGGCTGGATCACGCCCGTCTCGTTGTTCGCCCAGTGGACGGCGACGAGCGCGGTGTCGTCGCGGATCGCACCGGAGACCGACGCGGCTGCGATCACCCCCGAGGCGTCCGGGGCGAGCCACGTCGTCTCGACCCGGTCCGCCGCGAGGGCGCGGAGGAGGTCGCGCACGGCCGAGTGCTCGGTCGCCGACGCCACGACGTGCCGCTTCCCGCCGGACGCGGCGAGCGCGCCGAGCACCGCCAGACGGTCGGCCTCCGTGCCGCCGGACGTGAAGACGACGCTCCGCGCCGGGCATCCGAGCCACGCGGCGACCTGCTCGCGGCACAGCGAGAGGAGCCTCGCGGCGTCGCGTCCCGCCGCGTGGAGCGACGACGGATTCCCGTGCACCCCGAACGCGGCGCGGACCGCCTCCGCGACCTCCGGGAGGACGGGCGTCGTGGCGTTGTTGTCGAGATACACGCGGGCGGGGGGCATGGACCGGGGATTCTCCTGCCCGGGCGGGGAGCCGCGCCCGTCTAATCGCGGGTTCGGCCCGGATGGGGCCGCGAATCTCCCGGAGGACTCATGCACAGCCGCTCCCCGACGTTCCTTCTCCTCGCCCTCGGCGCCGCGACGACCGCGTGCGCGACGCCCGACACCGACACGCCGACGCACGAGGCGCCCGCCGCCGCCGAGGCGCAGCCGGCCGGGAAGCCGATGACGTCGGACCTGAGCCGCGCGGTGCCGATGCCCGCCGGAGGCGGAGGTCAGGCCCCGCAGCCCGCGCAGCCGATCCCTTCGGTGCCCGAGCCGCAGCGCGCGTCGTCGCTCCCGGCGGGCGTCACGGTCGTGGACGCCGGCGACCCCGCCGACCCGATGGGCGTGTCCACCTACCGCCTCTCCAACGGCTTCACCGTGATGCTCTCCGTCAACCGCGAGTCGCCGCGCATCGAGACGTGGATCACCGTCCGCGCCGGAAGCGCGAAGGACCCCGCCGACGCGACGGGCATGGCGCACTACCTCGAGCACATGCAGTTCAAGGGCTCGCCGCGCCTCGGCACCCGCGACTGGGAGAAGGAGAAGGTCCACCTGGACCGCATCACGGCGCTCTACGAGGAGCTCTTCTCGGCGACCGACGAGGCGAAGCGGAAGGACCTCTACGCGCGGATCGACGCGGAGAACCAGGAGGCGTCGAAGTACGCGATCGCGAACGAGTTCGACCGGCTCTACGACGGCCTCGGCGTGCAGGGCGTCAACGCGTTCACCAACAACGACCAGACGAGCTACACGGTCAACATCCCGGCGAACCGGATCGAGCAGTGGGCGATCGTCGAGACGGAGCGCCTCCGCGCGCCCGTCTACCGCCTCTTCCAGAGCGAGCTCGAGGCGGTGTACGAGGAGAAGAACCAGTCCCTCGACAACCGCGGCCGCGTGATGTTCGAGACGACGATGCGCGCGGCGTTCCCGAAGCACGCATACGGCACGCAGCCGACGATCGGCCACGTCGAGCACCTGAAGAACCCGTCGCTCCGGAAGATGTACCGGTACTTCGAGACCTGGTACCAGCCGTCGAACATGGTGATCGCGATGTCGGGGGACCTCGACAAGGAGGCGACCCTCGCGATCCTCGAACGCCACCTCGGGGCGCTGCCGTCGAAGGCCGTCCCCGCCGACCCGGTGTTCGAGACGCCGAAGCCCGAGGGCGTCGTCCGCGTCGAGGCGAAGTTCCCGGGCGAGGAGGAGGTCCAGATCCTCTGGGTCACCGTTCCCGAGACGCACCCCGACCAGCCGGCGCTCGTGATGTGCGACATGATGATCACGAACGGCCACACGGGCCTGATCGACGTGAACCTGAACCAGAAGCAGCTCGTCCGCCGCGCGGGGAGCAACCCCATCTTCCTCGAGGACGGCGGGCTCCAGACGGCCTCGGGTTCGCCGAAGCCCGGCCAGACGCTCGAGGAGGTCGAGGCGCTCCTCCTCGCCGAGGTCGAGAAGCTGAAGAAGGGCGAGTTCTCCGAGTCCGACATGCGGGCCGTGCTCACGGACTTCGAGATCCAGCGGAAGCGCGAGCTCGAGTCGAACCGGAACCGCGTGCAGGCGATGACGGGCGCCTTCATCAACGCCCGTCCCTGGCGCGAGGAGCGCCTGCAGATCGAGCGGCTCCGCAAGGTCACGAAGGACGACGTCGTCGCGGCGGCGAGGAAGTACCTCGACGGCAACCGCGTCGTCGCGGTGCGCCGCAACGCGCCCGCGGACCTGCCGAAGATCCAGAAGCCCGGCTTCACGCCCGTGAAGATCGACGACACGCGCCGCTCGGCGTTCTTCGAGGACGTCATCTCCCGTCCCGCGGCGCCGGTGGAGCCGAAGTTCATCGTGAAGGGCCGCGACGTGACGGAGACCGCGGTCCGCACCGGCACGCTGATCTACGTGCGCAACCCGATGAACGACGTGTTCGACCTGCAGATCTCGATCCCGTGGGGCACCGACCACGACCCGCGCCTCTCGACGGCGTTCGGGCTGGCGGAACTCGGCGGCGCGGGCGCGATGGACGGGCCGGCGCTGAAGCAGAAGCTCTACGCGATCGGGAGCAGCTTCTCCGCGGCCGCTTCGCGCGAGGAGACGGTCGTCACGGTGAGCGGCATCGAGACGCACCTCGAGGAGACGTTCGACCTGCTGCGCATGCACTTCGACGCGCCGCACGGCGTCGGACAGGCCGACCTCGACAAGCTCGTGCAGCGCACGGTCGCGCAGCGGCGCGACATGAAGCAGACGCCGCAGGGCCTCGCGGCCGCGCTCGGCGAGTACGCGCGCCGCGGCGCGGACAGCGCGTTCCTCACCGCGCCGAAGAACGAGGAGATGGCCGCGTGGAAGGCGGAGGACCTCCTGGCCGCCGCGCGCGCCGTGTGGAACTACGGCGGCCGCACGATCACCTACACGGGCCAGGCCGATCCCGCGCGCGTCGCGGCGCTCGTGGACATCGCCCCCGCGTCGGGCGTCGCCGCCCCGCCGGCGCGGAAGCCGGTGAAGACGGTCCCCGTCGCCGCGAACCGGGTCCTGTTCCTCGACAAGAAGGCGGCGCAGTGCCAGGTCGCGTCGTTCGCGGCCGACGGCGCGTACGACCGCGCCGCGGTCCCGGTGCAGCGCGTCTACAACGAGATCATGAGCGGGTCGATGAGCGGCATCGTGTTCCAGGAGATCCGCGAGTCGCGCTCGCTCGCCTACTCCGCCGCGGCGTTCTACCGCCAGCCGGGCTGGCGCGAGGACGAGCAGATGATGAACGCGCAGCTCAGCACGCAGGCCGACAAGACGATCGAGGCGCTCGACGTCATGTTCCAGCTCGTCCGGAACTTCGAGGCGAAGGGCACGCAGACGCGCTTCGAGAACGCCGTGCGTTCCATCGACCAGGCCTACCGCACGACGCGCGTGGAGTTCCGCCAGCTCGCGGGCACCGTGTCGGGGTGGGCCCGCCTCGGGCTCTCCGAGGACCCGCGCCCGTGGAACTGGGAGCAGGTGAAGAAGATGACGCTCGCCGACGTCGTCGCGTGGTCGAAGCGCTTCGAGAAGATGCCCTTCACCACCGTGATCGTCGGCCCGAAGGACAAGTTCGACGCGGCGAAGCTCGCGCAGTTCGGCGAGGTCGTCGAGATGAAGCCGGACCAGCTCTTCAACTGGTAGCGGGCGGCTCGCCGAGCAGCTTCTCGAGTTCCGGGCGGCAGGAACCGCAGCCGGTCCCCGCGCGCACGGCGCGGCCGATCTCCTCGACCGTTCCGAGGCGCATCGACCGCACCGCGGCGCGGATCGCCTCCGTGGGGACGTGGAAGCACGTGCACGTGACGTGCGGGCCCTGCCGCGCGCCGCGCCCGAGGATGCCGACGAGCGCCATCGACTTCGCGTAGTGTACCGTGCGGACAGGCTGCGACGCGGGCGCGAGTCCGCTCCACGCCGCCACGTCCTGGAGCGTCGCAGCCGCCGCCTGCGCCACGGTGGCGCCGAGGAGCGCCCGGCACAGCGCGGACGCGGGGCCGCGCGCGTCCTCGAACCGGACGGTCTCGAACGCGGCCGCGTCGATGCGCGGTTCGTCCGAGGCGCCGTCCGGATCGGCGATGCGGAACGTCACGCGCACGCCGGGGCCGCACTCCATGGAGCCCGACGCGCCGGTCACGTCGAGGCGAGCGGCGCCGTCCGCCGGTGCGGCGGGGAGCTTGCCTTCGTGCGGGAGATCCGGATGCGTCAGGCGGGCGTCAGGAGATCGCGCGGATCGCGTTGTCGAGTTCGGGCCGCGGCTTGAAGCCGGTGATCTTCCGCTGCTCGCGGCCGTCCTTGAACAGGATGATCGTGGGCACCGCCATGATGCCGAAGCTCGACGCGACGCCCGGGGCCTCGTCGATGTCGATCTTGGCGAACTTCACGCGCCCCGCGTAGTCCTTGTCCATCGCCTCGATGATCGGCGCGAGCTGCTTGCACGGGCCGCACCACTGGGCGTGGAAGTCCACCAGCACGGGGACCTTGCTCTGGAGGACCTCGGTCTCGAAGTTCGTGTCGTTGAGGTGAAGGACGCTCATCGGTCTCCTCGTGGGTGATTCGTCCGGCCGGGCTGGACGGTCCGCGCCGCCCCGGTCTGCCGGTGGCCGCGCCGACGGATGAGAGTACCCTGACGGTCCGACCGCTCCGAGAACCCTCGCCGACCCCGGAACATGCCCGAGTCCTCCCACCCAGCGCCCGGCCCCCGGCGCAGGCTGCGCGCGCAGCCCGCGCTCTGGACTGCGCTCCTCGCGGCGGCCGTGCGGTCGGCGGCCGTGGCCGACGGACTCGCGAACAACCCGCTCGTCCAGCTCCCGGACCTCGACGCCGACATCTACCTGCGGTGGGCGAAGGAGATCGCGGCCGGCGACGTGCTCGGCCGCGGGGGAAGCGTGGACGGCGCGCCGTTCCTCTTCAACCCGCTCTACGCCTACCTGCTCGCCCCGCTGGCGGCGGTCTTCGGCGACGCGATGCTCGTGCCCGGGCTGTGTCTCAACGTGGCGTTCGGCGTCGCGGCGACGTGGTTCTCCGCGCGGGCGGCGGAGCGGTGGGCGGGCCCCGTCGCGGGCTGGATCGCGGGCGTCGCCGTGGCGTGCTCCGCGGTGCTCGTCCACCTCGACGCGCACCTCGCCGTGTCGGAACTCGCCGCGATGCTCGTCGCCGGCTCGTGCTGGTCGATGTCGCCGGGGCCGGACGGGAGAGCGGAGCGCGGGCACGGGCCCGTCGCCACGGGGCTCTGGCTCGGGATCGGCGCGATCGCGCGGCCGGTGACGCAGCTCGTGCTCCCGTTCGCGGCGTGGCTCGCGGCGCGCCGCGCGGAGCCGGGGCGGAAGCTCCGCGCCGCGGGCGTCGTCGTCGCCGTGTTCTTCGCGACCGCGGTGCCCACGTTCACCCGGAACCTCGTCGTGGCAGGCGAGCCCGTGCTCTGGACCGCCGCGGGCGGCATCAATCTGCACCTCGGGAACAACCCGGACGGCTGGAAGTACCGCGGGATGCTCTCGTCGCACTTCCGCTTCGCCCCCGAGACGATGCACGGCGACGCGATGCTCTTCGTGCGGCAGGCCACCGGGAAGTGGCCCACGTCGACCGAGGTCGGGAAGTACTTCACCGACCTCGCCGTGCGGCAGGCGCTCGCGGACCCGGTGCCGGCGGCGATGCACCTGGTCGGGAAGGCGCGGTGGTTCTTCGGCCCCGTCGAGATCCCGTCGAGTTCGAGCCTCCCGCAGGACCAGTCGTTCCAGCCGTGGCTCCGGCTGGCGTTCGTGCCGACGTGGGTCGTCGCCGCGCTCGCGGGCGGCGCGGCGTTCCTGCTCCGTCGCCGCACGGACCTGCTCCTCGGCGCGGGGGCGCTCGTGCTCGCGCATCTCGCCGTGCTCACGCTGATCTTCCCGCTCTCCCACTACCGGAGTCCCGCCGTGCCGGCGATGGCCGTGCTCGGCGCCGCGGGCGTCGCGGCGGCAGTCTCCGCGTGGCGCGGGCGGCGCGAACGCGCGCCGGCCGTCACGCTCGC
>JAJVHW010000115.1 GCA_022072415.1 Planctomycetota bacterium
GCCAGACCTGGACCCTCCGCCGCGTGCTGAACAAGCTGAAGCCCGTCGAAGCGATGGAACTCCTCGTCGAGAAGCTCGAGGCGACCGCGAGCAACACGAAGTTCCTCGAGTACTTCGAGATCAAGTAGTCCGTCCGGCCTGGTCCGGTATCCCGGACGGCACGCACCGCGAGAGTCCGCTCCGCCGGACGGATCTTCGCCGAATCCCGCCGTTGCGCGCACTCCGGACTCTGGCGTACCCTTCGCGGGAGGCCCGAGGGACCGCATGGACCAACCGGAAGCGCCGTCCGAGGGAGGGGGACACACGCTGGAAGGCGCGCTCCTCGACGGGCGCTACCGGGTCGCCTCGGCGCTCGGCGCGGGCGGCATGGCGACCGTCTACCTGGCGCAGGACGAGCGCCTCGACCGCAGCGTCGTCGTGAAGACGCCGCACCCGGCGCTCGCGGTCGAGAAGGACTTCCGCGCGCGGTTCGACCGCGAGATCCGGAACCTCACGAAGATCGAGCACCCCCACGTCCTCAAGGTGCACGACACGGGGAGCTTCCGCGACCTCCCGTACGCGGTGATGCAGCACCTCTCGGGCGGCAGCCTCGCCGACCGCCTCCGCGCCGCGGGCGGACGTCAGCCCGCGCAGGTGGTCCTCCCGTGGCTCCTCCAGGTCGCCGACGCGCTCGACCACATCCATTCGCGCGGCTTCGTCCACCGCGACATCAAGCCCGGGAACATCCTCTACGACGACGCGGGGAACGTGGTCGTCGCGGACTTCGGCATCGCGAAGGCGATGGGCCACCTCGACACCGGGATCACCGCCACGGGCGTCACCCCCGGGTCTCCCGGCTACATGGCGCCCGAGGTGCTGAAGGGCGGCGAGCTCGGCCCGGCGTACGACCAGTACTCGCTCGCCGTGTGCGTCTACGAGGCGCTCTGCGGACAGCTCCCCTACCCCGGCGAGACGCCGCTCGAACTGCTCGCAGGCCTCATGTCGCGGAGCGCGGCGGATCTGTCGCCGCTCGTCCCCGAGATCCCGCCGGACGCGACGGCCGCCGTGATGCGCGCGCTCGCCCGCGACCCGGCGAAGCGGTTCGCCACGTGCACGGAGTTCGCGAAGTCGTTCCAGACCGCGCTGGGCGTGCCGACGATGCAGGTCTTCCCGGAGCAGTTCCGGACGGCGCTCCGGCGGAAGCGGTGGATGCGCGCGGGGATGGCGGCAGCCTCGCTCGGCGTGGCCGCCGCACTGGGCGCCAGAGCCGTGTCGCTCCTGCGGGGCGACGCCCGGCCGTCGTTCCCGCCGGACGCTCCGCGCGCCGGGACCGCGCCGTCGGCGCCGTCGGCGCCGCCCGCCGACGTCCCGACGTGGGAGCTCGTCACGCCCGAGGGCGCGCCGCCCGACGTGAAGGTGTCGCCGCTCCAGATCGAGACGGCGAAGCGCCTCGGACTGCGCGTGTGGTTCGAGAACGAACTCGGGATGCGATTCGTGCTGATCCCGCCGGGGAAGTTCACGATGGGATCGCCGGAGAGCGAAGTCGGGCGCATCGCTTCGGAGAAGCAGCACGAGGTCCTGATCGACGCCCCGTACTACATGCAGACCACGGAGCTCACGAACGGCCAGATGCGCCGCCTCGTTCCCGAACACGCGAACCCGCAGTGGTCCGGAGCCGACACGAATGCCGACGACCTGCCGGCCGGAAGTCTGACGAAGGCGAAGGTCGACGCCCTGACCCGCCAGATGTCCCGACGCGCGGGCCGCGCCTACGCGGCGCCGACGTCGCTGCAATGGGAGTACGCCTGCCGCGCGGGCACGACGACGTCGCGGTTCTGGGGCGACGACGAGCAGGGCGCCGCGCGCTTCGTGAACATCGCAGACCAGTCCGCCGCGGAGCGGTGGCCTCATTGGAGAGTCGCTCCCGTGCGCGACGGGCACGCCGGGCCCGCACCGGCCGGGTCCATGGACGCGAACCCCTGGGGGCTCCGCGAGATCCTCGGCAACGTCGCCGAGTTCGCCGTCGGCAGCGACGGCGCAGAGGAGTGGCGCGGCGGCTGCTGGCCGGCTGCGATGGAGTGCTGCAGGGCCGCCGCCACGTTCGACCCGACCGGCGCCGACCCGCTCCTCGGCCTTCGCCTCGTCGCCCCCGTCTCCTTCCAGGACCGAGGCCCGACTCCGTGGCCGCTCGTCCGCCCCGAGGGCGCGCCGCCCGACGTCCTCGTGTCGCAGTTCCAGATCGACGAGGCCGCGAAGCTCGGCGTGCCGGTGTGGTTCGAGAACTCGGTGGGGATAAGTTCGTCCTGATCCCGGCGGGACGGTTCCTCATGGGCTCTCCGCCCGACGAGCCCGGACGCGGCGCCGACGAGACCCAGCACCCGGTCACGCTCACGCGGCCTTTCTACATTTCGGTGACGGAGACCACCTGCGCGCAGTACGGCGCGTGGGACGCGACGCACCGGTGCGGCACGCTGTACGACGTGCTCCAGCTCGACGGGCCCTCGCTTCCGGTCACCCGGATCTCGGCGAGCGAGATCCGCGCGTACTCCGAGTGGCTCGCGACGAAGGACCCGGGCCGGGCCTACCGCCTTCCCACCGACGCGGAGTGGGAATGCGCGTGCCGCGCCGGATCGCCGGAAGCGCACCCGTGGGGTGCGGACGTCGCGGAGAGCGTGAAGCACGCGAACGTGCCCGACGCCTCGTTCCGCGCGCGCCTGCCGAAGTCGTTCACGCTGACCGATGCCGACGACGGGCATGCGTCGTCGTCGCCCGCCGGGAGCTTCCTGCCGAACCGCTGGGGGCTCTGCGACATGATCGGGAACGCGCTCGAATTCACGTCGGACGCGCACAAGCCCCACGACGCGGCGCCTGCGGTGGATCCCGCGTCTCCGGCGACGGGGCCGACGGGCCACTCGCTCCGCGGCGGCGGGATGGGTTCCTCGGTCTCCCTGCTGCGCGCGGCGTCGCGCGTGGCGGCGAGGAGCGAGCGAGGCGAGGACACCGGGTTCCGCCTGGTCTGCGACATCCCGACGAAGTGACGCCGCGGCTCCGTGGCTTGCGCGACGCGTGTCGTCCCCGCAGCATCGCGGCATGACCACCCCCGACCCCGCGCCCCGAACGGCCTACCGCGTCCTCGCGCCGCGGCTCGAGATCCGCTGCTACGAGCCCGCCGACGCGCAGGCGCTCGTGGATGCGATGGCGGCGGGCGTGGAGCACATGCGGCCGTTCCTCCCGTTCGCCGAACACGAGCCGCAGACGTTCGAGGAGAAGGTCGCCCTGATCCGCGGCTTCCGCGGGAAGTTCGACAAGGACGAGGACTACGTCATGGGCGCGTTCGACCGCGCGGCGCCCGGTCACCTGGTCGGCGGCACCGGGATCCACTTCCGCATCGGCCCCGGCGCGGCGGAGATCGGGTACTGGGTCCGCGCGGGCGAGGAGCGGCGCGGGATCGCCACGGAGATGGCGGCCGCGATGTCGCGGGTCGGCTTCGACGTGCTCGGACTCCGCAAGATGGCCATCCACTGCATGACGTCGAATGCCGCGAGCGCACGCGTCGCCGAGAAGCTCGGCTACCGGCTCGAAGGCACGATCCGGGCGTCGCTGGCGGCGCCGGGGAAGATCATGGCCGACCGCTTCGTGTTCGGGATGCTCCGCGACGAGTTCGCGGCCTCCCCCGCCGCCGCCGTGCCCGTCGAGGCGTTCGACGTGCTCGGGCGGCGGATCGGATGACGGACCGCCGGCCCGAAGGCTGCGCCCGCCTCCGGGATACCTTGAAATCTGTGCGCTGACCGCTCAATTTTCACGCCCGATGCAGTCCCTCCCCCGCCCTGCCGCGGAGCGCTCCGTGCGCGCGATGCTCCGCGCGAGCCCGGTCACGGCCCTGCTCGGACCGCGCCAGTCGGGGAAGACGACGCTGGCGCGGAGCGTCGCCGCGAAATGGCGCGGCCCGGTCCACTTCTTCGACCTCGAGGACCGCGAGGATGCCGCTGCGCTCGCGGAGCCGAAGTCCGCGCTCGGGGGCCTGCGGGGGCTCGTGGTGCTCGACGAGGTCCAGCGCGTCCCCGGCCTGTTCGCGACGCTGCGGGTCCTCGCCGACCGGCCCCGGACGCCGGCGAGGTTCCTCGTGCTCGGAAGCGCCTCGCCGGAGTTGCTGCGCCAGTCGTCGGAGACGCTCGCGGGCCGGATCGCGTTCGTCGAGCTCGGTCCGTTCGCGCTCGACGAGGTGGGTGCGGCGGCGGCGGACCGCCTCTGGCTCCGGGGCGGCTTCCCGCGGTCCTTCCTCGCCCCGGGCGACGCGGAGAGCGCGCGGTGGCGGCGCGACTTCGCGCGGACGTTCGTCGAGCGGGACATCCCGCAGCTCGGCTCCACGATCCCGGCGGCCACGCTGTCGCGGTTCTGGGCCATGCTCGCCCACTGCCACGGGCAGGTCTTCAACTCGTCGGAGATCGGACGTTCGTTGGGCGTGGCGCACACCACCGTCGCCCGCTGGCTCGACCTCCTGCGCGCGGCGTTCATGGTCCGGATGCTGCCGCCCTGGACCGAGAACATCGCGAAGCGCCAGGTGAAGTCGCCGAAGGTGTACCTCACCGACACGGGGATGCTCCACGAGCTGCTGGACATCGGGACCCACGACGCGCTCCTGCGGCACCCGAGGTGCGGCGCATCGTGGGAGTCGTTCGCGATCGAAGCCGTGATCCGGCGGCTGGGAGCCCGCCGCGACCAGTGCTGGTTCTGGGCCACGCACGCGTCCGCGGAGCTCGACCTCCTCGTCGTGTCGGGCGACCGCCGGCTCGGATTCGAGGTGAAGCGCACGACGGCGCCGACGCTCACCGCGTCGATGCGCACCGCGTTCGAGACGCTCGGCCTCGAACGACTCGACGTGATCCACGCGGGAGAACGGACGTTCCCGCTGGCGGAGCGCATCCGCGCGCTGCCGCTGCGACGGGTGTTCTCGGCGCTCGAGCCGCTTGATCGGCGGCGGTGAAGCTACCTCCCCGCAGGCTTCCCCGGCGCGGCGGCGGGCAGCCGCCCCGTCCACGCGGGAAGTCCGGGGCGGCCGGAGGTCTTGTCCGGCTCGGCGGCGAGGACCAGCGTCCACGCGGCGGTGGTCCACACCTCGCCGAAGCTGACGTCGCTGTTGCTCCCCATCGCGACCGACTCGTGGAACGGGCGCGGCTGGAACGAACCGTCCGGCGCGCGGGCGAGGACGAGGTCGCGCAGGCACGTCTCCCAGTACTTCGCGGGCGCGTCGCCGCCGATCGCCTGCGCCGCGACGCCGCCGAAGAGGTAGTGCTGCATGAGGCTCGCGTGGCCGTCGAACACCTCGCCGGCGTGGGTCTTCACCCACTTCTCGGCCTTCTTCGCCCACGCGCCGCCCTTCTGTCCGAGCGACGCGAGACCGAGCCACGTCGCCGCGGTGCGCCCGATGTTGGCGATCCCGGCCTGGCCCGGCTTCGACGAGTAGCCGACGCCGCCGTCGCCGCTCCCCGACGCCGCGATGTACTCCTCGGCCTTCTTCATCACGTCGGGCGGCGGGACGAACCCCGCGCGCTGGGCCATGCCCATCCCCTGCAGCGCGAGCGCGGAGACGATGTTGAGTTCGACGTAGCCGAGTCCGTTCGGACCGCCGGGGCCGTGCGCCCATCCGCCCGACGACTCCTGGCGCTTCGCGAGCTCCTCGCCGCAGCGGCGGAGCAGCGCCTTCGCGTCGTCGGTCGCGCCGGGCCGCGCGCAGAGTTCGCCGAGGAAGACCGCCATGTGGCACCAGCCCCAGTTGGACTGGTCCATGTTGGGGCCGCCGGACGGGCTCGGCGTGCCCTGCGCGTCGGCGTGCGCGGCGACGAACGCGAGGGCCTTCGCGAGGTGCTCCTTGTACGGCCCCTGCGAGAGGTCGCTCCCCGACGCGAGCCAGCAGAGCCCGGCGACGGACGTCTGCGTCACGGCGCCGGTGACGCCGCAGAGCGTCTCCGCGTACCCGCCCTCCGCGCCCTGCCGGTCCGCGAGCCACTTGCAGGCCTGCGCGATCTGCGCTTCGCGCGCCTTCCCGGCGTGCGGCGCCGTCCACTCCTTCCCGAGGACCGGGATGACCACTTCGATGCGGGTGGGCGTGCCCGCGCGGTCCACGGTCAGCGTCACGACGCCCTTCGCCGCGCCCGACTCGGCCTTCGTGATCGCGGCGGCGATCGGCGCGAGGGACCCTTCCTTGAACGGCTTCCCGGACGCGCCGACGAGCACGTCGCCGACGAGCAGACCGGCCTTCGCCGCCGGACCGTCGGGGAAGAGCACCTCCACGCGGAGGCGCGGCGGGCCGTCGTTCGGGACGCGCTTGTCGCCGTCCATCGCGACCTTGCGCACGCCCGACGTCTCGCCCATCGACGACTCCGCGCGGTCGGCGTCGCGGCACTTCAGGCCGAGCGGGCCGAGGTTGTAGAGGTCGCGCTTCGAGAAGGCGCCCGCGCCCTCGGCGACGCCGAACGGCCAGCGCGCGCGGTCGGCCGTGTCCTCGGCGACGGCGCGCGTGCGGCCGCCGGGCGCGGCGGGGATCAGCGCGGCGCCGGCGGCGAGCACGGGCAGGGCGAGCAGGATCGGTCGGATGCGCATGGCGGAGCGTCCGCAGATCGTACCGTCCGGTCCTTCTTCCGGCCGAGAGGACGCCCGCGGACGATCCGGACATGAGACACGCAACGATCCTCCCCCTCGCGCTGGCGCTCGCCGCGGCGGCGTGCGGCGACGCGGAGCCTTCCTCTTCGCCGTCCGCTCCCGCGACTGCATCGGCACCGGGCGCCCCCGCCGCGTCGAAGCTCCCCCAGGTCCGCTTCTACTCGCTCTCCGACACCTGACCGTTCTGCATGAAGGTCGTGGCTGCCGTGCGCAGCCTCGCGGAGAGCGCCGAGTGGAAGGGGAAGTTCGACTTCGTGGTCCGTCCGGTCACGTCCGAGGAAGGCCGGATCGAGGCGCCCCGCATGGGGTTCGGCGCCGCGAAGCACGGGCTCGTCCTCGTGGACGGGAACGGGAAGCTGGTGGACAAGCTCGACGGGCACGCGTTCGGCGCGGCCGAGATCGAGTCGTGCATGAAGAAGCTGAAGCAGTGAAGAACCCGAACGGAGACACACACATGAAGCGAACCATCCTCGTGATCGCCGCCGCGGCGTCCGTCGCCCTGACGGGCTGCGCGACGAAGGCGCAGACCGGCGCCGCCGTCGGCGCGGGCTCGGGCGCCGTGATCGGCGGCGTCATCGGCCACAACAGCGGCAAGGGCAACACCGGCAAGGGCGCCGCCATCGGCGCCGCCGCCGGCGCGCTCGGCGGGTACATCATCGGCAACGAGATGGACAAGTCGGACGCGCAGCAGCAGCCGACGGGGCCGACGCAGGTCGAGCCGGCGCGGTAGCGCGCTCCGTCAGTCGCCCGGGTCGAACGTCGCCGACGCGCGCAGGAAGTCGCGGAGGATGACGCCCGTCAGACCCCACACACAGCGTCCGTCGAGGTCGAGCGCCGGGATCCGCGTGAACCCGACGCTCCGGCTCTTCGCCGGGCGGAACGACCAGAGCGACGCGTCGGTCATGGCCCCGACGCGCAATTCGAACACCTCGGCCACCTCGCTCTCGAGCGGACGGTAGTCCGGCGCCGTCCGCACGCGCGCGACGAACGCCGCCACCAGGTGCCCCGCGATCGAGATGCGGTCGGGAAGGCGTCCGAGGACGTCCATCCCGGCCGCCGGAAGGCCGATCTCCTCCTCCGTCTCGCGGAGGGCGCACGCGAGCGCGTCCTCCCCGCCCTCGCGGCCGCCGCCGGGGAAGCTGATCTGGCCGGCGTGGGAGCTCAGGTCGGCGCGCCGCTGCGTGAAGACGAGCACGTCGCCGTGCGGACGCTGCACGAGCGGGAGAAGCACGGCGGCGTCGCGAAGGCCCTCGCGCGTCCGCCAGTCGAGGACGGGCGGGGGCAGGCGGTGCCGCAGGTCGCGGTCGTCGAGGATCACGGCGCCATTCGACGGCGCGCCGAGGCGTTCCTCAACTGTTCCCCCGCTACTTCGGGGGCGCCGCGTCCTTCGGCAGCACCACGTCGCCCATCTCGGACGGCTCGCGGGGCGCCGGCGGCGCGGCGACCTTGCCCATCATCTCCGGAGGCTCCATCTCGCCCATCAGGCGCGGCGGAGCGACGTTCCCCGTCTCCGGACCGTCCACGCCCGGCGCGGGAACACGCTCCGGCTCCCCGGACGGGCCGCGCGAGCACGCCGAGGTCCACGCCGGGAAGAACATCGCGAAGAGCGCCGCCGCGGCCGCCTTCGCCCGCCGCGCGCGGCGGCGCAGGGCCTTCCGCACGGGACCGCAGTCGTCGGTCACGACGCGCCCGTCGGGCCGCCGCGCGAAGCGGACGCAGAGGCGTTCCCCTTCGCGGCGGGAGAGCACGAGCGCCTCGGCGTCCTCGCGGCGCATGGCGGACAGGTCGTACACGTGCAGCCGGCACGCGCCGCAGAAGCGGCGCTGCTCGTCGCCGGTCATGCGGTCCCACGACTCGGTGCAGGGCGACTGGATCGTGATGAGGTCGAGCGTCGAACGGGGCGACTTCATGGGGAACCTCGCTTCCGGACCTCTTCGGTCCGTCGCAGCCGCCGCTTGAGACGCGGCGCCGGGCGGTCAGTTCCTGCGAAACGGAAGGATCGTCCGCTCTTCGAGCCCCGGGACCCGCGCGCGCTGCGGCGGAAGCACGCCGAACCCCGTCTCCCCGGCCGCGAGCGCGGCATCCCGGAGCTCCGACGGATCGGGCGAAGGCCCCTTCATCGCGAAGAAGAGACCTCCTCTCAGGATGAGAGGCGCGATCTCGCGCACGAGGCCCCCCGTCGGCCCCACGGCCCGCGCGATCCCCAGGCCGAACGCCTCCCGGCAGTCCGGCCGCCGCCTGGGGACCTCGTGCCCGCGCGCGTGGAGCACCTCCACGTTCGCGATCCCGGCGACGTACGCCGCCTCCTCCACCGCGCGGAGCTTCTTCGCGGTCCCGTCCACGAGCAGCCCGCGCGACCGCGGCCAGGCCGCGGCGAGGATCGCGCCCGGAAACCCGCCGCCGGTCCCGAGATCCACGAAGTGGTCCGGCGCGTCGCGCCCCGTCAGGTCGCGCCACGCGGGGAGCACCGTGAGCGAGTCGAGGATGTGCCGCACGACGGCGTCCTCGCGGTCCCGCACGGCCGTGAGGTTCACGTGCTCGTTGATCGCGAGGATGCGGTCGAGGTACGCGAGCATCCGCCCCGCCGACTCCTCGGGGACGGGCGCTCCGAGCGCGGCCGCGCGCGCGGCGAGCGCCGATGCGTCGGTGGCGGTCAGAGCCGCTCCGAGATCGTCTTCGCCTGCGTGAAGAGGTAGAGGTACTCGGCGCCGCCGGCCTTGCTGTCGGTGCCGCTCATGTTGAAGCCGCCGAACGGGTGCCCTCCGACGAGCGCCCCGGTGCACTTCCGGTTGACGTAGAGGTTCCCGCAGTGGAACTCGCGCTTCGCCCACTCGATGAGCTTCCGGCTCCGCGAGAGGAAGGCGCCCGTCAGGCCGAATTCCGTGCCGTTCACCCAGCGCATGCCCTCCTCGGTCGTCGGCGCGCGGAGCAGCGCGAGGACGGGCCCGAAGATCTCCTCGCAGTGGATGCGCGCCTGAGGCCCGACGTCGCCGAACACCGTCGGCTCGACGAACGCGCCCGCCGGGTCCCCGGCGTTCCCGCCCGCGAGGAGCTTCCCCTCCTTCCGGCCGACGTCGCAGTAGCCGAGGATCGACTTCTGCGCGCCCGGGTTGATCACCGCCGACATCTGGACCGCCGGGTCCGCCGCGTCGCCGACGCGGAGCGCCTTCGACTTCTCGACCACGCGCCGCGCGACGTCGTCGTAGACGTCCTGGTGGATGATCGCGCGCGAGCAGGCCGAGCACTTCTGCCCCGAGAAGCCGAAGGCCGACTGCACGATGTACGTGGCCGCCTCCTCCGGGTCGAAGTCGCGGTCCACGAGGATCGCGTCCTTCCCGCCCATCTCGAGCACGGTCCGCTTGATCCACTTGCAGCGCGGGTCGGGCTTCGCCGCGACCTCGTGGATGTGGAGGCCGACCTCCTTGCTCCCCGTGAACGCGACGAGGCGCGTGAGCGGGCTCCGCACGATCGTCTCGCCGCAGTCGCCGCCGCCGCCGGGGACGAAGTTGAGGACGCCGGCCGGGAGGCGCACCTCCTCCATCAGCTCGACGAACTTCGCGGCGATCCACGCCGAGTCGCTCGCGGGCTTCAGCACGACCGTGTTCCCGGCCACGATCGCGGCGGTCGTCATGCCGACGAGGATCGCGAGCGGGAAGTTCCACGGCGGGATCACGGAGCAGACGCCGAGGGGGATCATCACCTGGCGGTTCCACTCGCCGGGGACGAGCGTCGTGTGGTCCTCGTGCGCGATGCGGAGCATCTCGCGCGCGTAGAACTCCATGAAGTCGATCGCCTCGGCGGTGTCGCCGTCGGCCTCGGGCCACGTCTTTGCGACCTCGAGCGTCATCACCGCGGAGAACTCGTGCTTGCGCCGGCGCATGATCGCCGCGGCGCGGAGGAGGTATCCGGCGCGCTCCTCGGCGGGCGTGCGGGACCAGTCGTGGAACGCGCGCTCGGCGGCGGCCAGGGCCTGCTCCGCCTCGGCGGCGCCCGCCTTCGCGAAGCTCGCGAGCACCTGCTCCCAGCGGCCCGGGTTCCGCGAGTCGAAGGAGCCCTTCGTGTCCACGCGCTTCCCGTCGATCAGGAGAAGGTGGCGGCGGCCGATCTCCCCGCGCGCCTTCGCGAGGGCCGTCTCGTACGCGGCCTTCTGCTCGGGGCGGGCGAAGTCGGTGAACGGCTCGTTCTGGAAGGGCTGGAGCACGGGGACCTCCTGGAATCCCGTCATTCTGCCGGGCCGGGCCCGGCCGCGGGTTCACTTTCGGCGCGCGCCCCTCCCGGCGTCGCCGCGCTGCGGCGGGACGAACAGCGACGCCTCGCCCCGGAGCCGCGCCACGATGGGCGCGCAGTCGCCGAGTTCGCAGCCGACCCACCGCCGCCCGAGCTGCTCGCAGACGGCGTAGGTCGTTCCGGATCCGCCGAACGGATCGAACACGAGGTCCCCCGGGTCGGTCGTCATCTCCACCACGCGCCGGAGGAGCTTCTCCGAGAGCTCGTTCGCGCCGCGGCGCTTCGTCGCGCGGTGGCGGACGGGCGGGATGTCGGTCCACACGTCGGACACGTTGAGCCCCGCCGGGTTCAGCTTCCCGCGGTGCCCGCCGTAGTCCTTCAGGTCGCCACCGCAGTGACGGCACGCGGGCACCGGCACGCGGGGCCCGTGGAACACCCGGGGCTTCCCCTTCGTGAAGTAGAGGAGGCTGTAGTGCGATGGGTAGAGGCGGCCGCGGATCGGGAGCGAGAGCTTCAGGTCCACCGCGATCCAGTGCCGGAACTCCAGCCCCGCGGCGAGGATCCGCGGGGCGAGGACGACGTTCCACTTCGGCAGGTTGAAGAGGAAGAACGCGCCGCCGGGACGGAGCGCCCGCGCGCACTCGTCGATCCAGCGTCCGCACCACGCGACGTACTCCGCCTCGGCCCGCGCGTCGCCGACGTCCTTCCCGTAGTCCTTCCCGAGGTTGAACGGCGGATCGGCGAAGACCAGGTCGAACGCCCCGTCCGCCGTGGCCGCGAGCAGATCGAGGCAGTCTCCGCGGTGGAGGCGCCCGAGGTCGGTCGTGAGGATCGGCGGGTGCATGGGGTTCAGAACTGGAAGTAGATGAACGGCGTGTAGCCGATCGCGATCCACGGGAGGACGAGCCCCACCGCGAGTCCGAAGAGGGCCGCGAACGCCCATCGCGGGACCGACCACGCGATCCGCGGGACCAGGCGGTCCTTCGAGGCCACGACGTGCATCGCCGCGAACGCGGCGACGAGCGCCCACCATCCCGCCGGGAGCGACTTCGCGCCGGACCCCGCGCCGAACATCCCCGCCACGTGCTCCGCCGCGGCGCCGAGCCCTTCCGCGCGGAAGAACACCCAGCCGACGAGGACGAGGAGCAGCGTCCACGCCGCCCCCGCCGCGCGGGGCGCGGCGGCGAGCGCGCGGCCGGCCCATCCGCGCTCGATCATCAGCGCCGCGCCGTGGAGCAGGCCCCAGACCACGAACGTCCACGCCGCGCCGTGCCAGAGCCCGCAGAGGAAGAACACCAGCACGAGGTTCCGCGCCGTCCCCCCCGCGCCGCCGCGGTTCCCGCCAAGGGGGATGTAGAGGTAGTCGCGGAACCACGTGGAGAGCGAGATGTGCCACCTCCGCCAGAAGTCGGTGACGCTCCGCGCGAGGTACGGGAAGTCGAAGTTCCGCGTGAGCCGGTACCCGAACGCGCCGGCGCACGCGATCGCCATGTCGCTGTACCCGGAGAAGTCGCAGTAGATCTGCACCGCGTAGAGCGCGTCGGCGAGCCAGAGGCTCGCGGCGCCGTACGCGCCCGGCTCGCGGAACACGTCGTCCACGGCGCGCGCCGCATGGTCCGCGACGCACGCCTTCTTCACGAACCCGACGAGGAAGAGGAGCGCGCAGGTCCGCAGGCGCACGTCGCCGAGGAACTTCTTCTCCGCGGTCTGCGGGAGGAAGTCCGTGGCGCGCACGATCGGCCCGGCGACGAGCTGCGGGAAGAACGTCACGAAGAAGAGGAAGTCCACGACGTTCCGCACGGGCGCGAGCTGCCGCCGCCACACGTCGATCGTGTAGGAGAGCGACTGGAACGTGTAGAAGCTGATGCCGACCGGCAGCCCGATCTCGAGCGTGGACATGGAGACGTCGATCCCCGCCAGCGCGAGCCCCGCGCGCACGTTCTCCGCGAAGAATCCCGCGTACTTGAAGAACCCGAGCACGCCGAGGTTCGAGACCAGGCTTCCGACGAGGATCCACCTGCGCGTCCGGTCGTCGTCCGTGCGCGCGAGCATCAGCCCGGCGACGTAGTCGATGAGCGCCGTGCCGATCATGAGCGCGAGGAACCAGGGGCCGCACACGCCGTAGAAGAGCAGGCTCGCCGCGAGCAGCCATCCCTTCCGGAACGCATGCGACGGAGCCGTCCAGTGGACGATCCACACGACGGCGAAGAAGAGGAGGAACCGCGCTTCGGTGAAGATCACCGGCGGCCGCCCTCCGCGCGGGCGGCGTCGGCCGACAGGACGTCGGCGAACGCGTCCGCGAGCGCGAGGGAGAACGCGGCGGCTCCCTTCACGTTCACGTGGCCGCGGTCGAAGCGGCCGGAGACCTCGAAGAGCGCCGCGTGCTTCGCCGGGTCGTTGAACACGAGGAGCGACGGCACGACGCCCTTCGCCGCGAGGCGGTCCGCGTGCGCGACGCGCCACGGGACCGGGGGCACGACGTAGACGACCCGCACGCCGCGCTCCTCGAGGAACTGCATCTGCGAGCGGAGCGCAGCGAGGGGGTAGTCCTTCAGGCCCTTCGCCTTCCCGCCCCCGTCGCGGAGCGCCGCGACCGACGCCTCGTACGCCGCCGCGTTCGCGAGGAAGTCCTCGTGCCGCTTCGCCGCGGGCACGTCGTCCTCGGGTTCCGAGCCCGGCTCGTCGCCGCCCTCCTTCCCGAGCGGGTTGAAGCCGCGCGCCGCGGCGACCGAGGGGAGCAGCGCCTCGATCGGGGCGCGGGAGCCGCCGGTGAGTTCGTCCCACGCGATCGGACCGAACCCCGCCCCGAGCACCTGCGTCAGGAAGAGCCGGACGTGCTCCGCCCCTTGCCGGACCCGGCGCGAGGCGCGCTCGCCCGCCGCCACCGCGCGGAGGACGTTCCGCGTCTGGGTCGCGTCGTGCCACGCCACGGTGCGGAGCGCGCTCAGGTTCTTCGAGTCCGGTGACCAGTCGGGGAACTCGACGACGGCCCAGCGGAGCCGCTGGGGCTCTCCGCGGGGGCCGGGCCCCGTCAGTTCCGAGACCACGCGGCGGAGGATCGCGTCCGTCTCGAACGAGAAACCGGCCGCGAAGGCGCAGTTGTACGTCCGGACCGCATGCCCGCGCTCCGCGAGGCGCGCGTCGATGGCCGAGGGGTCGAGGCCGCGGTGCAGGTAGCTCGATCCGAAGAAGAGGACGTCGAACTCACGGCCGCGCGCGGCGAGGTCCTCGAGCTTCGCGCGCTGCCCGTCGATCCGGAGCGCGTCGTCGTCGAGCGCCGAGCGCTGGGCGAGCGCCGCGGCGCATGCGACGGCGCCCGCGAGCGCCGCCCCGAGGACCGCGGCCCGGAGCCGGCCGGGTG
>JAJVHW010000086.1 GCA_022072415.1 Planctomycetota bacterium
CGGGACGCCGCCGCGCACGACGCTCGCGCTCGCGTCGATCGTGCAGCAGGCGAAGGGGCACGGCGCCGGCCGGTTCCGCAAGCGGAGCGCGTTCGACCGCCACCCCGCCACGCGGACCTTCCAGGCGCTCCGGATCGCCGTGAACCGCGAGCACGAGGCGCTGGCCGCGCTGCTCCGCGACCTCCCGTGGATGCTCGCCCCGGGCGGGCGCGCGGCGCTCCTCACGTTCCATTCCGGCGAGGAACGGGCGGTCGGCCGCGCGCTCGCGGACGGGCTCGCCGCCGGACTGTGGGCGTCGGCCGACGCCGAGCCGCTCCGCCCGTCGCCGGACGAGGTCCGCGCGAACCCGAGGTCCCGGTCCGCCCGGCTCTGGCGCGCCGTCCGCGCCGCCGGAACGGAATGAGGGGATGCCAACCGCCGGTTCCCGGGGTAGATTTCCGCCCCGAACGGCCGTGATCCGCGCCGCACAAATCCCCGGAGGTCCCCATGAAGAAGCTCCTCGTCCTCGCCGTGCTCGCCGCCGCCCCCGCCCTCGCCGGCTGCCACTCCTGCGAGGGTCAGGCCCGCTTCTGGTCCGTGAACGGCGGCGCGGCCTACACGGTGGACACGGTCGGCGCCCCGCTCGGGCAGCGCGTCACCGCGGAGTTCGTGAACGGCGCGGGCATGGAAGTCCCGGCGCCCGCGTCGATCTCGGTCTCCGCGATCTCCGAGGCGCAGTACCTGGCCGCGACGTCGGGCGCGGGCTACTCGATCAGCTACTGCCCGCAGATGAAGACGTGCTGGGCGCTCCCGAAGGCGAAGTAAGGCGTCGTCCCGAGACAACCGACCCCGAGCCCTACGTCGAGCCGACGGGCGTGCCGTCGCCGCAGGCGACGAAGTCCGCCGCGGGATGCACCGCGGGGATGCTCTGGGCGATCCTCGTCGTGGCCGCCTCGCAGGCGGCGCTGCTCGCGCTGCTCGGGGGCACGCTCTGGTGCGTCGTCCGGGTGGCGCAGCTACTCGCCTAGCGACAGCAGCGGCACGCCCTGCATGTCGGCGCCGGTCGGCGGGCAGTCGCCGATCCCGGCCACGCCGGTCGCGCCCACGAGCCAACCCGTGACCACGTAGCCGATGCCCGGCTGGCGGTGTCCGACGAGGACGCCGGACTTCGAGTCGAAGAAGAGCGACTGCGTCGCGCGGTCCGGGCCGGACTGCTCGACGCGCCACGCGGCCCAGCGGTCCTTCCACCGTTCCATGCTCTTCACGGGCCACTGGTTCACGTACGCCGATCCCATGTTCGCCTTGAGCGGGCCGTAGAACGGGACGTGCTCGCCCTTCCGCCCGTCGAAGTGGACGCCGGAGCCCCACGCGGTCCCCGCCGACGTGAAGACGCCGGTGGACGGATCGAAGAGCCCGAGTTCCTCGGCGGGGCCGGCCCGGCCGGATTCCGACGCCAGGCGCACCACGGCGACGACGCGGAGCTTCCCGCCGTCCGCGGGCTCGAAGCCGTAGGTCGTCACGCCGCACATGCCGTCGGTGGACTCCCACCAGTAGGCCAGGCGGGCGCCGGGGCGGATCGGGCACTTCGCCATGATCGCGGCGGCGCCGCCGCCGGACGATCGCATCAGCGTGAACGCGTGCGAGGCGCCCCATGCGCCGGCGGCGAGGAGCACCGTCGCCGCGGCCGCGCCGAGCACCACGGCCGCGCTCGTGCGCTTCGCGCGGCGGGTCGCGTCCGACGGCGGGACGAACCACGCGAGGCGGCGGAGCCCCTGCGCGTACAGGCGCCCGATCAGGTGGCCCTGGAGGACCCACGTGTAGAGGAACATCGGCCACGACACGAACGCGAAGACGAGCCACGCGAGCATGCGCGTCCCGTCGAGGTGGATCACCGCGTCGGCCGACGGCTGCCCGAGCGTCACCCACAGGAGTCCGTAGACGATCAGCGCGGCGAGCCCGTAGCCCAGCCAGAGGATGCACGTGGCCACGTACATCGCGATGTAGTCGGGGAAGATGCGCCCGATGGACCCGACGACGAGGCCCACGTTGAGCGGCTCGCTCCACGTCTGGAACATGGCGCGGACGAGGAGCGTCATCGGCATCGCGAACGTGCCGAGCGCGAACGCGGCGAGGCAGAGCACGAGCCCCGCCGGCGCGGGCACGAAGTCCTTCGACGCGATCCAGAGCGCCGCGGCGAACGGCAGGTACGAGACGACCGCGCACGCGACGAGCGAGAGCAGCGGGAACACGTAGGTCTCGAGGAACGACGACGCCTCGGGCATCTCCGGCGGCTGCGTCTTCCGCGCGCCGGTCGAGTTGATGACGTCGAAGAGGTACGACGCGATGTACCCGGACGTGAGGACCGAGAGCACCCCCGCGAAGATGTTCACGCTCTGGAGCACTTCCGCGATGGCGAAGAAGAGGCTCCCCGCGACGAGGACGTGCGTCCCGCGGCCCTGGAGCGGATACGCGAGCGCCGCGCCGAGGTCGTGCCAGAACGGGGCCGCCTCCTCGGGGACGCGGCGCTCGGGCACGGCCTGGGCCGAGCCGCCCCGCCCTTCGCCCGCCGAGAGCTTCACGTTCTCGTAGCGCTGGCGGAAGACCGGTTCGTCCGGCGCGAGCTCGACGCACCGCTTGTAGTGCTCGAGCGCCTCGAGGGTGAGTCCGAGGCGGGACGCGAGTTCCGCCGCCTGCCTCCTCACGTCGAGGTCGTCGGTGCCGCGGTCGATCCGTCCGCGGAGCTCCGCGTACTCGGCGAACGCGTCGCGCGACGTGCGACGCTCCGGCGGCGACTCGGACGCTTCGCCCGTCTGCGAGACCGGCGCGGCGACGCCCGTGGCCGACGCGCGCGGGTTGCCCGCGCGGGACACCGACGCGGCGGCGGCCGCGGGGCCGAACTCCTCCGGGCGGTACGCGGGTTCGGTGAGCGCGCAGAGGACGTCGTCCGCGGAACGCATGCGCGGGGGGGTCTTCGGCGGCGCCGGATAGAGGTGAGGGAACCCGGGAACGGGGCCGCGCGGGGGCGCGGCGGTCGTCGAGGCGGAGGCAGGAGCCGAACCGCCGGGCTGGAACCGCGTGATCCGGGCCTGCTCGCGGGGCGCCGGCTCGTCGCCGGTGGCCGACGTCCGCGCGGCTCCGGCGGACTCGTACGGGGAGGCTCCCGTCGAGGACGTGCCCGCGGACGGACCGTCCCGCGGCACGAGCCGCGACTCCCCGGTGTGGGGGTCCACGACGACCTGCATCTCTGGCATCGTCCGCCGCGCGTGGGCGGAGAAGGACGCCTGGCGGCCCCGCATCGGCGGAAGCGAAGGGATCGTCGGCGCCGGGCGCGGCCCGGGCGCGAAGTCGCGGATCGTGGGGTCGTCGTTGACGCGGGACCCGGACGCATCCGGGGCCGCGGCGGCCCCGGCGGCCGACGTGTCGGCGGACATGTCGGCCGACCTGTCGACAGACCTGTCGACAGACATGTCGACCGACGACGCGCGGGCCGGATCGGAGACCTGCCGCGGCGCGCCGACGGGCAGCGGGTTCCGCTCCCCCGCGTGCAGCCCGGGGAGGGACCGGCGGTTGAACTCCGTCGTGGACGTGACCTGCACGCGGGGCGGGACGATCTCGAGCGGCGGCCGCGACGAGGCGAAGAGCCCGGGGTCCCGGGCGATCCGCGGCTTGTCGGCCGGCTTCGCGGACTGCGCCGCGGATGCGGGGACCGGCGCGCCGAACTTCCGGTTGCAGTCCGGACAGAGCGGCTGGTCGCCGACGGTCACGAGCTTCGCCGCAGGCACGACGCCGCCGCAGTTCCCGCAGGCGGCGAGGCCGCCCGAGGGCTTCTTCTGGGGTGCGGGGTCGTCTCGAAGGGACATGCGCCGACGCCCCGGCCGGTTCGGGGGGCGGTCCCTCCCTATCGACCCCGGAGGCGCCCGGCCTCAAGCGGCGCGGATTCCGGGTACGATGCGCGGATGCGCCATCACGGAACCGCCGCGACTCCCCGGACCCTCGCGGCACTCGTCTTCGCCCTGTGCGCGGCCGCCCCCGCCGCAGCGGGCGAGAGCCCTGCGCCGATCCGCGGGAACGACCGGGTCTCGGGCGAGATCGCCCCCGCGGGCGACGTGGACGGGTTCGCGATCGACCTCTTCCCGGGCGAGACGATCTCCGTGAAGACGAAGACGCTCGGGCCGGTCCGGGGGCTCCTGTTCGCACTCTCGATGACGGGGCCCTCCGGCGGCGACGTCCCCCTCGTCGTGAAGGGCGCGCTGACGCCGAAGGCGTCGTTCTCGTTCACCGCCACGGACGCGGGGACCCACGTGATCGTCGTGGCCGGCGGGCCCGAGCCCCTCGCCGGGGGCGTGGGGAACTACGAGATCTCGTTCAAGGTGAAGCGCTCGAAGACGCCGAAGGGATCGTTCCGCGACGCGGCGGGCGGCGACATCGTCCACGCGTTCGACGTGACCGACGGGTCGCTCCTCGACATCAAGGCGTCCACCCCGAAGGGCTCGCTCCAGCTCGTGGAGCTCCGGAGACCCGACGGCAGCGCCGAGCCCGGCTTCGGCGCGGCGGTGACGCTCTCGTCGAACGGGAGGAAGGCGTACGCGAAGGTGTTCCCCGTCACCGGCGGAACGGGGACGTACGAACTCCGCGGCACGTACGCGGCCGGGGCGCGGGCGGCCGTGAACGTGAAGGTGAACCGCGGGGAGGCGCCGCGCACGGTGCGGTTCCTCGCCGAGCCGAGGTTCGACCCGTTCTTCGACCCGTTCCCGTCGGAAGGGGTCGCGGGCACGGTGATCAACGTGGTCGGAACCGACTTCGCGGTGCTCTCGGACGGCGTGGGGCCCGACGTGCTCCCCGGCTTCCGCGTGGGCGGCGTCGCCGTGGACCCGGCGGACGTGACGAACCCGAACGGCGGCATCTTCCAGTTCCCGGCGCCCGCGGGGCTCGCCGCGGGGCAGACGTACGACATCCTGGCCGAGAACCCCGACGGCCAGCGCGCCCTGGCCGAGGACGCGTTCCGCGTCGTCCCCCCGCCCGCGCCTTCCTCGATGACCCCGTCCGACGCGGGTCCGGCCGGCGGCCGGTCGGTCCGGATCAGCGGCGCGAACTTCCGCTCGGGATCCCTCGTGCTCTTCGGCGGCAACATCGCGCAGCCGAACGTGGTGCTCACGAACCGGATCGACGTCCGCGCCCCGGCCCACGCGGCGGGCGTGGTGGAGGTCGTCGTCCGCGACGAGTTCGGGCAGGAGACCGCCGTCCCGGGCGCGTTCACGTACCTCGACATCGGGTCCGACTCGATCGCGTCGCTCGCGCCGACGGCCCCGCAGGGGATCGGCGGGGAGACGGTGACCGTGACCGGCGCGGACTTCGCGGCGGACTCGGTGTTCACCCTGGACGGAGCCGACCTCGCGACGACGCTGGTCTCCCCGACCTCCGTCACGTTCACCATGCCGCCGCGCGCGGGCGGCACGTCGGCGCTTCGCGTGACCGACCAGTACGAGCAGTCGGCGTCGCTCTCGTTCACCGTGCGCGGCTTCACCGACGTGACGTCCACCGCGGTGCCGGCCCCGACCTCCACGACGGACCGCGTGGACTCGTGGCGCGCCACGAAGGTGATCGCCACGGACGCGAACAAGGACGGCATCCGCGACCTGGTGCTGATCACGTCGTCGAAGGCGGTCGCGCCGTCGGCCGCGCTGCCGCGCGTGCGGATCCTCCGAGGCAACTCCGACGGCACGTTCACCGACCGCACCGCCGCGGACATGCCGTCGGTGACCGGCGACATCGACTTCCGCGCCCGCGACGCGGTCGCCTTCGACGCCGACGGCGACACGTACGAAGACATCGCGCTCGTCACCGACGACAAGGTGTCCGAGCCGGCGGTGTCGAGCCTGCGGATCCTCATGAACGACGGGACGGGGAAGTTCACCGACGGGACG
The DNA here is from genome assembly GCA_022072415.1 of Planctomycetota bacterium. Lineage (GTDB taxonomy): Bacteria > Planctomycetota > JAJSAM01 > JAJSAM01 > JAJVHW01 > JAJVHW01. Next base: position 5,904 of record JAJVHW010000086.1, read on the forward strand.
TCGTCGCGCATCCCGGCCGTGACGAGCTACGGCGACGCCAACCAGGGCGTGGCGATCGCAGCCGCGAACTTCGACAACGCGGGCGGGACGGACCTCCTCGTGCTGCACACCGGGTACTTCACGAAGCAGACCGACACGGTCACCGACCCGGGCGATCCGCTCGCGGTTCCTCCGATCCCTCCGACCATCGTCACGACGTACGAGCACTTCGCCGGCCTCCGCCTCCTCCTGAACGGCGGCACCGGGATCTTCACGCGATCGACGGGCTTCGTCCCCGCGGTGCTCGACACCGACGAGCAGCAATTCCAGGGCGACACGCTCGCGGTCGGGCACGCCGACGGGAACGGGCGGCCGGACGTGTTCCTCTCCCGCACCGCGCCGCTCGAGTTCCCCGCGTCGTCGGGCACCTGGGTCCGCACCGGCCGCCTGCTCACGAACTCCGGGAGCGCCTTCACCGACGCGACGGCGACGTGGCTCCCCGCGGCGTCGGACCCGGAGTACCTCCACGCGTTCCGCGCCGTCTTCGCCGACGCCGACGGCGACGGCGACCAGGACCTCCTCCTCGCCTCGACCGGCGCCCTCACGTCGCCGGGGACGGGCACCGTGTCCGACGCGTCGGCGCTCCGCCTGCTCCGGAACGGCGGCTCCTCGTTCACGTTCGCGACGGGCGTGTTCCCCGCGAAGTCGTCGTCCGACGTGAACCAGTGCGACGGCCTCGCGGTGGGCGACCTCACGGGCGACGGGAACGTGGAGATCGTGATCGTCTCCGCCCGCGCGCCGGACGCCGGGGGCTACGCGGGGAGGATCCTCGCGGGGACGGGCTCCGCGTGGACGAGGTCCACCGCCGTGCTCCCCTCGCCCGGCGCCTCCGACGACTCCCGCGGCGCGCACGTGCTCCTCGCGGACCTCGGAGCCGGCGGCGGAGACGGGGATCTCGACGTCGTGATCGTGCGCGAGGACTCCGACGACACGGCGCGCAACACCCGGATCCTCCGGAACGAGCGCCAGTGATGCGCCGCCTCCTCCTCGCCGCCCTGCTCGCCGCGCTCTCCGCGCCGGCCGCCGCGGACTCCCGCGCGCCGCTCGAGCGCCGCGTGGTCGAACGCCCCGAGGGCGCCCACGACGAGGCCGTCGCGGCGGTCGCGAAGTCGCGGCGCGAACGGCCGGAGGCGTGGGAGCGGAAGATCGTCTTCCTCGGCTTCGACTCCTGCGACGGCGACCTCGTGGAGGGGCTGATCCGCGAGGGGAAGCTCCCGAACTTCGCGCGGCTCCGGCGCGAGGGCGCGTACGGCCCGCTCGAATCGATCCAGCCGACGCTCTCGCCGGTCGTGTGGACCACGATCGCGACGGGCATGTCGCCGCCCCGCCACGGCATCCTCGACTTCGTGACGCAGGCGGGCGGGAAGCAGGTCCCCGTCTCGTCGCGCATGCGCACGGCGGACACGATCTGGGAGATCGCGTCGAAGTTCGGCGACACGGTCGGCGTGGTCGGCTGGCTCGTCACGTGGCCCGCGGAGACGCCGCTCAACGGGTTCCTCCTCTCCGACCGCATGGGGCAGCTCGCGTTCGACTACGGACGCGCGCTCGACACGACCGCGCCGGACCTGACGTGGCCCGCCGGGCTCGCGGCCGAGGTCGAGGCGAACGACCGCGTGACGCCGCGGCAGGTCTCCTGGAACAAGGTGCGCGCGTTCGCCGACGTGAGCGAGCAGGAGCACGAGCGGACGTACCAGCCCGTCTTCAACCCGGTCAACCGGGTGAACAACCTCCGCCTCACGCTCGCCACGGCCGAGACGTTCCGCGGCGCGGGGCAGCGGCTCCTCGCGGAGCGCCGCCCGCGGTTCTTCGCCTGCTACTTCGAGGCGATGGACGCGCTCTCGCACCTCTTCATGCGGTTCGCCCCGCCGAAGATGCGCGACGTGGACGCGGCGGAGTACATGAAGTTCCGCCACGCGATCGAGTCGAACTACGTCTGGCACGACCGCGTGCTCGGCGAGTTCATGGAACTCTGCGACGACAGGACGACGCTGATCCTCGTCTCCGACCACGGCTTCAAGAGCGGCGACTTCCGCCGCGGCGACGCGTCGGACTTCCACGCGAAGACGGGCGCGATGTGGCACCGGATCCACGGCGTCTTCCACGCGTGGGGGTACGGCGTCGAGCCGGGCGCGCGCCTGGCGGGCGCGTCGGTGATGGACGTGGCCCCCACGGTGCTCGCGGCCATGGGCTACCCCGTCCCGAAGGAGATGCGCGGGAGGGTGCTCGAGTCCGCGTTCCGCGGCGGACTCCCCCACGACCGCGTGCCGACCTACTTCGGCGAGCAGCGGCGCGAGGCGCTCGCGGAGCGGAACGCCCAGGCGGGGCCGTCGGCCTCGACGCCGGAGGACGAGGCGGCGCTCGAGCGGCTGAAGTCGCTCGGCTACATCGGCGGCGACCGGTCGGACCCCGTCACGTCGAAGCTGAACCTCGGACAGAGCCTCATGTCGGAGGGCCGCTTCGACGAGGCGCTCGCGGCGTTCGAGGACGTGCTGAAGACCGACCGCACGCCGCGGGTCCTCGCGAGCACCGGATGGGCGCGCCACGTCGTCGGCCGCAGCGCGGACGGCCTCGCGCTCGTGCAGGAGGCCCTGGAGAAGGACCCCGCGGACGTCCACGCGAGGATGCTCCGCGCCCGCATCTACGTGTCGCTCGGCCGCCACGACGACGCGCTCCGCGACGCCGAGACCGCGCTCTCGCTCCAGGCGGACGTGCAGCACTCGCACGCCGTCGCCGGCGACGTGCGCGCGGCCGCGTCGTCGGCCGCCGCGAGGCGCGGCGAGTTCGAGCGCGCGCTCGCACTCCGCATGGGAGCGATCGAGGCCTACGAGGACGCGCTCCGCCTGGAGCCGAACTTCCCGGACGTGGCGATCACGCTCGCCGCGCTCCTCCTCGAGAGGCCGCCAGGCGTGCAGCAGGCCCTCGTGGACCCGGACGCCACGCGCCGCGCCCTCGAGCACCTGGACCGCGCGCTCTCGCTCCGTCCCGAGCACGCCGCGGCGCACAACTCCCGCGCCATCGCGCGCATGCGGCTCGGCATCCACGCGCTCAGCGAGGGTCGCGCCGACGAGGGCGACGCGTTCCTCCGCGACGCGGTGGCGGCGGCCGACGACGCGCTCCGCACGTGGCGCACCCGACGGAAGGGCGAGTACGCCCGCGGCTGGGCGAACCGCGCCTACGCCTGCTGGATCCGCGGCGACCTCGCCGAGGCCGCGACGTCGGCCGCGAAGACCCGCGAGGCCGACCCGACGTACGTGTTCGACGCGTCGTTCATGGCCGCGATGGAGAAGGCGGGCCGTCCGCTGCCGCCTCCGGAGCCGAAGCCGGCGCCGAAGGAGCCGCCGGCGGAACCGCGGAAAGAGCCGTTGAAGTAACCGTCTCGCGGGCTGCGGGCCCCGGCGCAGAAGGGTTCTTCGCTGCGGCGCGACGCTGCGTGATCCACACGCCGCAGAGCACCATCGCCGCACCGGTCCAGAACACCGGACCGAGCCGCTGGTCGCCGGGGAGCCAGCCGAGCGACGCGAGCGCCGCGGCGAGGAGCGCCGTGGCCACGGGCTGCGCATTCGCGCACACCGCGACCTGCACCGGGGCGAGGCGCCGGAGCATCCCGTTCCAGAGGAGCATCATGAGCGTGCTCGTGACCGCCGCAAGCCAGGCGACGCCGATCCACGCCTTCGGCGTCACGTCCGCGAAGCGCACGGCCGCGAGCGGCTTCCACGCGAACGGCACGAGCGCCGCGGTGCCGAGCACCAGCGTCCACGCGGTGACCGTGCGCGGATCGTGCCGCCGCGCGAGCGATCCCGCCCAGACCGTGTAGACGATCCAGACGAGGAGCCCCGCCACGATGAGGAGGTCGCCGTAGCGGATCGCCGCGGACCCCGCGTCGGTCCTCCACGGTTCGAGCACGAGCGCCACCCCGGCGAGCGCCAGCGTCACGCCGCCCGCCCACGCGGCCGGAGGCATCCTCCGCGCGAGGAGCGAGGAGAGCAGGAGCACGCCCGCCGGGGTGAGCGCGTAGATGAGCGCGGGATGCGACGGCAGCGTGTCCTTCAGCCCCGCGAGGAAGAGCGACTGGTTCATCGGGACGAGGAGCATCCCGAGCAGCGCCACCTCGGCCCAGTCGCGGAGCGAGAACCGCGGGGCGGGGATGACGGTTCCCGTGAGCGCGAGGCAGAGCGCCGACGCGGGGATCGCGCGCGCGAGCGTCAGCGCCAGCGGATCGGGGAAGCCCGACGCCGCCCACTTGCCGACCACGTAGGTCCCCGCGGCGCCCGAGACGTGGAGCGCCATCAGCGGTCCGGCGGGGAACGGCTTCCTCTCCGCGGTCAACCGCGGAGCTCCGCGACCTCGTCGGCGTAGCCGCGGAGCCGCGCGCGGAGGCACCGCGCCTCGATGGACGAGCCCTTCGTCGCCGCCCATGCGGCGAGCGCGCGCTGCTTCAGCGCGGTCAGGGCGCCGGGACGCCGCCCGGCCCACTCGAGCCGCGCCCGCGTGCGCCCCACGCGCTCCGCGCGCGAGAGCACGTACGCCTCGGTGAGCCGCTCGGCCTGGATGCGGTGCCGCACCGCGATCGCCTCGTCGAACGCCGGCGCGAAGCCCTTCGCCCGCGCGCGCATCGCCCACTCCGTGTCGTCGCCCCAGGCCGCCCCACCGCTTCCCGGGCCGAGGTCCTCCCGCATCGGGCCGGCCGCGTCGAGGACCTCGCGCGAGAACGCGCAGTTCGCGGAGATGAACACGTCCGTCCGCCGCTCCGCGCCGAGGCAGTTGAACCCGCCGACGCTGAAGAGCACCGGCCGGATCGCCTCCGGAGGCTCCACGTCGAACGCGGGCCGGATCGCGCCCTGCACGAGCGCCGCTCCGCCTCCGCCGAACCGCGCGGAGAGTCCCGCGCCGTATCCGGGCTCGGCCTCCGCGTCGTCGTCGATCAGCACGACCACGCGCCCGCGGAGCGCCGCGAACGCCGCGTTCCGCCGCTTCGCCGCGCCGCCGGGCTGCACGACCGGACGCACGTCGAGCCCGTCCGCTGCGGCGGCCGCGGCGAGGTCCGCGAACGCTCGCCCGTGTTCGCCGCTCTCGCAGACGAGGAGCACCTCGCTCGGCCGCGGCGCCTCGCGCCGGAGCGACGCGACGCACCGCCGCGCGTCTTCGGCGCGGGCGGCGAGCGTGGGGACCACGAACGAGAAGACGGGCGTCACCGCGGTCCGGTCTACCATCGGCGCGTGCTGCAGATCGTGGTCTTCCCGCCGGAGGACGCCGCCGCGGCGATCGAGCCGTTCCGCCGGCTCCACGACCCCGCGTTCCACCAGGTGGGCGCGCACGTCGCCCTCGTCCCTCCGTGGGACGACGGGGACCATGCGGCCGTGGTGCGGAAGCTCGGCGACTTCACGCCGCCCGGCACGCTCGACGTCTCCTTCGGCGCGCCGGAGGCCAGAGGGCGCTCTCTCGCGCTCCCGGTCCTCGATCCGGACGGCCGCGTCGGCGCGTTCGTCCGCTCGCTCGCCGCCCGGGCGCTTCCGACGTCGGCGCTCGTCGGCGAACGCGCCGTCGCGCCCGCGCTCCGCCTCGGGCTCTTCGTGTCCGACGCGGAGCTGGAACTCGCCCGCCGCGCGTGGCTCGCGGAGCCGCGTCCGCGCGGCTTCCGCGCGAGGGAACTGGTGCTGCTCTTCGACGACGTGCGCGGCCTATGGCACGAGGCGCGGCGCTTCTCCCTCGAACCGGCTCCGTAGCCGGAAGAGCGCGACGAGCACGAGCGCCGTCGCCCATCCGAGGCCGCACACGGCCGAGATGCGGTGCGCCGCCGCGCCGAAGAGCGTCTCGGAATCGGTCTGGAGCAGCACGAGCGCGACCGCCGCGAGGGCGATCTCCGCGCGGGGGCGAGGTCCGTCCCTCCACGCCCGGACGATTCCGTACGTGAGCGCCGTGAGCGGCAGCGCCAGGTAGAGGAGATGCGGCGCGCGGGTCTCCGGCGAGAGGAGCGGGAGCGACGCGACGAGGATCCCCATCTCCAGCGGGCCGCGCGGATCGCTGCGGGACCGGACCGGCCCGCGGAGCGCGCGGATCACGCACACCGCGAGCGCGGCCATCAGGGCCCACGTCACCGCCCGCACGATCTCCGGGTCGAGAGTCGCGACGCTCACGTCGAGGTCCACGAGGCTCTCGTCCTTCCCCGTGCGGTAGTGCGTCCCGCCGATCATGCGGTAGACGAACGACTTGATCGAGTGGCCCGGGAGGTCCTCGGCCGCGGCGCCCGCGTAGACGTGCGCCCGCTGCTGTTTGTGCTCCCACCAGAGCGACGCGAACCGCGACGGCCCGAGCACCACCGCGGGGAGCGCGGCCCAGAGCGCGGCGAACGTTGCGAGCAGCGCGGCGCACGCGGCCCACCGGCGCTTCACGGCCGCCCAGAGGAGCATCACGCCCGGCATGTACTTCACGACCGCGCCGAACGCCGCCGACGCGGCGCCCTTCGTCTCGTTCCCGCGCAGGAGGAGCCACGCCGCCACCGTGGCCGGCGCGATGGCCGACGGATTGAGCTGCCCGAGGTTGTGGTTCGAGTTCGCCTTGTGCAGGAGCGCCGCCACCGGCGCGAGCGCGAAGGCCCAGGACGCGCCGGGCGCGATGCGGCGGCACGCCGCCCACGCGGCGAGGAACGTGACCGCGATCATCGCCCCGTTCCAGGCGCCCCACGCGATCCAGCCCCCGCGCGGCCCGAGCGCGCCGACGGGCGCCAGCAGCACGGCGAGCGCCGGGTCGTACTTGAACTCCATCTCCGGGAAGTCGTCGGCCTTCGCGCCGCGGGCGGCGCGGTCGGCCGCGCGCTCCTCCGCATACACCTCGGCGCGGCGGAGGAACGCCTTGTCGTAGAGGAGTTCCGCCCGCCCCGTCGCCACGAGGCGCCCTGCGCGGTGGTAGCGCAGGAAGTCGCCGCCGACGTGGCGGGAGCGCGACGCGCGGAGCCCTCCGAGCAGCGCGCAGACGAGGATCACGAGCAGCGGAATCCGGAGCCGGCGGAGGAGCGGCTCGGCGGGCTCCTCCGCCGGAAGGCCCGCGCTCACTCCGCCGCCCCGCCGGGGGGCCGGTCCACGACCTTGTAGGTCATGCGTCGGTCGCGCATCCACTTCACGGCCTTGAGGTCGCGCATCCCGCGGAAGACGCGATTCCACACGCCGTACTTCGACTCGCCGTGGAGCCGCGGGCGGTGCCCGACCGGCACCTCGACGACGCGGAAGCCCGCCATCTCCGCGAGCGTCGGCAGGAAGCGGTGCATCCCGTGGAACGGGTAGAAGACCTCGCGCACCTCGCGGCGGAGCACCTTGAGCGGACAGGTCACGTCGTGGATCGACGTCCCCATCCGCCAGTTCCGCCAGCCGTTGGCGACCTTCGACGAGATGCGCTTCACGAACGGATCCTTCCGGTCCCGCCGCCAGCCGCACGCCATGTCGGCGCCGTCCTGCACCGCGCGGACGAGCTTCGGCAGGTCCGCGGGGTCGTTCTGCAGGTCGGCGTCCATGCTCGCGATGATCTGCCCCTGCGCCGCGAGGAAGCCCGCGCGGAGGGCGGAGGAGAGCCCGTGGTTCCGGTCGAGGTGGATCACGCGCACCCGCGGGTTCACCGCGGCGAGCGACGCGAGCACCGCGGCGCTGCCGTCGCGGGACCCGTCGTTCACGAAGACAACCTCGTACTCGGCCGTGACGGACCGGAGCACGGGCTCGACCTCTGCGAAGAGGGCGCGGAGCGAACCCTCCTCGTTGAACACGGGGATCACGAGCGAGAGATCGAAACGCGCGTCTCGTCGGTCTGCCATCGGACGCCGAGCCTACCGCCTCGCGTGCGCGTCCGCTCGGGAAGGCAGGCCCGCGCGATTTCGGTGGAGGCTGCGGCCGAGCGGATTAGGTTCGCAGCCGGTCCCCTTCGCCGCCCCGGCGAAGTCGCGGACCCTGCGACTGGGCCGCGCCGCCCCCTCACCGCCCGAAGACCGAGGAGCACACCCCGGATGCCGAACGACCGCACTCTCTTCCGCTTCGAGGCGGGAGACGTGGCCTTCACGCTGGAAGGCGGCGAGGAGTTCGTGCGGAAGAACCTTCCGCAGTTCCTCGCCTACGTGTCCCGCGCGACGGGATTCCAGGGAGCGGGAGGTGCGGCGCACGCGGCCGCGCCGTCCGCGAGTACGCCGTCCGCGAGCGCGCCGTCCGCCGTCGCGCCCGCCGCTGCGGCCCCCGCC
>JAJVHW010000004.1 GCA_022072415.1 Planctomycetota bacterium
CGGCCGGCGGGGGACCCGCGCCTCCCGCGGCGCCGCCGCCTCCTCCCGCGCCGCCCCCGACGCCCCAGTCGCCGCCGGGCTGCGGACCGGACCCGCCGACCCGCCCGTCCGCCGGACGCGACGCGTCCTCGAGGATCAGGTAGCTCGTGTACGGGGTCACGATCCCGAACGCCTTCGCGAGGCGCACGACCTCGTCGCGCACCTCGGGCGTCTCGCCGCGGAGGCGGATCTCGTCGAGCAGGAACCCGACGCGCCGCACCGCCCAGAGCCGGGGGAGGAACCCGTGCTGCGCGGCCGCGTCGGGGAGCCGGATCTCCTCGACGATCTCGACGGGCTTTCCGCGGATCTTCCCGCGGAGGCGCACCACGGCGTTCCCGCCCGCCGCGTACCGGCCGCACACGAGGGCCTCGGCGCCGTGGAAGAGGTCGGGGAGCTGCGACGGATGCACCGCGGAGACGGCCACGCCCTCGACCGTGACCGACACGTCGGTCATCGCCGGGCGCGAGAGCTTCCCGTAGAGCGACGAGACCTTCTCCTCGATGTTCTCCGCCTCCGACACGTAGGCGCGGGCGCCGCGGGTGTCGTCGGAGAGGCGGTCGAGGAGCTTCGTGTTCACGTCGTTCCCGACGCCGAACGCGAAGAGCCGCGCGCCGCGGGCGGCGCCCGTCGCGCGGGCGAGGATCGCGTCGGGGCGCGTGTCGCCGATGGTGGGGAGGCCGTCGGTCAGGAAGACGACGTAGGTCGGCCGCGACGACGCGTCGGCCGCGGGGAGGAGCCGGAGCCCGGCCTGGAGCGCGGCGTCGATCGCGGTGCCGCCCCGCGCCTCGAGTGCGCTCACGAACGCCTCCGCGGCCGCGCGGTTCTCCGGCGTGGCGGCGACGAGCTCGGTCCGGAACGGCTGCGGCTCCGTCGCGAACGGAACGATCCCGAAGCGGTCGTCCGGCCCGAGGCTCCGCAGGCAGAAGCGGAGCGCGCCGCGCGCCTGCTCCATCTTCGCGCCCGCCATCGAGCCCGAGGTGTCGCAGACGAAGACCAAGTCCTTCGGCATGGGCGTCGCGTCCGACGACGCGGGCGGCGAGAGCACGAACAGGAACGTGCCGTCCGGCCCGGCCGCAGGGTCGCGGTGGGCGAGCGCGGTGAGCGCCACGGGCTTCGTCGTCGGGCGCCAGAAGAGCAGGAAGTCGCGGTCCGGGAGCGTGCCCCGCTCTTCCCAGGACACGCGCGCCGGCCCGCCGGGCGTCGTCGCCGCCGGCGCGTCGATCCTGTGGCTCGGCGACCATACGCTTCCGATCGGAGACGACGCCTGGATCTCCACCGAGATCGAACAGTGCCGGAGCGGTTGCGACGAGAACCGCTCGGTCGCGAGCGGGTATCGGTAGCCGACCGTGCCGCTCTCCGCGGAGAGCACTTCGGCGTAGCGGATGCGCACCCGCTTCTCGCCGTGCGCCTCGATGGGGAAGATCCGCGCCTTGAAGAGCCCCTGCTCCGCGTACTCGAGGAGCGCCGGATCGCGCATCTGGCGGACGATCCCCTCGTAGATCTCGCGCGCCTTCGCCGCGTCGAGGAGCTCGGCCGGCATCTCCTTCCCGTCGATCCACATGGAGAACCGCTCGATCGCGGCGCCCTTCGGCATGGGGAAGAGGTAGGTCCCCTCGAGCTGGCGCGGATTCGGGTTCCAGAACGTCTGGTCCACGTCGGTCACGGCGATCCGGTCGTTCACGGTGACCGTCACCCGGTGCTCCCGCACCGCGAGGGGGACGTTCCGCTCCTGCGGCCGCTCGGGCACGTGCGGCGGGACCACGATCAGCCCGTCCGCCCGGGCCTCCGACGCCCCTCCCGCGAGTCCCGCCGCAGCGGCCGCGGCGACCGCGAGGGGGGCGAGAACGGACCGGATCCGGGACGCGACGGGATGGGCCATGACGTGAACCTCCATCCCTACGACGCAGCTCGAGGCGGAAGGTTTCCGGATTCCGTGCGCAAGATCCTCCGCGCGCCGCCGACTTCGAGACCGGGCGTCGACCCGGATCATTCACGAGGGTTCGCGCGAGAACGGCATCCAGCGCGGCGACTGCCTGCACCGTACGTCGACCTCGTACGGCGATCCGCGGTCGTCCAAGCGGCGACGGTGTGTCCTGGCCGAGATCCGCGGGATGCGATGCAAGGAGGAGACCGCAGAGCGACTTCGGCAAGTCGGTCAAGGGCTCCGACGCAGCAGCGCGCCCGCGGGCTCGGCCAGGCGCGAGCCCTCGTGAATGATCCGGGTCAAGACTCCTGCTGCGCGCAGATCTCGCACAGGTCGCGGCGGACCCACGGGCCCTGCTTCGCCGGGATCGTGCAGGCCACGGTCGCGGGGCGCCTGCCGCACGAGATGCACACGGGGTGCTCGTGCGCGGCGGCGAGCTTCTGCATGGCGGCGAGGATGTGGGCGGGGAGCGGGGCGCCCGTCGCGCCCTGGCCGCCGAGCAGGACGTGCACGCCCTTCCCCGGCGCGTCCTGCATCTTCTTCAGCGCGGACTCGAGCGCGGCCTCGACGAGCTTCGTCTGCGCCGGGGTCGGGGGACCCTGCATCTGCCCGAGGTGCTGGAGCGTCGCCTGCAGTTCGGCGGCCTCCTTCTCCCGGCGGACGCCGTCGAACCACTCCCGCCAGCGCTTCACCGCGGCGGCGCGCTCGCGCTCGCCGCCGCGCCACGGGAAACCCATGCGCCGCTTCGTCGCCTTGTGGAGCGCCTCGATCGCGTCGCGGCGGGCGAACGCATCCTCGCTCTCGAGCTCCTCGATGAGACGGGCGATCTTCCGGAGGCGGGGGTCTTCGGCCATGGGCGTCTTCGCCCCAAACGTACCATGCGAACGGGTCGCGCGGGAGGTGCCGTCAGGCCTTGACGGCCGTCAGCACGTCGCGGACGACCTGGTCCGACGTCACGCCGTCGGCGTCGCCCTCGAAACCGATCAGGATGCGGTGGCGGAGGACGGACGGGGCGAGGGCGCGGATGTCGTCCTCGGAGACGTGGACGCGGCCTCGGGAGAGCGCGCGGGCCTTCGCGGCGAGGGCGAGGCCCTGCGCGGCGCGGGGGGATGCGCCGTGGCGGACGACGCGACGGACGAGCGGCGGCGAGCCGTCGCCCGCAGGGTGCGTGGCGAGGACGAGCTTCCCGATCAGCTCGCGGAGGTGCGGGGCGACCGGCACCTCGCGGACGAGCGCCTGCATCGCGAGGACCTGCTCCGGCGACGCCGCGCGGGCGACGGGCCGGCGCTCGCCGGACGTCGTGCGGTCCACGATCGCGAGCAGGTCGGCGAGGCCCGGAGCGGACACCGTGATCTTCATCAGGAACCGGTCGAGCTGCGCCTCGGGGAGCGGGTACGTGCCCTCCATCTCGATCGGGTTCTGCGTGGCGAGGACGAAGAACGGCCGCGGCAGCGCGTGCGTGCGCCGGGCGACGGTGACCTGCGCCTCCTCCATGGCCTGGAGCAGCGCCGACTGCGTCTTCGGCGTCGCGCGGTTCACTTCGTCGGCGAGCACCACCTGTCCGAACACGGGGCCCGGCCGGAAGTCGAAGCGCATGCCGCCCGCGGCGTCGGAGAGCACCTCGGTCCCGACCACGTCGGCGGGCATCAGGTCCGGCGTGAACTGGATGCGCGACATCTCGAGGCCGAGCGCCGTGGCGACGCTTCGCACGAGAAGGGTCTTCCCGACGCCCGGCACGCCTTCGAGCAGAACGTGCCCGCCCGCGAGGAGCGAGAGCAGGAGTTCGTCGATGACCTGCGCCTGCCCGACGACGACCTCGCCGAGCGACGCGCGGACCTGGTCGAGCGTGCGGCGGAAGTCGTCCGGCGTGATCGTCATGGCGTCATTCTGCCGGGAGACCGAAGACCTGCCGCGTGTTCCGCGCGGTCACGTGCGCGGCCTCGTCCATCGTCCATCCGCGGATCGACGCGAGCCGCGCCAGCGTGAGCGCCGTGTACGCGGGCTCGTTCCGCTTCCCGCGGTGGGGCTCCGGGGTCAGGAACGGGCAGTCGGTCTCGACCATCACGCGGTCGCCGGGGACGAGCTTCGCCGCGTCGCGGGTCTTCTGCGCGCTCTTGAACGTGAGGACGCCCGAGAAGCTCACGTGGAACCCGAGCGCCACCGACCGCGCGGCCTCGTCCGGCCCGCCGGAGAAGCAGTGCATGACGCCGCGGAGCGGGCCGCGGGCGGACGTCTCCTCCTCGAGGATCGCGAAGAGCTCGGGGTACGTGTCGCGGTTGTGGATGACGAGGGGGAGCCCCGTCCTCCGCGACAGATCGACGTGCTGCCGGAAGAGCGCCACCTGCGCGTCGAACGGCGCGTGGTTGTGCGGCCCGCGGTCGAGCCCGCACTCGCCGATCCCGACGACGCGCGGCTCCCGCGCGAGCGCCTCGATCTCGGCGAAGTCGGCGTCGGTGGCCGTGCCCGCGTCGTGGGGATGGATGCCGACCGTCGCCCAGATCCGCGGGTCGGTCGCCGCGAGGGCGACGCTCCGGCGCGACCCGGCGGGGCCCGTCCCCACGTTCACGATCGCCGCGAGCCCCGCGGCCCACGCGCGCGCGAGCACCTCGGCGCGGTCGGCGTCGAAGGACTCGAAGTCCACGTGGGCGTGGGAATCGATCATCCCGGGAGGGTCGTGACGCGCGGCGACGGTTGGAAGGAAGTTCGCGGCCTCCGCCGCGAGCGCGAACCTCGGCGGATGCTCGACGTCGCATTCCTCAGGAAGAACCCGGACGCGGTCCGGAAGGGCCTCGCCGACAAGGGCGAGACGGCGAACCTCGACTGGTTCCTCTCCCGCGACAAGGAGTACCGCGCGCTGCTGGCCGACCAGCAGGCCATCGCCGCGCGTCAGAACGCGCTCTCGCCGCTCATCGGCGAGAAGAAGAAGAAGGGCGAGGACTGCGCCTCGCTCATGGCCGAGGCCGACGAGCTGAAGGCGAAGCAGAAGGAGTTCGCGGAGAAGGAGCCCGTCCTCAAGGAGGACCTGCGGAAGCTCCTGCTCCGCATGCCGAACCTCCCCGCGGCCGACGTGCCCGTGGGGTCGTCGTCGGAGGACAACAAGGTGGACGCGGAGTGGGGCGAGGAGCCGAAGTTCGACTTCGCGCCGCGTCCGCACTGGGAGATCGGCGCGAAGCTCGGGCTCTTCCACGCGGAGACGTCGGGGAAGATCTCGGGGAGCGGGTTCTCGCTGATGACGGGCCAGCTCGCGCAGCTCGAGCGCGCGCTCTGGAACTACATGCTCGACCTCCACACCCGCGAGCACGGGTACGTCGAGGCGAACGTTCCCTACATGGTGAAGGGCCAGTGCCTCGAGGGGTGCGGCCAGCTCCCGAAGTTCGAGGACGACATGTACGCCCTCCGGGACGACGAACTCTACCTGATCCCGACGGCCGAAGTGCCGCTCACGAACATCCACCGGCAGGAGATCCTCGCCGAGGAGCGCCTGCCCCTCCGCTACACGGCGTTCAGCCCTTGCTTCCGCCGCGAGTCCGGCGCCGCGGGGCGCGACACGCGGGGGCTCCTCCGGATGCACCAGTTCCACAAGGTGGAGCTGATGGCCTACACGACGCCGGAGCAGAGCGACGCCGAGCTGATGAGAATCCGCGCGAACGCCGAGCAGGTGCTCCGGAACCTGAAGCTCCGGTACCGCGTGCTTCTCCTCTGCACGGGCGACATGAGCTTCGCGTCGCGGAAGACCTACGACCTCGAGCTCTGGGCGCCCGGCGTCGGCGCGTGGCTCGAGGTGAGCAGCGTCTCGACGTTCGGCGACTTCCAGGCGCGCCGCGCCGGCGTGCGCTTCAAGCGCGCCGGGAAGAACGAGTTCGTCCACACGCTGAACGGCTCGGGCGTCGCGCTGCCGCGGCTGCTCGTGGCGATCCTCGAGCAGTACCAGCGGGCCGACGGGAGCGTCTCGATCCCCGACGTCCTCCGTCCCTACATGGGATGGAAGACCGAGATCCGCTGATCGCGCCCCCGGCTTCCGCCCTCCCGGAGGGTGCCGCGAACTGAACCCCGGCGCCGGTCACGCGACGTGCGAGGTTCGAGCCTGCGGGAGACCTGTTGCGGTGCGATGCACGTCGCGCGCCCGCTTCGCGGCCCGTCCGCGGAGCCTTCCGGCTGCGTTGCGCGGCCTCGACGACTCGCTCCGTAGAGTCGCCTTCGTCCGCGCGCCTTGCCGGCAGGCTCCGCGGAAGGGCCGACGCTCGGGGTTCACTTCGCGACACCCTCTCAATCTGAGAGTCCCGGTTGTCCGATGGGGAGGGCGTGAACCTCTCCCCGGAGATGATGGAGCTCGCCCTCGCGGGCGCGGCCGCGGTCTGCGGCGCGCTCGGCGTGGCGCTCTGGTTCGCGAAGCGGAGGGCCGGGTCCGAGGCGCGTCTCCGCGACGAGGCCGAGCGCCGCGCGATCCGCGACCGGGACCGCGCCGCGGCGGCGCATCGCGAGGCGGAGCAGTTGCGGGAGCGGCTGGCACCGGAGTCACGGGCCGAGCGGGCGACGCTTGACGCTCTGGCGCTCGCGCTCCGCGAGTGCTCCTCCTCGGCGACCCGCCGCGACCTCGCCGCGGCGCTCGCGCGCGCGGTCGAAGAAGCGCTCGCTCCTGCCCAGTGGATGGTCTTCCTCGCGGACGACGCGGACCCGTCCCGGTTCGTCCTCGCGGCCGCGGGATCGGCGGAAGGCGTGCCGGCGTGGCCCGCGGGTTCGACGATCTCCCCGCAGACCGGACGCGTCGGCCTCGCCGTGCGGCGCCGCGCGCTGCTCGACCTCCGCCAGCTCGACGCCGAGCCGCCGATCGTGCGCGACCAGGTGGCGGCGACGGAGCCGGCAGAGTTCCGCGTGGACGTCGCGGCGCCCGTGATGTCCGGCACCCGCGTCGTCGCGGTGCTGACGTGCGGCGCGCCGACGCAGCCGATGCATTCCGCGTCGGCGGCGATGCGCATCCTCGCGGAGCACGCGGCCGTCGTCCTGCGCGGGATCGACGCGCGCGACCGCGCGGCGCGGCTCGAGAGCGAGGACCCGATCACCGGCCTCGGGAGCCGCTCCCACTTCCAGTCGGGGGCCGGCGAGGCCATCTACGCGCAGCGCTGCGCGGGAGGCCGCGGCGCGCTCGTGATGCTCGGCGTGGACGGCTTCGGCGACTACGTGCTCCGGAACGGCGAGCAGGCGGCGGACCGGCTCCTCCGCGGGATCGCGCAGGTGATCCGCCCGGCCGTGCTGGAGCGCGACCTCATCGCACGCTGGCGCGGTCCGGAGTTCGTCGTCTACATCGACGGTGCAGACGCCTCGGTCGCGAACGCGCTCGCGGAGCGCATGCGGTCGTCGGTGGCGTCCGTCCCGTGGCCCGAGTCCGACGCGCGGACCCGGGCGGGCGTCACGCTTTCGGCGGGCGTCGCCCTCCACCCGCAGCACGGGGCCACCGTGGACGACCTCATCGCCGCCGCCGCCGCCGCGCTCGCGGAGAACCGCGCCGTCGCGACGGGGCCCGTGTTCGGCCGCTCGATCGACGACGCGGTCCCCCCGACCGGCTCCGCCACGCAGACCGAAGCGGCGCCGGTCGCGAGGACGCCCGCCGAGGTGCTCGCGGCGGTCGATGCGGAGATGGCTGCCGAGGAGGCCGCACTCCGGAACTGATCAGCTCCGGACCCGGATCCTCTTCGCGTCGGCCGTGAACGTCCCGATCCGCGCCGCGGCGAGCGTCCCCGCCGCGCGGGCCTTCGACTCGAACTCCTGCGCCCGATCCGCGGGGATCGCCGCGAGAATGCCGCCCGACGTCTGCGCGTCGGCGGTGACGAGGCGCTCCGCCTCGCCGAGCGACGGATCGAACTCCACGCCGTTCCCGAAGTACGCGAGGTTCTTCCTGCTGCCGCCGGGGACGAGTCCCTCGCGCGCGGCGTCGAGGACGCCGGGGAGCAGCGGCAGCGCGGAGAACGACACGTCCACGCCGACGTCCTCGAGTCCTTCGCCTCCGCGCAGCATCCCGGCGAGGTGCCCGAGCAGGCCGAATCCCGTCACGTCGGTCGCCGCGCGGGCGCCGCACGCGAGCATCGCCTCGGCGCCGGATCGGTTGAGGGCGGCCATCGTCTCGACGAGGCGGTCGAAACGCTCGCCCGCGAGCCCCTTCCGCTTCAGCACGGTCGTGAGGATGCCGCTTCCGAGGGGCTTCGTCAGGAACAGCGCATCGCCGCGCCGTGCGCCCACGTTCCGGAGGATGCGCGCGGGGTCCACGGTGCCCGTCACCGAGAGCCCGAACTTCGGCTCCTGGTCGTCCACCGTGTGGCCGCCGACCACCGAGATGCCCGCCTCGTCGCACGCCGCCGCGCCGCCGGCGAGCACGCGGCCGAGCATCTCCGGCCCGAGGACCTTCATGGGCCAGCCCACGATGTTCAGCGCGAAGAGCGGGCGTCCGCCCATCGCATACACGTCCGAGAGCGCGTTCGCCGCGGCGATGCGCCCGAACTGGAAGGGGTCGTCCACCACGGGCGCGAAGAAGTCGAGCGTGGCGACGATGCCCCGGTCACGGTCGATCCGGTAGACCGCCGCGTCGTCCCCGGTCTCGGTCCCGACGAGGACGTTCGGGTCGGACCTGCGCGGGATCGCCTCCAGCGCCCGGTGCAGGTCCTCGGCTGGGAGCTTGCAGGCTCAACCCGCGCCGTGGGAGAGCGAGGTGAGGCGGGGGCGCTCCGGTTCCGCGGGGTGGGAGGGGGATGTCATGGCGTTCTCCGCATCTGCGGGCGCACGGCGGCGCCGCCCGCTGCCGACATGTTGCGCGTGCGGACTTCCAGCGGTCCCGAAATGGCGGCGGGCGCCACGGACGCGTCCGTGGCGGCCCGCCCGAGGCGCCCTCAGCCCTTCAGCTTGGCGACGAGTTCCTTGATCCTCGATGCGAGGTCGGTGCCGTCGAACGCGGGACCGTACCGGTCCAGGATCTTCTTCGCGCCCGCTGCGTCTCCCGAATCGAGGCTCGACTGCGCCGCGTCGAGGTCGAGCGCCGCGGCCGCCAGGATCGCGGACCGGGTCGGCTCGATCTTCGCCGTGAGAGAAGTCGAACCCTGCGGGATCGACTTCTCGAGCTTCCGGAACTCCGACATGGCCTTCGCCGCGCCGTCCTTCCCGAGCACCGCCGCGACCCGGTCGCACTCGGCGCCGATCTTCAGCCACGCGCCGCGGCCGACGCTGGGGCCACGCTGCGCCCCAAGCGTCTTCTTCTGCGCGGCGACTCCCTCCATCACCGACTTCGCGCCGTGGCCGCCGCCGGCCCAACGGTGCATCTCCTTCTCGGTCCAGGGGTCGATGACGACGGTGAACGGGATGCCCTTCGTGTCGTTGTACGACGAGGCCTTCGAACGGTGGAGCGCGAGGACCTGGTCCCGCGTGAGACCGGGGAACTCGCACATGTACCTGACCTTGTTCCCCTTCTCGTCCTTCGCGTCGTACTCCGAGAGCCGCCGCTGCTCCGTCGCGTCGGGATTCTCCTTCGCCATGGCGCGCTCGAGGTCCTGGAGCGCGATCACCTCGACGGTGTTCTCCTCCGCGAACTCGATGTACTTCTCGTTGCACATCACGTTCGCGTGCATGCCCCAGCACGGCGGACAGTAGAAGCCGTGGTGGTGGACCACCAGCGGCACGTTCCGCTCTTTCGCCTCCGCGATCGCGGACTCCCACGAGGGAGCCAGCCGGACGCTCTTCACCGGCTCGTTGCCCTTTCCGGCGACGGCCGCTCCCACGACGAACATGCACGCCAGGATCGACACCGCAGTCCTTGCCAAGATCGACATCGCACGCCTCCTCGTTCTCGGACACGCCCTCGGACGGAGGGGGTCCCCTGAGTTCCGGGCCCCGCCGCGCGGCAGGTCCGGGGTGCGCGCCGCAGGCATCCGGAATGGGCCGGTCCTGCGCGCGATGCGCGTCCCCCGCGGCGGCCGAACGGCCGATCGCGGGTGTGTGCCCGTGCGCAACGCGCGGGCTACGTTGCTGCGTATCAGGTGAACGGGAGGTCGAATCCACGCGTCATCGGCGCAAGCGCGCACTCTATCACACACCCGGGAGGCGCGCGACAGGGCATCCTTGGACCGTGCTCCTGAAGATACGAGAATCGTCCCCCTTCAAGGTTTCCCCCCTTGCGGAGTCTCCGCCGTGCGCTAGAGTTCGGACACCCCTGCGACCAGGGGAAGGCACCTGATCCATCCTTGTGAGGAGGCAGAGAACATGAAGAAGTCCGCTCTGGCCGCTCTGGTGGCCGGTGCGTCCATCGCGGGGTACCTCGGGTACGCTCCTGCGTCGGACGCCGGCTGAGGCCCCCCGTTCGCCTGCGGAGCAGGCGCGAAGACGCAGACCATCCTGTGGGACAGCTCGATGCCCACGCCCGGCGAAGCGGCCGCGGCGGTGACGGGCTCGACGGTGAAGCCCACGACGACGACGCCCGCAACCGGCGAGTCGGAGTGGACCGTCGAGGAGCTGAAGGCCGGGAAGCCCTCCCTCGTCTACTACTACGTCGAGGGGATGGACGCGACGAACGGCACGAAGGACGACAGCTACAAGTTCTCGCAGTCCTTCGAGATGGGCTGCCTCGCGGAGAAGGTCGTCGAGCAGATCAACAAGGCGTGGAAGTGCAAGAAGGTCGGTCTCGACCTCGACGCCGACCGCAAGCTCGAGAAGAACCAGGCCCGCATCGAGTTCTGGTCCTTCACGAAGCAGAAGATGGGCGACGTCACCCTGAAGGAGACGAACCTCATCAATCCCGGTCCGTTCAAGGCCCTCCTGAAGAAGTACGAGGCCAAGAACGCCGAGATCTGCGCGAAGGAGATCAAGCGCATCGAGGCCGAGAAGGCCGCCGAGGACAAGGCGTCCAAGGACGAGAAGACCGCGGCCAAGTAGCCGGTTCGCACCCTCCCGGAATCACGCGCCCTCGCGGCCCTCGCCGCGGGGGCGCTTCATTTCACCCTCCGGCGCATCCTCCCGTATGCTCCGGAGAGTTCCCAACCCCAGGAGTCCCGACCATGATCCGCAAGATGTCCGCTCTCGCCCTCCTCGTCGCCGCCTCGGCCCTCTCCGGCTGCTTCGAGGCGAAGGGCGAGACGTCCGCCCCCGCGTCGTCGCCGAAGGGCGACTGCTGCCCGATGGAGAAGGCCGCGTGCGCCGAGAAGGCCGCGTCCGACTGCGCGTCGAAGTGCGAGAAGGCCTCCGCCGACTGCGCCGCGAAGTGCGAGAAGGCGTCCGCGGATTGCGAGAAGGCCTGCGAGACGCAGTGCCCCTCCGAGAAGAAGTAGCCGTCTCCGATCTCTGAAGACGGATGCCCTGCACCGCCGCGGCGCTGACCCGCCGCGGCGGAGGCAGGCCGCGCATCCCGCCGGAGCGTCGGCGTCAGCCGCATCGCGACCGGTGCGCCGCCCGCACCGCGGCTACGTCATCTCCACCGGATCCACGTCGATCGTGAGCTCCGTGCCGCCGGCGCGATGCGCGAACCGCGCGAGACGGAGCGTCGCCGCGTGCTGCACCGCGGAGTCCGCCGCCTTCACGACCGCGTGCCACCGGCACCGGTCGCGCACCTTCCGCACGGCGCACGGCGACGGCCCGAGCACGCTTCCGCCGCCGGGCGGGATCGCCTCGCGCACGCCGTCGGCGACCTCCGCGCACCGCGCCCGCGCCGCCTCGTCGGTCCGCGCGGTCACCACCGCGCGCACCAGCTTCACGAACGGCGGCCAGCCGACCTTTAGCCGTTCGGCGAGTTCGTCGCGCGCGAAGCCGTCGTCGTCGTGCGCCGCGGCGCGGAGGAGCGCCGGATGCTTCGGCTGGAGCGTCTGCACGACGACCCGGCCCGGCGCCTCGGCGCGGCCGGCGCGCCCGGAGACCTGCGCGACGAGCTGGTACGTGCGCTCCGATGCGCGGAAGTCGGGCACCTGGAGCCCGAGGTCCGCGGACACGACGCCCACGACAGTCACGCCGGGGAAGTGGAGCCCCTTCGCGATCATCTGCGTGCCGAGGATCACGTCGAGCTCGCCGCGTCCGAACGCGCCGAGCACGCGTTCGTAGTCGGCGCGGTCGTGCATCGAGTCGCTGTCCATCCGCGCGAGCCGCACGGCGGGGAACACCGCGCGCACCGTCTCCTCGAGCCGCTCGGTGCCCGTTCCGAGGCGCGTGAGCCCGGGCCCGCCGCACTCCGGGCACGACGACGGCACCGGGCGCTCGTCGCCGCAGTGGTGGCAGAGCACGCTCCCGTGCGACCGGTGGAGCGTCATCGCGATGCTGCACCGTCCGCAGCGGAGCGTCCCGCCGCAGCGCCCGCAGAACATCGCCGACGCGAACCCGCGCCGGTTGAGGAGGAGCAGCGCCTGCTTCCCGCCGCGGAACGCCTGGTCCATGAGCTGGACGAGTCGTCGCGAGAGGAGCGTCACACGCCTCACGGCATGCGCCTCCTCGACCATGTCCACGATCTCGACGCGCGGCATCGTCCCCGCGCCCGCGCGGCTCCGGAGGCGCAGCAGCGCGAGCCGGCCCTCGTCCGCCGCGTGGCGCGACTCGAGCGACGGGGTCGCCGACCCGAGGAGGAGCACCGCGCCGGCGCGGCGCGTGCGCTCGGCGGCCACGTCCACCGCGTGGTACCGCGGCGTGCCCTGCTGCTTGAACGACGGCTCGTGCTCCTCGTCCACGACCACGAGCCCGAGCCGCGGCACCGGCGCGAACACGGCCGAACGGGGACCGATCACCACGTCGGCCCGGCCGGCGCGGATCTCCTTCCACTGGCGGCGGCGCTCGGCGTCCGTGAGCGCGCTGTGGAGCACGGCGACGCGCGGGAACCAGCCGCGGAAGCGCGCGACCGTCTGCGGCGTGAGCGCGATCTCGGGGACGAGCACGATCGCCTGCCGCCCCGCGTCCACCGCGCGGCGGATCCCGCGGAGGTAGATCTCGGTCTTCCCGCTTCCCGTCACTCCGTGCAGGAGGAAGCCCGCGGATGCGCCCCGGTCGAGCGCGGCCGTCACCGCGCCGAGCGCGTGCTCCTGCTCCGCCGTCAGCGAGACGCCGGCCGGAGGCTCCGGCTCGGCGCCGTCGAACGGGTCGAGACCGAGCCCCGACTTCTCGAGGGCGAGGAGCCCCTTCTTGGCGAGCGTCTCCACGGGAGACGGCCCGCAGAGCGCCGCCTTCTCGAGGTCGCGCACGGCGAGCCCGTCGGCGTGCTGCGCGAGGACGCGGAGGACGCGCGCGCGCTTGGGGTGCTTCTCGAGCATCGTCGCGGCCATCTGGAGCGCCTCGTCGGCCGGGATCGCGAGGCGGGCCCGGTTGACCGTCGCCTCGGCGGTCTCCGACTTCACGCCCCCCGGGACGCACGCCGAGAGCGCCTCGCCCCACGAGCACGCGTAGACGTCGGCGATCCAGCGGGCGAGCCCCACGAGTTCCGGCGGGAGGAGCGGTCCGTCGTCGAGGAGCGCGACGATCTCCTTCGCCTCGACGCGCCGCCCGTCGTCCGCGGGCTCCGGGGGATCGGCCGGTCCGACGTACCATCCGGCCATCGTCCGCGGTCCGAACGGGACCCGCACCCGCCTGCCCGGCACGAGCCCCGCGGCCAGCCCCTCCGGGACGGAGTAGGTGAACGCGGTCCGCACGGGGACGGGCAGGCAGACGGAGGCGAAGCGGGCGGGGACGGCGTTCACTCCGTGACTTTCGATGGGGACAGTTTCGATGGGAACGGCGTTCACTTCTTCACTTTCTCGCGGAGAAAGGGAAGAAGTGAACGCCGTATCCCGAGAGTCGTTTCCGATGACCGTCTCCCGATGACCGTTCTGCGATGACTGTTTCCCGATGACTGTTTCCCGATGACGACCGCCCTCTCCACTGCCTGGAACGCCGCCCGCCGCGTCGGCTACGCGCCGGCGCTCCGCGAACTCGCGGCGACGGGGGTTCGTGCCGTGGCGCTCGACGGACCGGCCGTCCACGCCGACGCGGCCGCCGCCCGCGCCGCGGCGCGGGAGCTTCGCGTCGAGATCGTCGCCCTGTTCGCGCCCGCCCCGCCCCAAGACCTGGAGGACCGTCCGATGAAGTACGACCATATCGTGTTAGGCGCCGGGTCGGCCGGCGCCATTGTGGCCGCCCGGCTCAGCGAAGACCGGTCCCGAT
>JAJVHW010000172.1 GCA_022072415.1 Planctomycetota bacterium
GGAGCGTCTCCGCCGCGCGGAGCCCGCCGCGGTCCCGCTCGCCGCCCGCCGCATCGAACGCAGCCGCCGCGTCGAGGAGCACGCCCCAGCCCGGCTCGCCGAGCAGCGCGAGCGCCGCCTCCTGCCGCAGGTCGCCGCCGTGGGTCGGGTCCATCGCCGCAACGGTACCGGCAGCGCGAGCGTCAGCGCAGGACCGGCTCGCCGGGGCGCGAGTCGAGCGTGCTGCTCACGGCGAGCTGCGCCACGTCGACGGCCGGTTCGCCGCGCCACACCATGAACCCGCGGCTCCCCGGCCGCGGGAGCGAGGGGGACTCGACGACGATCAGGTACCGGTGCCCCGGCGTCAGCCATCCGCTCCAGACGCGTCCGTCCTCGCCGATGGACAGCCGCGGAGAGTTCGACTGCGGGCCGCCCTCCGGCGCGTCCACCACGCCGAACGTCCCGCCGCGGAGGAGTTCGCGCCCGTTCCACACCTCGATGCGGGCGTCGTCGGGCACGCGTCGCAGACGGACCGACGCGTCGCGCGCCGCCCCGCCGGAGTCGCCGACCGCGAGCCGCGCGGGCGCGAACCCAGGGTGGAAGATCACGAGGTCCGCGGCTCCGCCAACCGGCATCCGCGCGCGGAACGTCCCGTCCGCGGCGGTGGTGGCGCCTACGGCCGCGGCGAGGAACGTGCGTCCGTCCTTCGTGCGCTGCGACCAGTTCGCGCTGCGCAACGCCTGGAGCTCCGCCTTGCCGGCGGTGCCGAGGTCCGTCGTCGTCCAGAGCCGCACCGCGACGCCGGCGACCGGACTCCCGTCCTCGTCCGTGACGGTGCCCGAGATCTCCGGCGGCGCGGCGGGATCGGGGGCCGGGGCAGGGGGCGACGCGCGCGCGATCGGCGGCTTCGGCGCAGTCTCGACGGACGCGGCGGGGCTCGGAGGCGGCGGCGCCCGGTCGTCGCCGGAGTCCGCGCACGCGGCCAGCGCGAGCAGCGCCGCCGCGGCCGCGACACGGGCATGCCGGTCGCGTGTGTTCGCTGGATCCGCCATGGCCGGAACTCTACCGGAGACGTGCGCGGATCAGACCGGTGCGGCGACGGCCGGGGCGAGGGCGACGGTCTTCGTGCCCTCGCGGTTCCCGCGGGCGGCCTGGTTCGCGCGGGCGCGCTCTGCGCCGGCGACGATCTCGCGGTGCGGGGACAGGGCGGCGACGAGGCGCTCGCGGTCGGCGTCGGGAAGGCCGCGATAGGCGTCGGCGAGCGTCGCCGCGGCGACGAGGACGATGCGGTCGGCCTCTGTCGGGCGGCGGAGCACCCGGAGGACGAGGGAGTGCAGGAAGTGGAGCTCCATCACGGCGGCGGAGTCGGCGCGGATGCCATCGAGCGCGAAGTTCGACTCGGCCATGCGGCGACCGGCGGCGTCGGCGTCGCCGCGCCGCGCGTCGAGGAGCGCGAGGAGCGCCTCCGCGATCGCGCAGAGCTGACGGGCGTTCTGCTGCTCGCCGAGGCGGAGCGCCTCGGACGCGGCGGCGGACGCGAGCTGCGCGTCGCCTCCGAACGCCTCGGCGCGCGCGGTCGCGACGAGAGCCGCGGCGAGTCCGCCCGGGTCCTGCGTGCGGCGGAACTGCGCGGTCGCGCGGGAGAGGAGGTCGCGGGCCGCGTCCCACTCTCCGAACTGGCGCGCGACGTCGCCGAGCCCCGTGAGCGCGTAGCCCTGGAGGCGCACGTCTGCCAGCGCGCGGGCGCCGCGGAGGGCCTTCCCGTACTCGTCGCGCGCCTCGTCCAGGCGGCCGAGGTAGAACTCCGACGTCGCCAGGTTGAGCCGCGTCACGACCTCCTGCGGCCGGGCGCCCAGCGACAGCGCGCGCTCCACGCAGGAGCGGTGCGCGTCGCGGGCTTCGAGGAGGCTCCCGGACTCCTGGAGCACCATAGCGAGGTGCCCGAGGACGCGGGCTTCGCCCGCCGCGTCTCCGAGGCACGAGAGCACCTGGAGCGCGCGGCGGAAGCAGCCCTCGGCGCGCACGAGGTCCCCGGCGGAGACGGCGCAGTTGCCCGTGACCACGAGCGCCTCGGACTCGCGCCCGAAGTCGCCTGCCGCCCGTGCGAGCTGGAGCGCGCGCGCGGCGGCCTCCTCGGCCGAGTCGGCCGCGCCGAGCGTCCACTGGACGCCCGCGAGCATCGCGGCCAGGTCGAGCTCCGTCGCGGCGTCGCCGCGGCTGCGGGCGCTCTCCAGCGCCTCGAGGAGGCGTGCCCGCGCGTCGGACGCGCGGCCGATCCGCACGTCGGCCTCGCACTGCACGAGCAGCGCGGCGTGCTCGAGTGCGGCGCTGCCCGAGCGACGCGCCGCAGCGGCGGCGAGCGACGCCTCGTCGGCCGCGCGCTCCGCGTCGCCGCAGGCCGTGCGGTTCCGGGCCGACATCGCGAGCACGCGCGCCTCGCGGCCGAAGTCCTTCCGCTCGCGGGCGATCGGAACGGCGCGGTCGAGGACGATCCGCTGCTCGTCGAGACAGCCGCACGCGCCGAGGACGCGGGCGCGCTCCGCGAGCATGTCGCAGTACTCGCCCTGCCGCGACGGGTCGGACTCGAGCGCGCGGCACGCGAGGTCGGTCAGGCGGTCCGCGTCGCCGAGGCGGAGCGTGCCCTCGACGTGCGACAGCGCGACGGGCGCGTAGAGGAGGCCGCGCGCCGCGCGACCGGCCTTCAGGTAGTGCCACGCGACGCGGTAGGACACGATCCCGTGCACCTGCGACGGCGGGAGCTGGAGCGGATTGCGGCTCTCGAGGAACGCGGACGCGGTGGCCTCGTGCAGCGCGCGGAGGGACTCGGCGTCGGCCCCGCCGTGGACGAGGTCGTGGAGGATGTGGCTCGTGAAGCGCCGGGCGACGCCGCCGGGCGTGATGACGCCGAGCGCCTCGAGCCCCGCGAGCGTGCGGTGCGCGGAGCGGAGGTCCATCCCGCACGCGATCCGCGCGACTTCCGCGTCGAACGCCGCGCCCTGCACGGCGGCCGCGAGCGCAAGGCGGCGCTCGTCACCGCTGCACGCCGAGAGGACGCGGATCGCCGCGTCGGTCGGCGTGGTCGGGACCGCGGCCTTCGCGAGTTCGGGCATCGCCTGGAGCCGGTCGTTCTGGTCGCGGCGGAGCGCGCGCTCGTTCTCGAGCACGCGGAGCGCGTGCAGGATCGCGCCCGGGACGCCGCCCACCGCGCGGTGGATCCGCGACGCGAGCTCCGACGCGACGGCCGAGGGCTCGACGACGCTCCGCACCATCTCGCCGACGGCGGACCCGTTCAGCGGGGAGAGGAGCAGCGTGCCGACGGAGCTTCCCGTCTGGATCTCCGGCAGTGCGAGCGCGAGCGCGGTCCCCTGCGCGGGCGGACGGAGCGACGCGACGAGCAGGAGCGGGAACTGCGGGGCGACGCGCGCGAGATGCGCGAAGAGGTCGATCGCCTCGCGGTCGGCCCACTGGAGGTTCTCGATCACGAGGACCACGGGCGCGCGCGAGGAGAGTGTCCGCAGGCACTGCACGAACGCGCCGTGGATCACGGGGAGCGCGAGCGGGCGGCCCGTCCGCGGCTCCTCGCCGGAGAGGAGCGCGGTGAAGGCGTGGACGATCGACGAGGCAGGGCCGAGGAGCGCGGCGACGTCCTGCTCCTCCACCGTGCGGTCGCCGGACACGAAGCGCGTGAGCGCCTCCGTCACCGCGCCGAGGGGACGCCCGACGCCCGCGCGGCGGTGGGTCCCGTGCAGCACGATCGGACGCGCGTCGCCGCCCTGGCGGAGCCGCTCGATCGCGGCGTCGAGGATCCGCGTCTTCCCCATCCCCGCGTCACCGGCGAGGAGGAGCGTCCGCCCTCCGCCCTGCGGGATCGACCGCGCCTCCCGGACGATGCGGAGGATCTCCTCCTCGCGTCCGACGCACGGCAGCGCGTGACGCTCGATCGCGGCCGACGCCTCGAGCCGCTCGGCGAACCAGTCCGGCGACGGGGGCGCGGAGGGAGCAGGAAGCGCGGGAGGCGGCGCGTCGCGCTTCACCGACTTCGCGACGGGCCCGTCGCTCCGCGTCTCCTGGTCGATGTGCAGGGTCTTCCACCACTCGCCATGGCGGCGTTCGGCGAGGATCGTGCGGAGCTGGTGCGCGGTGGCGGGCCGGCGGTCGCGTTCGGGATGGAGGAGCGCGTTCACGACTTCGCTGAGGAAGAGCGACGCGCGGGGGCGCTCGTCGCTCGGACGGCCCCCGGGCATCTCGCCGCACCGGGCGCGGAGGGCGCGGGCGTCGTCGGGGCGGTGCCACCGGCCCGTCATGCAGCGGAAGAGCACGGCGCCGGTCGCGAAGAGGTCGCTCCGGGAGTCCACGGCGTTCACGCGCTCGATCGTCTCCGGGGCCGCGCAGAGCATCGCCTCGGGGGCCTTGCCGTCGCGCGGCCATCCCGCCGACCGTGCGGCGCCGAATCCGGGCTCGAGGAGAGCCACGGACGTGTCGTCGCGCACGAGGATCGTGGACGGAGACACCCCCATGCCGAACACGCCGGCCTCGTGCAGGTCGACGAGCGCCGTGGCGATGCCGTTCGCGACCGCCTCGGTCAGGATGTCGGGGACGACCTCCACGCCGGCCGCGATCGCGGCGAGCGACCGCCCGGACGGCCACGGCGACGCGCACCAGAACCGCCGCCCTTCCGGCCCGTGGAGCACACCGAAGTCCGCAGGCGCGACGACATGCGGCGAGGCGATCCCCCGCAGCACGGCGTGCACCCCGAGCAGCCGGTCGATGCCCTCCTCGCCGCCGGCCTCGTGGGCTCCGACGGAGCGGAACAGCACCTCCGCGCCGACCGCGAGAGGTCCCCCCGCCTCGGCGACCCGGGCGCGGAACGCGAGACCCGGCCCGCCGAAGTCGGCGGGCTCGGCCATCTCGTAGACGTGGATCCGCTCTGCGGGCATGGGCTCTCCGCGGAGCGCCGGCATCGAACGAGCGTCGAATCGCCGGGCGTTCCGCTGGAGGAGGCATCGGCACGCGGCCCTCCCAACCTGAGAGAACGCCCGTTTCAGGGCCGCGGCCGTCCACCGGACGGCACGCAGTCCCGGAGCCTCGAACCGGAGGCCGGCGTCCGCGTGTCGGCGCCTGCCCCTGCCGCAGTCCGCCCGTTCCCGATCCGGAGGACCGTGCGTCTCAGGACGAGCGGGAGAGCGCGGAGATGAGCCCGCGGATCTCCGCATCCACGTCCTCGTCGCCGTCCACCGTGTCCCGCACGGCCTCGCGCAGCGTGGCCCTCCACAGGGCGCGCAGGCGGTGGACGCGGAGCTTCACGGCGTCGGCGGTGAGGCCGAGCGCGGCGGCCGTCTCGGCGTGCGGGAGGACGTCGCCGGGCCCGGCGATGTGCGGGGCGAGGGCGTCGAAGACGCGCGCGGGGTCGGGGTCGTTCGACGCGGCGACGAACGCCGCGCGGACGCGGTCATGGACCGTGGCGAGGACCGTCAGCGCCCAGCGCCGTTCGAAGGCGTCCTCGGGAGTCCGGAGATCGGCGGGCTCGGCGAGGTAGCGGTGCTCGGCCGCGGGGGCGTCCAGCGTGACGATGGAGGTCCGTCCGCCGCGCTTCCACGCGCCGCGTGCCTCGCGGTCCTTCGACATGTGTCGCACGAACGCGGTGAGCAGGAACGTGCGGAACCTCCCTCGCGCCGGGTCGGCCGCATCCGTCCACGCGCGCTCCACGATCCCCGCGAAGAACTCCTGCACGAGATCCGCTGCGTCGTCCGGCGACGCGCCCTTCCGCCGCGCGAACGAGTAGAGCGGCGGCCAGTACGCGGCGCAGAGGGACGCGAGCGCGCCGCGCGCCTCGTCGCCCGTTCCGCGGGCGGCGAGGACGACCGTCCACTGCGTGGTGGCGAATCGGGCGCGGGAGTCGGTCATCGCTCGTCCAGGAGCGGGTCGTCCGTGAACCGCCACCCTTCCCGCGTGAATGCGACCCGGCCGCGGATGCGGCGGGTCGTGCTTCGGATGGTGACCGACCCGCCCAGCCCGTCGTCGTCCACCTGAATCGAGCGCGCGGCGTACGACGCGAGCGGCGCGCCGAGGAACTCCTCGGTGGCCAGGGGGAAGTTGAGCCATCCCTCCGCTGCGTCACGGTCGCGGCGGTCGTCGGTCATGCGGGCGATGCGGTCGCGCGCCTCGGGGGTGTAGAGCGACATCGCAGTCGCCCGATCGATGAACGGGTGCCGCGCGTAGAGCCGCTCCGCCAGATTGGCGATGTCGCCCGTGTCGTCCGCGGAGCTGCGGCGAGCGGCGGAGACCGCGATCGGGGTCGGCCCGGCGGTGCGCGGCGTCACGACGAACGCGCCGGCACAACCGGCGATGAACGCCACCACGATCGCCGCGACGCAGTACCCGACGCCGGTCAGGCGGCCTCCGGACGCGCGGATCCGCACCCAGGCCGCCACCGCCGCCGGAACGCCGACCAGAGACAGGGCGACGGTCGCCAGCGCGCCGATCCATGCGGCGATCTGCACGCCGGTCAACCCGGCGATGATCGCGAGCACGGGGCCCGACACGACGAGCGCCAGCGACGCGACCGCGAGACGGCTCGTCCGCGGCACCGGCTTCGGGTCGGGCGGGGGTTCGGCCGACGCCGCGCGCTCGAGTCCCTCCCGCACGTCCTCCGCCCGCTGCCACCGCCGCTCCGGCGCGCGCTCCAGCGAGCGCAGCACGACCTCGTCCACGCGGACATCGACCTGCACCTTCCGCGACGGCGCGTCGAAGCGGCCGACCGGCAGTTCTCCGGTGAGCATCTCGTAGAAGACGACGCCGAGGCTGTAGATGTCGGCCCGGTGGTCCACCGACGCGGGGCGCTCCCACTGCTCGGGCGCCATGTAGTGGGCCGTGCCCATCACCTGCCCCGTCGCGGTCAGGTCCGCTGCGTGCGCATCGCCCGGCGCCACGATCTTCGCCAGCCCGAAGTCGGCGACCTTCACGTTCCCCGCGGAGTCGATCAGCACGTTCTCCGGTTTGATGTCGCGGTGGACGACGCCCCGCGCGTGCGCGAACGACAGCGCGTCGCAGATCTGCGGCACGATGCGGAGCACGTCGGCGGGGCCGAGCCGCCCCGACCGGATCGCCGCGCGCACGTCGGTCCCCTCGACGTGCTCCATCACGAGGAAGCAGAGCCCCTCCCGCTCGCCGAACTCGTGGATGGCCACGATGTGCGGATGGGCGAGCATCGCGAGCGCCTGCGCCTCGCGGCGGAACCGTTCCGTGAAGCCCGGCGTGCGCGCGGCGTCCGGCGCGAGCACCTTCAGCGCGACGACGCGGCCCAGCGACTTCTGCCGCGCGCGGAAGACCGTCCCCATCCCGCCCCGCCCGATGAGCCCGAGGAGTTCCATGTCGGGAAACGCCGCGGCGACCGCGCGCTCGTCGGGCCCCGCCGCGCCGCCGAGACCCGCGGCGAGCAGGCACGCGGGGCAAGACGAGCCGGGTGCATCGGGCGGGATCTGAGCTCCGCAGGTGCTGCAAGGGGCAGGAGGGGTCATCGCGCGTCTCCTCTCAGCCCTCTGTTCCGGATCGCGCGCCGGACGTTACGCGGCCACGTGCGGAGTCCGAGCCGCACCGACCAGCGCCATGATAGCGCAGCGCAGCCCGCGTCCGCCGACCTCGTCAGAGACCGTGGAACTGCAGGAGTGAAAGCAGACCCCGTCGGCACGAGGAACCGTCAGTGGCTCGCCATGACCGCAACGGCGAGTCCCCTCGCTTCGACGTCGGCGAACACCTCATCCGCGCGCCGGACGACGCGCGACGAATGCGCGGTCGTCGTCGGTCGCCAAGCGCCCGCTCCCTTCGTCTCCGCAGTCGGCGATGTGGACGGGGACTCCAGTCAGGTCCAGGCGGTGGCGGTAGGAGATCTCCGAGGGGAGACGCACGGGACGCGGCGAACGTCACCGATGGCGAAGCCGATTTCTGGTCGCCGAACTCGTCGAAGGCGGAGAAAATGCAGAAGTGAACGGTGAGCCCATTGGCATGAACCAACCACCTTCTCCATTCGATGCGCTTCTCCTCAGGCTCAGCGCGCAGAACATGCGGGGTCGGGATAATCCGCCATCGAACCTAGAACTGCTCGTGTACGAGCAACTTCAGCTTCTACGCGCTGCATACATCAGCCTCTTCTCGATCGACTTTCACGCCGAAGCCATGCGTCGTCACGACGAAGGAGGCGAGGCCGCCCTTGAAGACCTCGTGTTCGGACTTCGAGCACCATCCTCTGCCGCTACCTTACACTACAATACGTTCGTAGCATTGCTGAACCGCTTCAATGAAGCACTCAAGAAACTCCGGGGCCCCGCTCATGAGGACATTCCGGGCCTCCATCGACTCAAGTTCTACCGCGACAAGGTAACGGAGCACTGGGTGGACTATGTTCACTACATGGGTGGTCACGGGTTTACCTGGCGGGAAGGTAAGGCTCCCATCTTGTCTGTAATGGCGACCGCTCGCAAAGCCGCGGAGTTCACTCAGGCCCGTGATGACTTGGTGAGAGCCTTGGGAGGACTTGGGATCTCAATTTCGATCCCTGACGACTTGGTCCGTCCCGGAATGACGATGAGCGAGGATTACGCCGTGATCATCAACGCCGCACTCGACTCCTTGGGACCGCGACTCCACAAGAAGAGTACCGCAGATCCCATCGTTCGCATCCTCTTCCGACTCGGCTTTCCGAGCCCCATTCAAGACATGGAGCAGTACTGCATGGACCTGCTTGCGTACTTGGAGCCGTTGGTCTCGCCAGCTGCCTGACCTGTCGCTATGACTGGTCTGCTGGCTCCTCGATCATCGTGTCCCCTGCCCACGGGGACAGCGGGTTCTGGGCTTTCTTAGGCTCGGTGGCGGGTCGTAGTGCGGCTGGGCGGGCCGCTGCGAACGGTCGGTTGACGCTGGGAGGGGCGGGAGTCGACGCGGACCTCGCTCGGCCGATGGCGCCACCGCGCCTGAGAGAGCCTGCGAGTTCCGGACAACGACCCGCCCTCACATCCGGAAGACGGGCCACCGCGGGTCGGGGGTCGGGGCCTCGAGCGCCGCGGAGAGCGCGAGGCCGATCGCGTCGCGGGTCTTCGCGGGTTCGATCACGCCGTCGTCCCAGAGGCGCGCGGTGCCGTAGTACGGGCTCCCCTCGCGCTCGTACTTCTCGAGGGTGGGGCGCTTGAACGCCTCCTGCTCCTCGGCCGACATCGTCTTCCCCTCGCTCTCGAGGGCCTCCATCTTCACCTGGAGGAGCACGTTCGCGGCCTGCTCGCCGCCCATCACGCTGATGCGCGCGTTCGGCCACGTGAAGAGGAAGCGCGGCTGGTAGCCGCGGCCGCACATGGCGTAGTTCCCGGCGCCGTAGCTCGCGCCCACGATCACCGTGAGCTTCGGCACCGGCGCGGTCGCGACGGCCTGGACCATCTTCGCGCCGTCCTTCGCGATGCCGCCCGCCTCGTAGCGGCGGCCGACCATGAAGCCGGTGATGTTCTGGAGGAAGAGGAGCGGCACGCCCCGCTGCCCGCAGAGTTCGACGAAGTGCGCGCCCTTCTGCGCGGATTCGCCGAAGAGCACGCCGTTGTTCGCGACGATCCCGACGGGAATCCCGTGGATGTGCGCGAAGCCCGTGACCAGCGTGGTCCCGTAGAGCGACTTGAACTCGTGGAAGCGGCTCCCGTCCACCATCCGCGCGAGGACCTCGCGGACGTCGTAGGGCCTGCGGTTGTCCTTCGGGAGGAGGCCGTAGATCTCCTCGGGGTCGTGGAGCGGGTCCTCGGCGGGGCGGATGTCGAGCTGCGTCGCCGGCCGGCCGCGGTTCAGGTGCGCGAGGATCGAGCGCGCGATGTCGAGCGCGTGCGGATCGTCCTTCGCGAGATGGTCGGTGACGCCCGACGTGCGCGAGTGGAGGTCGCCGCCGCCGAGGTCCTCGGCCGTGACGATCTCCCCCGTCGCCGCCTTCACCAGCGGCGGACCGCCGAGGAAGATCGTCCCGACGCCCTTCACGATGACGCTCTCGTCGCTCATCGCGGGGACGTACGCGCCGCCGGCGGTGCAGGAGCCCATCACCACGGCGACCTGCGGCACGCCCGCGGCCGACATGCGCGCCTGGTTCGCGAAGATGCGGCCGAAGTGCTTCTCGTCGGGGAAGACCTCGTCCTGCCGCGGGAGGAACGCGCCGCCGGAGTCCACGAGGTAGACGATCGGGAGGCGGTTCTCCGCGGCGATCTCCTGCGCGCGGATGTGCTTCCGCACCGTCATCGGGTAGTAGGTGCCGCCCTTCACGGTCGCGTCGTTGGCGACGACGACCACCGGCCGCCCGTGCGCGCAGCCGACGCCCGTCACCACGCCCGCGGAGGGGACGCGCTCGCCGTAGAGGTCCTCTCCCGCCGCGAGGGCCGAGAGTTCGAGGAACGGCGTGTCCGGATCGCAGAGCCGCGCGATGCGCTCCCGCGCCAGGAGCTTCCCGCGCTCCTTGTGCTTCTCGACGAGACGCGGGCTCCCGTGCTTCGCGACCTCCGCGATCCGCGCGCGGAGATCGTCGCGGAGGCGGAGATGATGCTCGCGGTTCTCCCGGAACTCGGGCGAGTCGGTCCGGACCTTCGGCTGGAGGACGTCCATCGGCGAAGGCTACTTGGGGCGGCGCCCCGCCGAGGGGTTTTCGCTAGTCGCCCTGCGGGCGCTTGAGACCCCACTTCACGGCGTTCTGGTAGATCTTCAGGATCGAGGGGTGGATGATCTCCTCGGAGTACGTGAGGTCGTTGTTCACGTAGAGGACCGCTCCGTTCCCGACCTCGCCGAGGATCAGCGCGGGGGCGTCGTCGACGGGGCCGTCGTCGTTGTTCGGATCGTCGAGCGTCATCAGGACCTGGGCGCCCTCCGCGACGAACCCGGTCTCGTAGCCCTGCTCGGGGAGGACGAACGGCTTCACGCTCTTCGTGATCGGGTGGGCGGCGGCGGTCCTCCAGGACGAACCGTAGTCGTACTCGCTGTCGGGCGAGACGAAGGGGTTCAGCCCGTCGACGGCGTAGCTCGGATCGCTTCCCGCCTCGTACGCCGACCACGTGTTGCGGATCAGGAGACCGCCGTTCTGGACGAACTGCACGAGCGCGGCGTCGGCCTCGGACGAGAGCTCGATGCCGTAGTCATAGCCCTGGCAGAAGATCACGACGCGGGTCGAACCGAGCGACGGGGTGATCCCGTCCCAGTTCTGGAAGTAGCCGAGGTCGACGGCCTTGATCCTCTTCTTCGCCAGCGCGGCGAGCATCTGGGCGCCGGAGAAGTCGTCGTCGAGAATCACGACCGACGGCTGGATCCGCTTCGCGGTCGCGTCGAGGACGGCGCTGGTCGGATCGCCCTGACCGGTCATCACCGGCGCGAAGCTCACGTCCATCGTGAACGTCTCCTTGCCCTCCCGGCCGGAGATCGTGAAGACGGCGTCGGTGACGGGCGGCTCGCCGAGGCCCGGTTCGCTCGTCGTCGCGTGCGCGTCCATGTTGAGCTGCGAAACGAACTCCGCGAGCTCCTCCGGCTGGTCCTCGTCCGGCTCGAGCAGGAGCTTGCCGCCGTCGAGCGCCGTGACGTTGCCGCGGACCGACTCCGACCGCGGCGGCCTCATCTCGAAGCGCGACCCGGTCACGTCCACGCGCACGGTGAAGACGACCTTGTCGTCGCCGATGACCGTGGACTTGATCTTCGCCTTGCCGTGGAAGAAGTACGTGGTCGTCGGGTCCTTGCCCGCGATCGCGTCGGAGAGAGGCGCGGCGCACGGGAAGCCCGCGAGGGCGGCGAAGGCGAGGAGCAGCGGGAGCGGACGGGACATGGTTCCTCCGGAGTTGGTGGCGGCACCTGCGCGCGTCGGTCTAGCTCAGTAGTGGACGACTGTCGAGAAGCCGGTCGCCGGATCGGTCACCGTCAGTTCGCGGCGCGCGCCCTTCGGCGCGGCGCGGAGTGCCGCGCGGGGGACGACGACGTCGAGCGTCGTGACGGGCGCTCCGCCGGACGAGGTCCGCACGCGGGCCTTCTTCACGCGGCAGGGGTGCGTTCCGCATGCGACATCGAGTCCGGGCAGGTCGAGATGGTCGCCCGAGATCCGCACGCGCGACGGCGAGCCGCGGCGGCGCGCCGTCTCCGCGCGCGGGGCGGGGACGACCCGGAGCGTCAGCGCCTGCGACGCCTCGGGCGAGAGCGTGCCCTGCGGTTCGGTGCGGAGCGACACGGCGAACTCGGCCGGGGCGTCCACGCGCGGCGCGGTCGCGCGGAGGCGCCAGCCGTCGCTGTACCCCGCCTCGGCCACCCACTCCGGGGCTGAGTCCATCACCACGCGCACCAGGGCGTCCGGCACGCCGGCGCCCTGCACGGCGAACACCGTCTCCGCGCCGTCGGGGAGCACCTGCAGCGCCTCGCCGGCGATGGCCCACGTGTCGTGCTGCGGGTCCTCGTGGATCGTGATGCGGCTGTCCACGGGCAGCGAGCGGAACACCTGCGTCCGCTCCTCGACCGTCCCCGCGCGGGGCCAGGTGACGGTCACGTCCACCGCGCGCGCGTCCGGCCCGAGGCCGAAGTGACGCCGGAGCGACGAGCGCGACCCGCGGCTCTCGGCCGAGAAGACCTGCTGCATCTGCGCGAGGCCGGGGATCGGGGCGCCCGCCGCGTCGAGCGGAGTGACCCGCACGATCGCGCCGATCGCGCTCCGGTTGGTCGTGGTCCCGTTCGCCTTGAGAAGGATCGACGTCCACCGCCGCTCGTACGTCGGCGACACGTTGCGGTAGAGGTACGGCCCCGCGCCCGCGCGCTCGACGCGCGAGACCAGCAGGTCGGGGCGCCCGTCGGCGTCCCAGTCCGCGACGGCGGTCCCGTTCGTGCGGTGGAGAGGCGGATCGTGGCGGATCCCCGACCCCTCGCGCACGTCGGTGAACCACCCGCCGCCCTGGTTCCGGTAGAGGAAGTCGATCACCTCCGGCCGCGACCGGTCCCAGATGTCGCCGCTGGAGACGTAGAGGTCCTCCCAGCCGTCGAGGTCGAAGTCGCAGAAGTTCGCGCCCCACGTGACGTCGCCGGCGCGCGCGCCGCGCGTCTCGCCGAGTTCGGTGAACTTCCCCGTCCCGTCGTTCACGTAGAAGGGGTTCCGGTTGGTGTTCGTGACGTAGAGGTCGAGGTCGCCGTCGTGGTCCGGGTCGCCGACCGCGGTGCCCATCGACGCGTGGGAGTCGTCGCCGAACGTGGACGGGTCGGCGTCGTCGCCGACTCCGGTGCCCGACTGCTTCATCACGTCGGTGAAGAACCCGGAGCCGTCGTTCCGGAAGAGCTGGCACTTCCCGTAGATGTCGTGGGTGATGACGAAGTCCTCGTCGCCGTCGAGGTCCTTGTCGAACGCCTGGACGGCCCAGATCGCCATCCCCTCCTCGACGACGCCGCGGAGTTCGGTCTCCTCGACGAGCGCGAACGTCCCCGTCTCCGCCAGCGTGTTCCGCCAGAGGTGCGTGAAGCCGTCGCCGTCCTTCCCCGCCATCGGGAAGCGCGTGTTGCACGCGAGGAGGTCGAGGTCGCCGTCCATGTCCATGTCGAAGAACGCGGCGGCCATGCAGGAGTTGTCGGCGTCCACGATGCCGAGCGCGGGCGCCGCGTCGGTGAAGCGCCCCGCGCCGTCGTTGAGGAGCAGCATCTTCCCGCCGCGGCCGGCCGGGATGTTCGGGTTCCACCCCGCGCCCATGAAGAGGTCCTCGTCGCCGTCGTTGTCCACGTCGGCCACCGCGAGGCAGGACCCGTCCCGCTCGTACGGCGCGCCGGCGTCGAACCCGTGGCCCGGCGGCGGCGCCTCGAACCGCCGCCCGCCGGCGGGATCGGGGCGGTTCAGCAGGAAGATGTCCGGGAGGTTCGTCCCGGTGAGCGAGAGCAGGTCCTCCCAGCCGTCGCCGTCCGCGTCGAAGAACGCGCACGTCGCCTTCTCCGTGTCGGAGACCGGGGAACCGAAGTCGTAGGGGCCGCCGGAGGCGGAGGAGAGTTCCTCGAACAGGATCGGCTGCGGCGCGTCCGCTCCGCCGCGCGGCCCCGCGGCCGACATCGCGAGCACGGCCGCCGCGGCGGCCG
>JAJVHW010000121.1 GCA_022072415.1 Planctomycetota bacterium
CGGACGCGGCGGCTGCACCCGCCCCCGCGCCCGCAGCGCCGCCCGCCGCGCCCCCGAGGCCCGGGAAGAGGGAGAGGATCGCCTTCATGATGAGCGCCTGCTCGATCATGCGGGCGACCTGGAACGCGAAGTCCGCCGCGAACTCCCGGAACGCTTCCGTCGCCGACTTGCTCCCGCGGGCGATGTCCTCCAGCGCCGACGCGACGCCGCCGGAGAGGTCGTTCACGGCGACGTCCGCCATCTGTGCGCCGAGCTGACCCCAGCCTGCCGTCTCCTCGCGGAGCTGCGAGATCCGCCCCTGGAACCCGGCGCCGAAGTCCTCGCCGGTGACCGCCTGCTGGAGCTGCCCCTGGCGCGCGATCCGCTCCCGCGCACCGGCAGCGGCGTTCTCGACCTCCTGCGCGCGGGTCAGTTCCCCGCGGCGGCGGAGCTCCTCGACCTGCTTCCGCGTCTCCTCCTGGAGCGCCGCGAGACGCTGCTCCGTCGCGAGCGCGGCGAGCCGCGCCTGATCCGTCTCGCCCTCCCCGGCGAGCGCGAGGAGCCGCTGCTGGTAGTCCGCCAGCCACGCGAGTTCCTTCTCGCGGCCGTCGCGCGTGATCGCCTGCCGGAACTCGATGTGCGCGGCGTAGAGAGCGTTCCGCTTCTGCGCCGCCTGCTCCTCGGTGAGGAGACCGCGCAGCTGGGCCTCGTTCACCGCGCGGAGCTCGGCGTCGTGGCGGACGTTCTCCTCCTCCAGACGGATGCGGGTCTGGTTCCGGTCATCGGCGAGCGTCGCCGCCTGCGCCTGCCGTCGGATGGCGTCCACGCGGGAGAGGAACGCGCGCTGCGCTTCGACGCCCTTCTCGTCGAAGTCGCGGTTGATCCCGTCCTCCTTCCGCCGGAACTCGGCGAGGAGTCGCGCGCGCTCGGGGCTCGCGGCCGGGAGCGCCGCCATCTCCTTCGAGGAGAGCGTCTCCGCGAACTCTGCGCGCGCCGCCGCGAGGGCCTTCGCGCGGTCGGTGAGCGAGGCGTCGCCCTCCAGGGCGGCACGGTCGTTCTCCTTCCGGAGCCCGTCCGCCTTTGCGGCGGCGGCCGTCACGGTGGCGATCTCGCGGCGGACCTCCTGCTCCCGCTCGAGCAGGTCGAGCATCTCGCGCTCGAAGCGGATCCGCGCCTCCAGTTCTCGACGCTCCTCGGGCGTGGCCTTCGCCGCCTTCATGAGGTCCTCGATCGCGTCGTGGACCCTCCCCTTCTGCCGGTCGAGCGAGGCGTCGGACGTGTCGGGGTGGAGGAGGGACTCGATGTCCACGCGCTTCTCGCGGAGCGCGCGCTCGCGGGTCGTCTCCGCGACGTCGAACCTCGCCATCGCGTCGGCGGCGGCCTTCGCGGCGGCGGCGATCTTCTCCTGCGCGGCGGCCTCTCGCTTCGCCGTCTCCTCCGTGGACTTCCGGCGCTGGTCGATCTCCTCGTGGACCTTCTGCTGCTCGCGAAGCGTGCGGAGGAACTCCTCCTGCTCGCGGACCGCGCGCCGCGCCGCTTCCTCGGCCGAGTCGATCGACGGGAGGAACCCGCTGCTCGGGAACACGGACGAGCCGAGGTTCCTCCAGAAGGCGCCCGCTCCCTGGCTCCCGAGGAAGCCCGCCTGCTTCTCGCTCGCGGCGACCCACTTCCGGCGGCGCAGTTCCTCCTCGGCACCGGCGATGTCCACGTCGGCCGCGGTCGCGGGCTTCCCCTGGCGCAGGAGCCCGAGTTCGATCCGGAGCTTCTCCAGCCCCTCGCGCGTGGACTTGACCCGCTCCTCGGTCGCCGCGAAGACGGAGACGATCTCCTCCTTCTGGCTCGCGAGGAGCGAGAAGCCGACGCTCGCGGCGGCGAGCGCGACGCCGAGCGGGGTGAATCCGCCCGCGAGGAGTCCGGAGAGGGCGTTCGTCAGACCGGAGACGGCGGGCGTCGTCTTCTCGCCGAGGAGGACGAGCGACTGCGTGGCGATCTGCGACGCCTGCTGGACGCCGCGGAGGGCGGGGCCGACGCCCTTGATCTCGGCGGTGACGGCGCGGAGCGCGACGCCCGCACTGCCCATCCCGCGGATCTCGGCACCCGTCTCCTTGACGGCGGCGCGCGCCTTCCCGAGGTCGGACGTGATCTGCGCCGAGTCCGCGGAGAGGAGGACGCGGAGGGAGCCGACGATGGCGGCGGGCATCGGTCAGGCTCCCTTCCCGGGGTCACCCCCGAACGCGACGGCGATCGCCCGCGCGGCGGCCATCTGCTGCTCGGGGTTCTGGTCCTCGGGCGCACGGCCCGCGACCTCGTCGAGGAGCGGAGCGAGGTCGGGCATCCGGTCCACGCGCGAGAGGGCCGCCGCGTGCCACGCGGTGAAGAGGGCGAGCTGGTGGCGGCGCCGGCGCGCGGCGTCGAGGGCCCGGAGCGCGACGACCGTCTCGCGCGGCGTCTGCCGCCAGAAGGTCTCCGGCGCGATCCCGGCGTCGGCCGCGCGGTCCCGCCACTCCGCTACGCCGAGCCCGCGGCTCCGGTCGGAGCGGCGGGCGTCGGAGGGTCCGGGCTCTTCGACTCCGCGGGCTCGAGCTCCGGGAAGAAGTACCGGAGCGCCACACCCATGACGCGCTGCGCCTCCTTCCGGCCCATCGTGTCGATGAGGCGGCCGGCGTCCTTGAGCGTCACCTCCTGGTGGTGCTCCTGGAGGCCCGCCCAGAGCATGGCGCGCAGCGAGCGCGCCGAGAGCCGCTCGCGGGCGATGTCGAAGAGGGCGTCCGAGAGCGGCTTCCCGGAGGCCTCCTCGTACTCGGCGGCGGCGTTCCAGGAGAAGCGGACGCGGTAGGCGCGGCCCTCCACCTCGAAGCTCGCCTCGCCGCGATGCGGGTTTCCCATGGGTCAGGTCTCCTGTGCGCCCGTGGCGCTACGCGAAGTTGGTGGCGACGGTCTTCCCCGTGACCTTGAGCTTCGCCGCGACGGAGATCAGCTCCTTCGCAGCCGAGGACGGCTCCCACCCGGTGAGGAAGCCCGGGAAGGTGAGCGTCGGCGTGTTCGCGAACTGCGGCCACTCGACGCGCCAGTTGCGGACGGTGCCGTCCTGAAAGTCCTTCAGCAGCCCGGCCGTGGCACCCTGGCTGACGTGCTCCGGGCGGAAGTTGAGGACGAGGGACACCTCGCCGCCGTTCGCGAGGCCAGGGATGAACTCCGCGTGGTCGTCGGGGGACTCGGTGTGCGTCGCCTCGACGGCGTCGCGCGAGAGCGACGGCCCGCCGATCGACTTCACCTCGGCGACGGCGACGTACGTGCCGCTGCCGACCGGGTCCTCCCGGAGGAACCGCGTCCTTGTCCCGAGCTTCGCGCCGGTGGCTGCCATGGGTCATCTCCTCCGCTACAGCGCGTAGGCGCCGACGGTCAGGTCCGCCTCGGAGTCGTAGGTCACGACGACGCGGCCGTTCGCGTCGTTGAAGGAGGCCGGGTCGAAGGGCCCGATCCAGCGCTCGGCGAGCGCGGGGATCGCGACGGCGACGTCCGCCTTCGCGGCGCCCTGCGGGATCGCACCCGCGGGGAGTTGCGAGACCGCCGTGATCGTCCGCGCGACCGTCGCGTGGGCGTTCTTCACGCGCAGGAAGACGCGTCCGGTGTTGGGGAACGCGTCGCCCGCGGCCGCCGCCGCCGCGAGGGCGGGGTTCAGGCCGGCGCGGGAGATCTGCTGGACTGCGAGCGTGGCCATCGCGATGCCTCCGAACGTGAGAATCGCGAGATGTCAGAGTCGTTCAAGCCACCGCGGAACTCGTACCCTCCAGTCTCAGCGCGAACTGGAGGGCCCGATGACGCTCCTCACCGATGCACGACTCCGACAGATTCACGACTCGTTCAGTCGCGGCCATGATTGGCCGAACTGGGAGGTTCGGTACGCAGACTCACTGCTGCGCTGGCGTAGGGCGTCGCCACGCGCGCTGGCGACCGCCGCGGGCCAGGAGGTGCTCTGGTATGGCGACGACCAGCACGACACGGGCGGGGTCGGGAGCCTCTGCCCGTCTGTTCGGCAACAGGCCTTCCGCGACCGAGTGCTCACCTCGACGATCCTGCGCATCCGGGACCTGCCGAGAGGAGGCGAGGCCTCCGCGCGCGCGCGACGAGCTCAGGACCTGTTCGACGCGATCGTCGCGCGCGTGCGCGAGCGCGGCCACGGTCGCAGAGGTGTGAAGCGGAAGGTTCCGACCGCGCGAATCATCCGTCTGTTCGCACGGCTCGCGCCGTGGACGGCGGTGTGTCTGTACGGTCCCGAGTCGCGGCGCGTCGTCGTCCCGCTCCTGGTTCCACGATCGCGAGGGCAGGGCGAGCTCGGGCGCCTCGTGCTCGCCATCGACCGCGTGAACCGCGTGCTCGGTTCGATTCGGCCGACGGATCACGCGGGGCTTGCACGCCGCTCGATCTTCTTCTGGCACCTCTACGAATTGCACCGGGTGAGGCGCCCGCCGCGAAAGTCAACGCGTTCGAGTCGGAAGACGCCGCCGACCCCTCCGGCGGGGCGCCGACTCTCGCGCATCGAGTCCGACTCGGACTTCGCTCGCGCCTATCGGTACACGCTGGAGCGCCAATCCGTCACCGCCCGCGCAGAGGAGCGCCGCCTGGTCCAGCGGTTCACGAAGTGGATCTGGGTCGAGCGGTGCGAGGACTACGCGCCGTACTGCATCCCCGTCCCCGGCGACGCGGGCCTGATCCTCTGCGATGCCTACGACGAGCGCACATGCACACTCGTCGAGGCGAAGTCGGGCACCTCCCGCGCGATGGTCCGGATGGCCGTCGGCCAGTTGTTCGACTACGCGAACTCGATCCGCAGCCACACCAGCGCGACGCCGCGACTCAGACTGCTCGTGCCGCGACGCCTGCCGCCGGACCTAGAAGCGTTCGTGCTCGCCATGGGCGTAGGCGTGTTCTGGCGCCGAGCACGCTCGTTCGACGAGCGCCGCCCTACGGCTTCGCCGGCCCTCGGTCTCCGGAAGTAGGAACCGGCGGTGCGAGAGCACCGCCGGTTCGAGACGTCGAGTCGTTCGAGTCAGACGCTCGGAGCGCCGGACGCCGCGTCGGCCGCGGGAGCGGTCTCCGTCGGCGCGGGGGCCTTCCCCTTCGACTTCGGCGTCTTCGGCTTCGGCGCGTCGGCCGGGCCGCCCGTCAGCCGCATCCACAGGAAGCCGTTGATACTGGCCTGCCCGGTGATCTCGGACGCGAGCTTCGACAGCGAGCGGAACTCCCGCCCGTCGTAGCGGAACCCGTCGTCGAGCACCGTCACCCTGTAGTCCTTCCCCTTGTAGGGGCGGACGAGCGTCGTCCCGGCCGCGGGGAGCCGCGGGTCGCGCGGCCTCGCGCCGGGGGCCGCCGGGGCGTCCTTCACCACCACGAGCTTCGGGGCCTTGCGGGGCGAGCCCTTCGAGGGCTTCCCCACGGTCTTCGTCTGCTTCTTCGCGTGCTTCATCTGAGCACCTCCTTGGTCCGGACATTCGCTCCGGTTGCGCCCCGACCTCAAGTCGTCGCCGCCGTGGAATCGAGGCGGACTCTGACTTCCGCGGGAGCGGGCGGAACGACCTTGCCTTCGGCCGGAGGACGGGGACCGCGTCACGCCGCGTCCCCCGCGAGCCACACGTCGAAGTCCTGGCTCGTCCGGTAGAGCGCGGTCTCCGCGTCGTAGTCCCACCGCTCCGCGACGAGGAAGCAGCCCTGGACGTCGAGGCCCGCCGCGGCGCCCACGTGACCGGACAGCGCCGCGCGGACGGCGTGCCCGAGCGCCGTCGCATCCGCCCGCGTCTTCCCCCACGAGTCGACCTGCACGCGGCGGGACGCCACATCGGTCGGACCGTCGAGAGCGACGTCGTCCTCGCCGGAGACCTCGGTGAACACGACGGCCGGGACCGCGCCCGCCTGCGGGAGGACCTCGGTGTAGACCCGGTCCGCTGCGACGGCCGCGACGCCGGCGTCGCCCGTGAGCACCAGGCGGAGGTACTTCCCGAGCGTCACGAGCGGAGCGCCTCCGCCGCCTTCCGGGAGATCGTCCCGGACTCGGCCTGCCGGGCGAGCCGCCGGGCCGTCGCGGCGATCGACTTCCAGAGCTCCTCGCCGGCGAGCTGGACGGCCGCCTCCTTGTTCACCTCGAAGGCGGGCGTCAGGAAGCGGACCGGCGACTGCCGCGCGGAGCCGAACTCGACGAACTTCATGTACCAGTGGCGGCGGTCGGGCCCGACTGTGACGGACGCCTCGGTCGCGACCGACGACTTCACAGCGCGCGCGGCGATCGAGTCGGCGCCCGGGCCCATCGTGAGGGACTCGCCGGACCTCCTCTGCTTCATCGAGCCGCGCCGGCGGGGGTCGGTCCCGCGGCGGGCTCGCGCGCGGGCGTCGCGCACGATGGGCTGCGCCGCCCTTCGGAGTGCCGCGAGGACGACGTTCCGGCGCAGCGACGCCGGGATCTCGGCGAGCGCCGTTTCGAGCTCCCGGAGGCCGACGACCGCGACGTCCGCCACGGCTACCGCCCCTCCGTTCGCGCGCGGCCGACGACGAGCAGCGCCTCGCGACGGCCGTCCTCTGCGACCGAGACGACGTCGTACTCGCGGCCGTCGTGGACGACCCGGTGGAGCGGCGTCACGTCGTCGCGCCAGCGGATCGTGAAGCGGACCTCGCCCGACGCGACCCACTGCTGCTGCCCGAACCCCTCGCGCCCGCCGAGCGGCTCGACGCGCGCCCACACGGTGGCGAGCGGGAGCCACCGGACGACGCTTTGGCCGGAGTCGTCCGTCTCCTCGTGGCGCCGCTCAAGGCGGACACGGCGGTCGAGCAGGCCGGCGCGGACCGTCACGCCGCGAATCTCCGGACGACGAAGGGCCCGAGGAGCCACTCCGCTGTGTGCGGGACCGCCTGCATGGCGGTCGGGGCGACGGACTCGCGGTTCGCGTAGAGCGTTCCGACCAGGAGGAGAACGGCGCGCTTCACCGCCTCGGGGACGTCGGCGGCG
The DNA here is from genome assembly GCA_022072415.1 of Planctomycetota bacterium. Taxonomy (GTDB): domain Bacteria; phylum Planctomycetota; class JAJSAM01; order JAJSAM01; family JAJVHW01; genus JAJVHW01. The sequence goes on from JAJVHW010000121.1 coordinate 6,977, forward strand.
TCGCCGTAGCCGCAGGTGAAGTCCACGGCGACGGCGTCCGGCACGTCGCGCGTCGCGGGCCAGGACTTCCCGTAGGCCGGGACGACCTCGCCCGGCGTCTCGGCGGTGCGAACCACGTAGTCGGCCGGAGCCAGGACCTGTGCGACGCCCGCGATGTCCACGTACATGACGGTTTCGACCGACGCGAGCGGCGGGTGCGGGAGGAGGAGCGCCCCGTCCGGGAAGCGGGCGAACGTCGCGCGCCACCGCTGCGTCACGAACCGCCGCCTGCAGAACGCCTCGGCCTGCGCGGTCGCCGCAGCGACGAGCGAGGCGACGAGTGCCGCCTCCTCCGGGTGCTCGGAGCGCAGGTGGACCTGCGCCTCCTCGAGCGACACCACCGGCGCGGCCGGAGCTTCGAGGAGGACGAGGCCCACGGGACGCTCCCGGCCTACGGCACGTACCGGCGATCGCCGCGGACGACGTACGCCGCGCCGAGCTTCGCGTTCTCGTCGATCCCGAGGACCGCGGTGACGTGCGTGTAGCCGTTCTTGTGGTCGAGCTCGTCGGAGCGCTTCTCGATCTCGACGTCCGCCGGCGGGTTCCCGCCCGCGCCGACCGAGGTGACCGGCGCGCCGAGGTCCTTCGCGCCCGTCCCCGCGGCGTCCTTCGCCTGGCGGAGCTGCACAGTGAGGACCTTCGCCGCGGTCACGGCGCCCGCCTTCGCGAGCACCGCGAACCGCCCGGCGTCCGCGACGTCGATCCACGAGCCGGTGACGTCGGCCGTCCCGACGTCCTGCGGCGGGACGATGCAGTCGAAGGCGAGCGCCTCGGTCAGCTTCCTGGGCATGGGGGTTCTCCTCGGTCAGGCGGGGACGAGCGGTTCCGGGGACTACGGGACGTCGAGCGCGACGAACGGGCTGTAGGACTCCCCGTCCTCCTGCTTGATCGCGCCGTCGAGCCAGGGTCCGCCGTCGACGGTCTTGAAGGCCTTCACGACGGTCTTGTTCTGCTTGAAGAGCGCGTGCTCGGACGCGGCGATCGTCACGTCCACGCCGTCCTTGATGACGTAGTAGGCGGGGACCATGAGGAGCACGTCGCCGAGCGAGCCGAGCGCGGGGCTCCGGTAGTTCCGGACGACCGGGCGGCCGAGGAGCGTCGAGGGGCTTCCGCCGCGCGCGTCCTCCTGCCAGATCAGGTGGCCGGCCGTGTCCTCCATCTGGCGGAGCTTCGGGATGACGCGCGGGTTGACGACCCAGATCGCCTCGCCGTCCTCGAGGAGCTTCTCCTCGAGCGCGACGAGGTCGGCGTACGTGACGTTCGCAGCCTGCGCGCGGGCGACCTTGAGGAGCGCCTTCGAGGCGAGGACACCGAGGGGGCGGCCGTTGCCGCCGATCCCGCGGAGGAACTCCTTGTCCTCGGCCGCGACGAGCGCGCCGCGGAGCATCCGCTCGATGAGCGCGTTCGCGGAGCGCCAGTTCCGGAGCAGCTTGTCGGTCACGACGATGTGCGCCGCGACCTCCTTCGGCGTCCAGCGCGTCTCCTTGAGCTTCGCGTTGGTCTCCGGCTTGTCCCCGCCCTCGCTGATCCAGTCCACCTCGACGCCGCCGTAGAGGTTGCCGGTCGTCCCCTGGTTGAGGGACGGCAGCACGAGGTCCGCGTCGGGCGACTCGCCCGCGGGGACGACCGTCGCGCGCGGGCGCATGATCGCCTCCTGCGGAGCGACCTCCTTCAGCGTCGGGTTGATCTCGTCGGGGATCGCGATCCCGCCCGACTCGCCCGTGCCCATCTCCATCAGGGCCTGGATGCGGGAGTCCTCGGGCTTGAAGCGGGCGCAGTAGACGAGCTCGCCGACGCACGAGAAGCCGGGGTTCTCGACCGGCGTGCGCGTCGCGTTCGCGGCGGGCTTCGGGGCGTCCGCGTCCGCCCGAGCGTGCTTGACGAGCTCGGCGTCGGGGCGCGGCTTCGACGGGACCGGGTCCACGCGGTCGATGAGCGCGCGGTCGGACTCGACGAACTCCAGCCGCTCGATCTGCTTCACGAGCGCCTCGGACTGGCCCTTCAGGGCCACGAAGGACTTCTCGTCCTCCGCGTTGAAGTCCGGCTTCTCGGCGAGGGCGCCCAGCTTCGCGTTGAGCTCCTTGCGGGCGCGCTTCAGTTCGAGGACCTTGCTCATGGCTTCTGCCTCCGGGGATCGGGTCACGTCCACACGGCCGAGCATCGGGCCGCGTCAGAGTCGATCAAGTCGCGAGACGGAGCGCCTCGACGATGCGCCGGCGCTGGGCGAGCGGCATCACCTCGCGGACGGACGCCTCCACGCGGGGCGGCGCGATCTCGGCGATCCGCGGGGCAGTCGGCGACTCCGCGGCACCGACGCCCGCCGCGGACGCCGCGAGCTGCGCGGGAACGTGGCGGAACCGGTGGAGGCCGAACACCTGCGCCTCCTTCTCGGGCTTCGTGACGACGTCGGCGAACCCCTCGGCGACGGCCTCCGCGGCCGTCATCCACCACTCGCCGCCCGCGTCGGCGACCTTCTGCTCGACCGTCGCGGCCCGGCGTCCGGTGCGGCGCTGGTAGGTCGTCAGCATCGAGGACCACGCCTTGTCGAGGATCTCGGCCTGGCGGCGGAGCTCGGGGGCGTCGCCCATGAGCGCCGTCCACGGGCGGTGGACCATGACCATCGCGTTCTCAGCGATCGCGATGCGGTTCCCCGCCATGGCGACGAGCGTCGCGGCGGAGGCGGCGATCCCGTCGATGTGAACGGTGACGTTCGCCGGGAACCGCGCGACCGCGTTGTAGACGGCGATCCCCTCGAAGACGTCGCCGCCCGGGCTGTTGATCCGGACAGCGAGTTCGGGGACGTCCCCGAGCGCGCGGAGATCGTCGATCACCTGCTTCGCGAGGACGCCGCCGAACATGTCCACGCCGAGGACGTCGTAGAGGTAGAGGGTCGGCGCGGGCGCGGCGTCGTCCGCCTGCGCGAGCACGTAGCCGCGACCGCCCTGGAGCGGGGTCGTCATGAGGGGTTCTCCTTCTGCGGGTCGGGCGCCTCGGGTTCCCGGGCGGCGGGCTTCGGCGCCGCCGAGTCCGGCGGCGCGGTGCCCTCCGGCGGCACGCCGGCGCGGGTCATGTTGAGCGGCTGGAGGTAGACGTCGCCCTCGGGGCCGATGCCGTTGAGGTTCTCAAGGCGGCGGATGTCGTTGACCGACCACCAGCCCCACTGGCGACCCTGCGCGTAGCCCGCCATGCGCGCCGCGAAGTCGCCGCGGAGGAGCCCCGCGACGTTGTGCTCGGCGAAGAACCGGGCGCGCTCGGAGGGGAGGAGGAGGTCCCGCGCGATCGTCTGCTCGAAGCGGACGAGCCACGGCCGGAGCGTGTAGACGACGAACTCCAGCGACGCCTGCTCCATGTTGGCGCGGGGCTGCGCCTGCGTGTCGTAGAGCATGTGGAGCGGCACGCGGAAGAGGCGCGCGATCTCGGCGACCTGGAACTTCTTCAGCTCGAGGAACTGCAGGTCCTCGAACGTCATCCCCACCTTCTCGAACTTCGCGCCCTGCTCCAGGATCACGGTCTTCCCGGCGTTCGTCACGCCGGCGTAGGCGTCGTCCCACGAGGACTTGAAGCGCTGGTACTCCGGGTCCTCCATCACGTGGGGGTGCGTGACGATCCCGGCGATGCGGGCGCCGTTCTTCAGCGCCGCGGCCGTGTTCTGTTCGAGGGCGATCGCCAGACCGACGGATTCGCGGGCGAGGGCGATCGGCGACAGCCCCGTCGCCCCGCCCCAAGAGAGGCCCGGGATCCGCCAGACCTGATCCGCGCGGAGCGTCTCCGGCCGGACGCCCGGCTCCGAGACCCGGAACACGAGCGGCCCGTCGCGCCGGGGGCGCTCCGGCTGGACAGTCCCCGGCGCGAGCGGCCAGATCTCGCGCACGTCGCCGCCGCCGTCGCGGACCACACGGGCGTAGGCGTTCCCGCGCAGCAGCACGTGCGCGCAGAGCGTCTCGCGAACAGACTGCGCCGTCGCCTCGTCGTTGCAGAGCGTGTGAAGGATCGGTGAGAGCGGGTGCTCGGCGGCGGGCCGCTTGTCACCGTTCGTCTGCCGCTCGAAGACCATGAGCGGCAGCGTCGAGATCGACTCCGCGAGCACCTTGACGCAGGAGAGGACCGCCGTGACGCGGAGGGCTGTCTGGTCGGTGACATTGACGCCCGACAGCGTCGGCCGGCCGACTCCCGGCCACTTCCAGAAGGACTCGGGCGGCTCCTCGGAGAGGAGGAACGCGCGGGCGCCGGCCCGGAGGCGCGAGACGAGGCTGCGTCGGGACGGAGCGTCCGGCATCGCCCCGAGTCTCCGGGCGGTGCAGAGTCGTTCCACCGCGGAGGTGTTCGACTCGTCGGCGCTCCGCCGTCGCTGATCACGCGCGGCGGGTGCGCACGCGGCGTCGAGCGGCGGCCGGTAGTCCGAGCATGTCGAGGAACGGGTCTCGCGCACCGATCCGAGTCCGCTCGCGACGCGCGTGGGCAAGGAAGTGGCGCAGGACGCGCAACTCGTCGGCTGGCGCGATCGATTCCTCCATCTCGAACCGGTGGACCACGCCCGCGCGGGCGAAGTAGACGCCGAGCCTGCGGACGTCGATTCGCGCACGGCTCCCGTCCACGCCGTACGCGTTTGCGAGGAGGGCGTAGCCCACGAGCTGCCGGACGTAGTCCACGTGCAGCTTCGACTCCTTCACCGTCTTGATGTCGATGATGCAGTCATCGACGAGCAGGTCCGCGTCGGCACCCCCCACCAGCTCGGAGCCGTCGCCGAACGTGGGATTGAGCCGCAGCACGCGGCGCGGCCGGAACTCCTCCCACGGGACGATCGCGTAGAGCGCGCGGATCTCGTCGAGGTCCTCGGGCGTCGGAGTGCGGCCGACGTCGTCGTACAGCCCGGTGCGGCGGAGGAGGTCGAGGCCCGCGAGGTCGAAGCAAGCCACGGAGGCCGCGCGCGTCAGCTGCCTGCGCAGCGGCGAACGCGAGAGCACTCGGAGCGCGTGCCGGTGAAGCCGAAAGAGCGCCTCGTCGTTCGCTGCCGGGTCGAACATCGCCATGAACGCAGCGCCCGCGGCGACGTTGGCGCGCGCCGTGGCTCTGAACCGGGCGCCGAGCCCGAACCGGAGCGCGTAGTCGAACGCCGTCCCCATCCTGCTCGGCGCGCCGCCGAGCGAAGGCACACGAACGGGAGGGCGGGGCGTGAGCCCGGGGTTCCTGATGAGGTCCCGGAGCGGTGCGACGACCTCGGGGGTCTCCAGCAGCGACGACAGACTCAAGGCGCCCTCCTCCTCGTGCCAGCAGATCGGCCGACGCCCGGCCGTCGCAAGGATCGCACCGGTTGATCGCAGCCTGAGCGAGCACGGAGTTGAGCGTCGGAGACGGGGCGGGTGTCCTCTGCCGTGGACGTGGACATGGGACAAGCGGGCCGCGCGCACGCGGTGCCCGCCGTCCCTCTAGCCAACCGTGCGAACACCCCGATGGGCGTACGGCGACGCGGCGACGTTGCCGAGGACCATCAGCCGGGAGAGCGCGGTCACGGCGGCGACGACTCCGTCGATCCGCCGCGTCCCCTGTGCCGCGCCGCCGGGCTTCACCGGCTTGATGTTCCCGGCCGGGTCCGTCGCGACCTCGCAGTTCGCGACGCACCACCGCATCACGGGGTTCCCGTCGTGGCGGATTCGGCGCGAGCGCACGAGCGCTTCGAAGAGCTTCGAGGGGCCCGAGAGCGACGCGTAGCCCTGCCGCACCTCGACCATCTGCACGCCCGCCGCGGTGAGCGACGACGCCAGGTGGTTGGCGTTCCAAGGGTCGTAGCCGACCTGCGCCAGACCCTTGTGCTTCTTGCGAATCTCCTCCAGGACGACGCGGTAGACCTCGGCGTAGTCGACGACGTTCCCCTTGGTGACGCGGAGCCACCCCTCGCGCGCCCACACGTCGTACGGCACCCGGTCCTTCCGCGCGCGCTCGTGGAGGATCTCGCGGGGGAGGAAGAAGCACGGCGCGAGCTCGACCTCGTAGTCGAGGACGAGCCGGTGCTCGACCTTCGGCGTCGGTCCGGCCGCGGCCGACGTCGGTGTTCCCGCGGAGGTGCCCTCCGGCAGTTCGACCACGAGAGTCTCCGCGGGCCGCGCGTAGTCCCGCCGGCGGAACGCCAGGACGATCGCCGTGAGGTCCGCCGACGCCGAGAGGTCGAGGCCCGCGCAGCAGGGAAGCGTTGCGAGGTCCGTCGCGGGCTCCGTTCGCCGGCATGCCTCCCACGCCTCCGGCGCGATCCAGACCGTCCGGCTCTCCGTCCAGATGTTGAGCTCGAGCCGGAGGAAGCTGTTCCGCTTCCGGGGCTCCGCCTGCGCCGCGGCGCACTCGGCGCGCATGTACTCCAGCGACTTCGTCACGCCGAGGGACGGGTTCGACGCGCGCCACGTCCGCTCGTCGGTCCAGTCGGCCCCGGGGTCGCTCTCGAAGATGACCGGCAGGTACTGCTCGTCCTCGATGACGCCGTCGCGGACCTTCTTCGCGTACTCGTACTCCTCGTAGCAGATCGACTCGCGGTCGTCGCCCGCCGTCGTGATGATGAAGACGACCGGCTGGCGCCGCGCGGACGTGCCCTTGTAGAGCGTGTCGTAGAGGTCGCGCGTCCGCTGCGTGTGGAACTCGTCGAAGATGAGCCCGTGCACGTTGAACCCGTGCTTCGTCCCGACCTCGGACGACACCGCCTTGAAGGTCGAATTCGTCGCGGTCTGCACGATCGCGTTGCGGAGCACCGTGATGTCGGCGTCCTTCAGGAACCTCGGGTTCTCGCGCGCCATGACGGCGGCGTCGCCGAACACGATCCGCGCCTGGTCGCGGTCGGCCGCCGCGGCGTAGACCTCGGCTCCCGGCTCGTCGTCGCCGAACGCGAGCAGAAGTCCCATGCCCGACGCGAGCCCCGACTTCCCGTTCTTCTTCCCGACCTCGAGGAACGCCTTCCGGAACCGCCGCGTGCCGTCGGCGCGCTTCCACCCGAAGAGCGGGCGGACGATCAGGTCGCGCTGCCACGGGAGGAGTTCGAACGGCTGCCCCGCGAAGTCGCCCT
>JAJVHW010000136.1 GCA_022072415.1 Planctomycetota bacterium
CGGGCCAGCTCGCGCAGACCGTGACCGGCCAGCAGGGTCAGGCGCCGTCGACGGCGACCGGGGGCACCGCCGCCGTGAACTGGTACTTCGCCTCGTCCGTCCCCTCCGAGGTCATCGGCCCGATCCTGAAGATGGCCGACGAGCAGAAGTGGACCGCCGAGCAGGTCGCCTCCGCGATCAAGTCGGCGAACGGAGCGCCGACGACCGTGACGATCACGACGACCGGCAACAGCGCGTCCGGCGGGAACGCATCGTCCATCCCGGCGGGCACCGGCGGCTCCGCGGGCGTCTCCGGCGCCGGCACGGTCCAGAAGCCGTAGCCCGTGGCCGACGCCGCATGGGCTGACGTGACGGGCGACTTGGAGACCCTCGTCGCCCTGTCCCTTCCCGCCACGCGGGCGGACGCGGGCCGCGTCTACCTGACGCTCCGCGACTCGCTCTACGCCCGCGTGGCGCTGATGTTCGCGGACCCACGGTGCGACGCCGCGACGCGGGAACTTGTCCGCGTGTATCTGACCGGGCGTCGGACATAGCGAGGCGATGAGATTCTCGGCGCACCGCTCGTCGCAGATCAACACGGCACACACGGCACGAGCTGCGAGGAGCCAGCTCGTCCAAATGGCCCAGCAGTTTGGCCTCGTGCCCGGACCACGCTCATGGACTCGATCGAACACGTGGAACTCCGCACGGCGACGCTTCGCGAACAGCGACGGTCGGCGCGTCGAAGCGGCGGATGGCGCCGACCGAGCAGGCGGTCGTCCAGTCGTCGTTCTCTGGCAGCGCAATCCGGCGCGTTACTCGGGAAGGGGCAACACCTCAATCCGGTGCCGAGCGTCGGGGCCCGAGCCCGAGGTCTCCGTCGCCATCGCGACGAACGCTCGAGAACCGCACCGGGTGAGCGCGGCACCGGCTGCTCGCCCGAGGATCGTGCGTTCGCCCGGTCCGCTCGGCCCGACGGTCACGAGGTACGTCCTGGGCCCGTCGCGTTCGAAGCGCCACCAGCAGACGTGGACCTTGCCCGGCATCGCCACGACGCGCACGCCCATCGCACCCTCCGCGCTGCTGATCTCCGCGAGCTTCGACCAATCCAACCCGCGGCGCGCGAGGACGACGACTCGGCCCTCGTCCACGTAACACACGACTGGTCCTCCGGCGTCGTCGGTCGCGGCGTCCAGCCACTCGCCGACACCGAGACCGACGTCGCGCGCGACGACAGTCGTACCGGCGGCGTTCTGCCAGACGACCTCGAACCGGCTCCTCCCATCGTCACGACCGAAGACCGTTCCCGCGCCCGTGACTACGGCGGGGGTGTGGTCGTGAGTCCGGTCGAGCGCCATGTCCTCCGTCCCGCCCACGCCGTCCCGTGCCCAGTGAAGCCGGGTCGGGACCCGCTGCACTCGGACCGTGCTCCCGTGAGGCTCCACGAGGGGATTCCAAGCGCGGAAACGTGCGGCGGACCGCGCGCCGCCGAGGAGGACTCCACCGGAGGCGGCCAGCGCGCTGAGTCGCTCGGGGCGCAGATCGAGATCGACGCGATCTAGGACAGCGCCGTCGGCGGCGATCCACAGGCCCTTCCCTTCTGAAGGACCGCCCCAGGCCAGCGCCGCTGTGCCGTCGCCGAGCGGCAAGCAGATGGGCGCAGTGTAGGTGTTGCCGTCCCGCGGGACCCTCACCTCGCGCCATGCGCCGTCCCGGAACCAAGCGACGGCGACACGCGCGAGCCCCTCCTCGAACTCGGGCCACGCGGCTGCGAGTTCCTTACCCGCCCGGTCGGCACACAGCGAGACGGGGACGCTCCGCGGAAAGCCGCGGCGTCCTCCAAATTCGGCGGACTGATACACGTCTGACGCCCCACTCTCTGAGCTGGCGATCGACGAAACGGCATCCGGCGTCACGAAGGGGCCTACGTCGCCGGCGTGGCTGCACGCAACCAGGAACGCCGCTCCGACGAGTGCGCGCAGCGCGGATGCTAGCGGAGTTGAGTGTTCGTTTCCCATGCGTCGCGCGAGTACGCCTCCATCGGAAGCCGGCTGAACTGGAACTCGTAGCGGTAGCTGGGGAGGAACGACAGGTCGGTCTGCAGCCCCCACTGCTCCCACTTGCGCAGTCCAACGCCTCCGAAGCCGCCGATCGCGGGCGTGAGGACATGCACGCCACCCGTCCACGGCGCGACCTCGCCGCGCACCCCCGACATCCCATGGGCGGCGGGCGACGCGAGCTTTCCGTTCCTCAGCGAGAAGCCGTACGTGGCGAGGTGCATCTCCCCGCCTTCCTGGCTCACGGAGGGGAGGTCGATGTGCCAGTAGCAGTAGCTGGGGTCGTACTCGTGCGTCTGCCCTTCCGAATCGACCGTGGTGACCGTCTTGCCCGTGTACTTCGCCTTCTTGTCGGGGTAGTTCTCCGCGAGCCACTTCAGGATGTCCTGGATGTACTGCTTCGTGATGCGCTTGGACTCTGCGTGGTTCTCCGCGTTGGAGTTGACGTTGTCCGGATTGGTCCATCCGATCAGGGCCGCCAGCTTGCTCAGCAGCGGGATGTGGTAGAGAACCTCGCCCGTGTACCCTGTGGTGTGCGGAAAATCGATTCCGGTTTGAGCAGGGCTGTCACCGGCCACCTCGGGTTCGTTGGATGAGTCCCAGTTCCTCCAGCGACGCGTAGATCGCTTCACGCCGCGCCTTGCGCCGTGCACGTGCCGTCTCGAGACCCGGCAGGGCCTCGTCGAGGCGACGGCACACGGTCGCGAGGAAGCGCTCACGCGTGCAGACATCGTACCACCCCGTCAATCCGGCGTCAGCCGCCGCGGCGGTCCGGAAGCCGAGTGAGCCGCGCAGCCGCACTTCGTCGAGGCGGCACCGCGCCTCGGCGACGCGTGCACGGACCTCCGCGTCGTCGTGCACGACCACGCCGCGGCCGAGTCCGGTCTCCGCCTTGAGTTCTCCGTTCGTCCGCTCGACCCACGGATTGTGGCGGGGCGTGTGCGGCAGCGACAGCAGGTGCGTCACCCCGTGCTCCGCGAGCCACTCCTCGACCGTCTCGCACACGTAGATCGGCCCGTTGTCCGTGACGAGCACCAGCGGCAGACCGCCGCGCTCCTCTGCGACGCGCCCGAGGATCCGGACCACGGCGTCGCCGTCCGCCGCCGGTCCGACGTCGACCGACAGGATCTTCGGCGTGGACGTCTCGCGCACCACCTGCGCCTCGACCGCCTCCCCGCCGGGGAGCCGGCCCAGGTGCGTCGAGTCCATCGACCACATCGCGTCCCGCGCGCCCACTTCGACGTGCACGCGGTGCTCCGCGGCGTGCGCCCTCGCGCGCGCCCGCCGCGAGCCCTTGATCGCCGCGAGGCACCAGCGGACGAGACCCGAGGAGACCGAGCCCGCCAGCACCGCCCGGATCGGCCGGACGCCGCCGCTCTGCCCCTGCTCCTCCCACGCGGCGCGGACGAGACTCGCCGCCTCCTCCCGCCGCGCGGCGCTCGTCGGCGGACGCCCGCGAGGTCCCACCGGACGGTCCTCGCGGGCCCACTCCCGCAGACTCCGCGCGTTCACGCGAGTGAGCTCCGCGACGACGCACTGCTCCCCGTGCTCAAGGGGACGGCGGTGGATCCACCCCCGCACCGCCCGGCAGAGCTCGGGACTCGCGGCTTTTCTGCCGCCGGGGCTTCTTCGCACCGGCCTCCTCCTCCGCCGCGGGCGGCGACCCCGGGACCTCCCGGTCCCGGTTCCCCGGGAGCTCGCGCAGCACCTCGATCAGCTCCCGCTGCAGCGCGTTCTCCTTCCGCAGGCGCTCGTTCTCCTTGCGCAGCGCCTTCTCGTCCTCGCTCGCTCCCATCGGTGGCCCTCGCTTCCCGCTCGGCGGCGTGAGCAGCGCGCACACCAGGCCCGTCGCCGCCCGCTGGCTCAGCTGCCAGACCCGGATCGGCGGGACACCCAGCGCCGTCGCCGTCTCCTGCTTGGTCGTGACTCCCGTCCAGTACTCCAGGATCCTCGCCGACAGCAGGTGCGCCCGTCTCTGCTCCTCTTCGGTCGCCTGCTCGTAGTACGCCCGCATCGGGTAGACCGGCCGCACCCACCGGCCCACGCGGCGACGGCCCCGGCCCCGCCGGGTGCGGGTCGCCGGCGCCTCCGCCGGCGTCGTCTCGCTCGTCTCCGCCACCGTCCCCGCCGCCTTCGTCGCGGCCGCCTGCGTCGTCCTGCTCATCGCCGTCCTCCCGTTCGATCCCGAGGTCCTCGAGGTCCATCTCCCGACTGCCCCGGCTCGTCGACACGACGAGCCTCCCCCGCTCCCCGTGCAGCGACACCTGCTCGCCCCCGACCTGCCCGAAGAGGAAGACCGACGTCCGCGGCCTCTCGCCGAGCGCCAGTTGCAGCGCGTTCCTCTCGATCGCCCCCTCGATCGACTCCCGCGCCGCCTTCTCCGCGCCGAAGAAACGGTCCGCCGGGACGAGTCCGTCGAGCCCCTGGTGCGGCCGGAAGAAGTTGTAGTGATGGAAGTAGTGGCCGAGCCGCTCCCGCGCCTCCGCGAGGTCCCGCGGCCGCGTCCGGTCCCACAGCTCCGCAGCGACCGTCTTCCAGAGGCGTTCGCACTTCCCGACCGTCATCGGATGGTGCGACCGCGCCACGACCTGCCGGACTCCCTCGCGCTCCAGGAGCTTCCTGAAGGCCGACTTCCCGCGCCACGCGTGGTACTGCGGCCCCTGGTCCGTCAGCACCTCCTCGGGCTTGCCGAATCGCGCCATCCCCTCGAGCAGCGCCTCGCACACCGCCGCCGCGGTCATCCGGAGCCGTAGGCTCCAGCTCACGACGTACCGGCTGTGGTCGTCCAGGAACACCACGAGGTAGACCCGCCGCCCCGGTCGCGCGAGCACGAAGCTCGTGATGTCCGACTGCCAGAGCTCCCCGGGCCGTGCCCGCTCGAAACGCCGCAGCGCCTCCGGACCGCGACGGCGTCGCCGAGTCACCACGGACCGCGGGACGCCCGCCGCCTCGATCGCGCTGCGCACGCCGCTCGCGCTCACCTTGAGTCCGCGAAACCGCGCGAGCCAGTCCTGGACCCGGCGAAGGCCGAAGTCCGGGAAGCGCCGCTGCGCCGTCACGATCTCCTCGCGCACCGGCACCGGAAGTGGTCTCCGCCCCCGGCGGCCCGTGCCGTACGGATGATCGAGCCCCTGCGGCCCGTGCTCGCGGTAACGCTTCATCCACAGGTAGAGCGCGTGCGAACTGACTCCCCAGATCCGAGCGAAGCCCTCGTACGTGAGGCCGGACTTCACGTACGCCTCGATCGCCGCGCGGCGCTCCTCCGGCGTGTACGCGACGTGGGTGCGCGCATGCCCCGGACGAGGCCCCGGTCGGCCGCGCGACGTCGGGCCGGGCTCCGGCGGGCTCCGCCCGCCTCCGCCCGGCCCGACGTCCCTCTCCTCACCCTTCTGCTCCTGCGACATCCGCCTCTCCTTCCGCAGCTTCCGCTGCGCTGAGAGGCGGCCGACGACGCCCTGATTACACGCTCAAATCGGAATCGTTATTGTCACACCCCACACATGCCGGACGCGTGTAGGCGGCGTTCGATGGCACCGACGTCCCCCCACGCCCGCCCCCTGCTCGACACCAGCCGGGAGTCGAGGACAAAGTCGTGCGTGACGCTCGCGAGCGCGCTTCCTCGCGGGATGCACGCTGGAGTCGCTACCCGGGGCCTCTCTCGGGACGCCCTGCAGCATTCCCCTGCGCTCGTGGCACTTCCCGGCGACCGCCGTCGATGCGGCGACGATCGCGACGACCGAGCGTGACCCACCACCGCGCGATTCGCTTCGCGGCGACCCGGTGGAGGTGCCAACCGGAGCGCTACGTCAGTCGGTTCCTGCGGCTACTGCGGCTTGTGCGGCAAGCCACGCGCGTAAGTCCTTGCGGGGCAACGCGCTAGGCTTCATTCGGGAGCAAGAGGCCGGAGGTTCAAATCCTCTCGCCCCGACCACAACGTAACCAACGCGCGAAGCGCGAGTTACGACGACGGCTCGACCGCCAGGAGTCACGCCTAGAATCGGTCCGATTCCGGTAGAGGGGCGCATGGAGGGGCGCATCGCGTGGCCGGGCCGCTCGGAAGTCGCCACCGCAAGTTCGCGCCCGCGGTCGGACGCGCCCGGACGCACCGCTGCCAGCCGGCACGGCGCAGCAGCAACGCTCGAGCGTCACCGCTGCGTCGGCGTTGCGCCGCCGGTACAGAGGATGCTTGGTCTCGCCGATTCCCTGGCCGTAGAACGTGATGCGCCCTCTCTCCGGTCGCAATCCTGACGACGGTCCCCGGTGCCGTGGCGCTGAAGATCACGACCGAAACTCGCGGCCGGGCGCAAATCTCACGGCCCGCTGCGAAATTTCTGGAAATCATACGCGGCTCCGCGCAGCGCATGCGAGCATCCGGTTCCCACGGAGCTGAACCCTAGGCCTCGCAGAGGAGCCTCATGTCACAACCCAACGCGACGACCATCAACAATCTCACCGCGTGCTTGAGATTGCCGGGGTTCACTCCGGGCGGTTACGTGGACCAGTTCCTACGCGCCCTGCCCTTCGAGGAGGCCGGCGGCTACGGCAGGCAGGTGCAACTCAACCAGGCAAGCGGACTCGGCGATGTCTCGTGGCTAGAGGCTGGCGACAACGTGCCTTCCGTCGCCGCCGTGACGGCCCTAGCGACGTTCACCTTCGCCCGGATCCAGGGGTCGGTTCAAGTCGATGACGCCGACATCGATGCGTCGGGCACCAACAACCAGCTTGATCTCCAGACCGAGGCGCGCAAGGTCGCCGTTCTTCGCGCGCTCAGCGGCATGGTCATCAACGGCAACGGCGTCGCGCCCAATCTCGCCGGGCTGAGCGTCTTCGCAACAGGCGGCCAGGCATTTGATCTGGCTGGGGCCGCGCCGACGCTGGCGAACTACCACCGACTGACGGCGCTGGTTCGCGCGAGCGACGGCTTCCTCGGCAGCGGCCCTGATGCGCTGGTCATGAGCCTGTCCGCGCGACGGCAGCTGCTGTCGCTCCTTGAAGCTTCTGGCAGTGCGCAGTACTGCTACGAGTTGGACGAGCGCCTCGGCACTCGCGTGCTAACGTTCGAGGGGGTGCCGGTCTACGCGACCGAGGGGGCCATCGCGGGCGAGGTGACCAGCGTCTACGCGGTCAAGCTGAGCGGTCCGACGGGCATCCGTATGCTCCATGTTGGCGGCGAGTCCGACGAGTTCGGGATCGTGGTGGACGAAGTGCCGACCCAACTCGATGTCAGCCAGCGCGGGCGAATAGTGCGCGGGTACTACGCGCTCTTGGTGCCCGAGACCGCGTCGATTGCTGCGATGACGGGAGCCAGCGTGGCGGGGTTCGTGCCGTGAGCGGGCGGATACTGTGAGTCGGAGTGCAGGTTTGTGCGGGTGCGGCGGTCGATGCGGCAGCGGCGGCGTCAGCCGATTTGGCCTAAGTTCGGTCCGAGTCTCGGTCGCTGCGGCAGCCGTGTCGCGGGCCCGCGGGGCTTTCGATCGCTCCGCGGTTTGGGCCAAGTCACCGGTCGTCCTGCGAAGCACGACAGCGTCACAGCGGCTTCCGACGACAGCCGCTCTCGCTTATGTAGGTTCCGGTCGGCGCGGGCGCGACCGTCAAGGCAGTTGTTGCGCTTCATGCGGATGTGGCTGAGGCCCATGGGCCGCCAATCCCAGTTTGGGTGCGCCTTCGCCGGATCGGATCAGGCGAACGCGGGACGATCGCGCTGCAAGCCGACGGTGGCGCCCCCCGCGGGCGCTGCCCGCCTTCCGGTCTGCACTCCAGCCTGCGATCGGCGCAGCCGCATCGGATGGACCGCTGTCTCGCAGAGGGAGTTTGGGCCATGGGTCTCCGCCAGCCTCAGCCCGGCGCTCCTGAGCCCGCCTTCGCCCAGCGGAAGCGGGGAGCGGACGACTGCAACGCGATTCTCGGCACGCGGGCCCATCGCGGAGCGGGTCTTTCAAGCCTGGAGGCGGTCAGGCAGCGCTCGCGGCGGTCGCCGCCGAGGCACCAACTTAGATCGCTCCCGGTGCCTCGCTGCGCGAGAGGCCGAAGCTGACTCAAGCCGATACCCACGTTTGGGACGGAAAGGCGGGCGATGAAGTCCGTGAAATACCGAGAGGCGGGTCCGACGACGTCACGAACGCCTCGCGAACCACAGCGTGCGCCGCCGCGCAGTCATGAGGCGAGCCATTTGGTCCCGCCGCCGGAGTTCGGCGTATGGAACGAACACGGCGGGATTCACTTCTCCGCCGAGCTCGATCCGGTCACGTTCATGAGGATTCCGGATTTTGCAGTCGCCACAGTCGGATATGCGCACGCGACGCCGAATGAATTCGATTTCAACGATATTCAGACAGCGATCCTGGCGCTAGGGCAACGATTACGCTATGACGACGGCAGCCTAGCCTTCAAGCGGGGATCGTCAACGGAGACTTACCTACCTTCCAGGATTTCGCTCGTCGTCATCCGTCAGGGAACGTACGTCCCCAGCAGCGGGATCAGCCTTGGCTTGTGGGTTCATCTTGTTGCGGACGGAGCCGTGACGATCAGGGGGGACGTCGCAGCGCCCCAGGTCATCATGGTCAGCCGCATCTCTGGCGCAGCCCCGGCAGGCGGGACCGTGCCTGTCCCGAAGCTCGGCGGCGCAAGTGTTGTGAGCGGAGTGTTCCGCCTTGAGCCGTCCGTCGGCAACATGGACCAGCGCGGCATCCGTTGCAACGAAGGTGCCCGGTTCGATGTCGAGGGTGCGACGTTTGCGGGCTTTCGCTCGCCGGGCTCGGGCGCTGCGATCAATGGGTTCCTCGGGAGGGCGGCCAACTGCACGTTCGACGGCTGCGTCGCTGCGGGCGCAGCGGCCAGCGGCGGGGCGGTTGCAGGCGTAACGGACAAGGGCGTCGGGATTGTCGATGGGCGCAAGCTAAGGTACCGCTACGGCCGGGCAAGCCTCGTCCAGTGCACGTTCACGAACTGTTCTGCTGGATTCAACGGGGGCGCCATCGACCAAGTCGGGGTGGTGTCTGGTTGCAGCTTCACGGAGTGCAGCGCGATGTTCGGCAGCGGAGGTGCCTGCCACGACGCAACTCGAGTGAAGGAGTGCCGCTTCGTCCGGTGCCACGCTGGACGAGACGGGGGAGCATTGTCAAATGTCTCGGGGTGGGCCGACTACTACTACACAACTGACGACCTGCAGTATGACGACGAGTTCTTCGTGGAGAGCTGCACCTTCACGGGCTGCGGAGCCTCACGGGGCGGAGCGGTCGCCAACGCGGACGTCGTCATCAGCAAGTGCTTCCTTGATCGCAACGTCGCCACGGGTGCCGGCGGCGGCGGCTTTTACGGAGTAAGGCGTGACATCGAACGGTGTTCGGTCACTCGAAATGCTGCCGTGGCCGGAGTCGGCAAGAAGAAGAAGCCGGGCAACCACTTGGGCGGTGGTCTGCTGTCATGCAGCGGCAACATCACGAGTTGCATCATCGCCGCTAACCACGCAGGCGAAGACGGAGGCGGGCTTTGCAACTGCAGCGGCGCCCTGCTGCACCTTGACATTCTTCAGAACAAGGCAGATGGCCTCGGCGGAGGCGCACGGAACTGCCGGGGCAGGATACAGAACTGCATCATCCTAGGCAACTGGAGCCTGAAGAGCGCTGCGAAGTCCGCATCAAATCAGCTCTCGAATTGTTCTGACCCGAGGAACTGCTTCCTGCCGCACATGTGGTCGGGCGGGGGCCGGGGCAACGTGCTGGACATACTCGCTGC
Source organism: Planctomycetota bacterium (assembly GCA_022072415.1). GTDB lineage: Bacteria > Planctomycetota > JAJSAM01 > JAJSAM01 > JAJVHW01 > JAJVHW01. The sequence goes on from JAJVHW010000136.1 coordinate 9,771, forward strand.
ACCGGATCCGAGCGACCCAGGCGCCCCGCGCGACCTTGTCGGTCCCGGGTTCCGCGATCTGTTGCCCGGACAAAAGGGCGACTTCCGCTCGCTCGACCCGACGACGCTGAGCCAATTCGAGGTGTTGGACTACAACGACGCCGCGCGATTCCTACTGACGGCTTCGAGCCGCGCCATCGATGAAGCGAAGAACGTGAAGGATGTGGAGGTGAGCCCGGACTTCGGGGGACTGGCGCGCCCCAATCCTGGCACGAATGCTGGCGACAAAGATGTTCCGGACATCGGCGCGTACGAGTTCTACGCATCGCGATGAGTGATCGATCGGGCTGTTCGGTGGGGATCGCATCGGCTGCGGGAACGGTTGGCGCTTCTCGGCGAGACGCGTCGTGATTCCACACGCAGTCGACCCGCGCTCATGGATGCGCGGTTGCACACGCTCCGCGCCGCAGGAACATGCGCCGCAGCCGCGGCCCGGGGCCGACGGCCACCGACCGCTGCGCCATGATCGCCCGCCTGGTGCTGGCGACTGCAAGGACCAGCAGAAGCCTCGGACCGCATCGGTCGGTGCGCGTGGCCCCGACCAGTTCCTTCCGATCGGAGGCTTCTGTGCGCTGGTCTAGCATTGTTCTGGCTTTCGCCTGCCTATCCGCCGCAACGCTGGTACTCGCGGAGCCCCGCACGGAGCCCTACCTCGACCCCAATTTCGGCCGGGCGGGTGTCGTTGCATTGCGCGCTCCACTGCCGCGGTCGCCCGGCACGTACCGTCCCTCTGGATTCGCCGGAGTTACCGATTCCAGCGGACGGACGTTTATGCTTAGCGGCGGCGAGTTCGGGTCAGTGCTGACCGCGTACGACCCGGACGGCCGGCTCGAGCGCACCTTCGGGGGGGCGGGCGTTGTCGCATTGGGTGCGCTTGGTGACATGAGGCGCCTGATACTCGACTCGGCGGGCCGCCTCATCGTCGTCGGAGCACCGCACCCCGCGCCCGACGATGCGAACACCAGCGAGTCTACCGTCGTTGCGCGGGTCCTTCCCGACGGCCGGCTCGACCCGGGGTTCGGGAGCGGCGGCGTCTACTTCGATCGGGTGCTGTCAGCGCACGGCATCTACTCTGACGGCTTCGGCGGCGTCTTCGTGCTGGCGACGTCCCGGGCGGATCCACGGCTTTGGGTCGTGTTCCGTCTCGGTGCCGACGGCGAGCCCGACCGTTCCTACGGCGAGAACGGAGTCGCTCCCGTGCCGCGCGTCGGAACCGCGTTTAACCTGGGGCCGCGCGCGGTGGATGCGACAGGGCGATTCGTCGCCTTGGACTTAAGATTCGAGACGCCGGGTCCGCCTGACCGGCAGCGCGCACTCGTGGGTCTTGACGCATTCGGACGCCCTGACGCAGCGCTCGGCGCGGACGGCACGCGTTTCCTCGACCTCGGCGAGATCGACACGGGTGTGAATGCTCGGCTCGACGACGCGAGGAGCATGGGCGTGGATTCCATGGGACGGTACGTCGTGCTCTTCTCCCACAGCCCAGGAGGAAGCCGGACGGCTGGCTACATCGCTCGGTTGTTGCCCGACGGCACGCCCGATGCGAACTGGTCCGGAGCGGCGGATGGCGTGCGCCAGATCGCGGTGGACGGTGACGACGACCGCCAGAACGAGATGTGGACTCTGACGCTTGACGGAACGACCGTCTACGCTGCGGGAACTCGCTTCACCCCGGGGAAGGCGAACCCGCGTGCCGGTGTGGTGGTTCGCATGGACGACGAGACCGCGCAGGTATGGATCGCTCCGTCCCGCAGATTCCCCACTGGCCATGTAGAGGTGATAAGCGCGCGCGAGAACCGCGTCCTCGGGTTGAGCGAAACGCGCGGCCGCCTGCGACCCGGAAGACGACTGCGTAGCGGCCTGGTACGGCTGATCTTCGACTGACAGGTCCTATCCGGGTACATTCGACTGACCGCATCCGACCAGATTTCTGCTCAATCACGAGTTGGTGACTCTCGGGGGTTGGCGCGCAGGAAGCTCCTCTGCAACCGCCGTGGAGCAGGCGCATGACGAGTGGCGGAACGCGGCGCGCCAGGCCGCCCGCGGAACGTCCGAGTTAGCGGCGCGTTGAGCCCGCCCCCGCGAAGTCGAGCGCCATCACCGTCGCCCGCCGCCGCGCCGACAGCGCGCTCGCGTAGATTTGCGTCGTCGCGAGCTCCGCGTGCCCGAGCTGCTGCTGGAGGTCGGTGACCGCCCCGCCGTTCTGGAGGTAGTGGGTCGCGAACGAGTGCCTCAGGCTGTGCGGCGTGAGCCCTTCGCGTCCGTCGAGGCCCGCGGCCTTCAGCGCGAGAACCCATGAGCGGCGGATCTCGACGAACGGCGTCCCGTGCCGCGAGAGGAAGACGTGCTCCTCCGGGGCGAGCTTCTTGCCCTCGCGGCGCAGCGTCGTCTCGCGCGACGCCCTCAGCCGCTGGAGTTCCGCCTCGACCGCCGGGTGCATGTCGATCCAGTCCGCGTTGCCGACCTTCGGGCGGTAGAGCGCGATCTTCCCGCTCTCGAAGTCGAGGTCCGACCAGCGCAGCCGCGTCAGCTCGCCCTTGCGCGCGCCCGTGTACGCGGCCGTGACGAGGAAGGGCTTGAAGTGCACGGGGCACTTCGCAATGAGCGCGCCGAGTTCCTCCTTCGTGAGGTAGCGGCGCTGCCGACGGATCTCGCGGAGCTTCTTCATCCCAGCGATCGGGTTCTTGTCGAGATGCCCGTCGAGGACGGACTCGTTGAGGATCCGACACATCGCCGCGTGGTCCGCGTTGATCGTCCGCGGGCTGATCGGCTTCGCGGGTCCGCCCAGCGAGTTCCGGTGGCTCGTCCGCCACGCGCGGTAGTCGAGGAGCATGGCGGGCGTGATCTCGTCGAGCCGCAGGGCGCGTCGCCCCGCGCGCGGTCCGAAGAACTCCTTCCACGCCCGGAGCGCGGCGCGCTGGACGCCCATCGCGCCCTCGGACAGGACCTTGTCGAACCGCCGCTCGATGACGTCCTCGGCGTACCCGACGAACGTGGGCACCTGGCGCGGCTGAGCGGCGACGACGCTCTCGGCGTGCCTCGCCTCCTCCTCCTGGATCGTCGGCGGGACCTCGTACGCCCGCGCGATGACGCGGCGCTCGAGCTCTGCGAGGAAGTCCTTCGCCTCCTTCTCCGAGTCGAACGAGCGCGACATCTTCCGGCGCTCCACCTGGCAGACCCAGGCGGCCCGCCAGGTCCGCCGTCCCGACGGCCACTTCCGCAGGGTGATCCGCCCGAACCTGCGCCGGCGCTTCGCACGCCCCGGCGTTCCCGGTGCGCTCTTCTCGATGGGTCGTACCACGTCGTCGTCTCCTCGCGGGGCCCCGACCAGCCGGAGCCCGCGCGTGGGCGATGGACGCTCTTGCGTCGGAGCACCTCCAGTTCGTTCAGCCGACGCGGACGGCGTCGCGGAGCGCGTCACGACGAGCCCCCGAGAAGGCGCTTGACTCGTCCCGCGGGGGCAGCCTTCCGCGTGTTCTGCGCGAGGTACGACCGGACGTCCTCCGGCCGGAACCGCATGACTCGCGGCGCGACCCGGATCGCGGGAAGCGCGCCGCGCTCGACGAGCCGGTACACGGTGGCCGGGTCCACGGCGAGATGGGCGGCGACCGTGTCGGCGTCGATGAGGGGCTCTCCGAGCGGGGAGGTCCGCCCGGCAGCGGCCGGCGGGGCACTCGACGCGGTCACGGTGCCTCCTCGAAGTCGGCGAGGCTCGGCAGGAAGTCGGGGACCTCGTCGGACGGCGCCACCGCGGCGGCGCGCGGCGAGGGGCTCTCGGACGTTGCGGTCGCAGCCATCGGGCGCAGCCTGTAGAGCGCCGCCTTCGAGTGGCTGTCGCGCCCCGCCGACTCGATCCGATTCGCGCCGAACACGCGGTCCCTCGCGCCGGCGAGCGCGTTCCCGAGCCGCGTGCTCTGGGACCGCGGGGAGCCGTCCCCGAGGAGCGCCGCCATTAGGTCGCCCTTCTCGCAGAGCGCGAGGAGATCCGCGAGGCGCACGGGCGTCTCGCCGTGCTCCTCCCACCACGCGGCGACGAACGCCCGCCACATCGAGCCCTCGGCGTCGGCCGTCGCGTAGAGCGCCTCCAGGTTCCCGAGGAACCCCTCGATCCCGGCCGCGGCGAGGATCCCGCCGATCGTCTCCGACCAGCGCTCGAAGGACCCGAGCCGGATCGTCCCCGCCGGCCGCCCCTTCGCGAGCCAGTTCC
>JAJVHW010000042.1 GCA_022072415.1 Planctomycetota bacterium
GTGCGAGCGCGCCAAGGCGAGGAGCGCCGCGGCCTTCAGGTCGCCGGGCCATCCGGAGGACCGGAGCAGCCACGCTGCTTTCCCCGCCGCGCACGATTCCTCCGGCAGCCCGACCGCCCCGGCCACGTCCGCGAGGTCGCACAGCGCGGCGGCGGCGGTCGCCCGGTCCGCGCGGGCGCGGGCCGACGCCGCGAGACGGATCAGCAGCGAACGGGCCGACGCGAGTCTGCCTGCGAGCCGGTCCAATCGGGCGGCCGCGAGGTGCACGCGGCGGAGGTCGAGCGCGCTCGCGGGGAGCCGTGTGGACGAGGCCGCCTCGGCCACGTCGGCGCGTGCGGCCTCGACCGCCCCGAGGTCGGCGAGGAGGAGCGACCGGTCCACCAGAAGGGACGGCAGCAGATGGTCGGGCCCGAGCTCACGGACGCGTGCGAGCACGTTGTTGAACACCTGGAGCGCCTCCCCGAGGCGTCCTGCGCGCATGAAGGCGAACCCCAGGTTCGTTCGGGCGGCCGCCGCTTCGTCGGGGAGACGGAGCGACTCGAACGTGGCCGTGGCGCGGTCGATCAGCGGAATGGCTTCGTCAGGCTTCCCCAGGTCGGCCAGCAGGAGTCCCTCTGCCTCGTCCGCCGCCGCAGCGTCGAAGGTTCCGTCGGCCGGCGCCAGAAGCGTGCGTCCGCGTCGCAGCGCGTCGAGCGCCGTCTCGAGGCGGCCGCGTGCGCGGTGCGCCGAGGCGAGGACGCCGAGCGCCCTCGCCGCGAGCGCCCGTTCGCCGAGCGTGAGGAACACCTCGGCGCACCAGGTCGCCTCCGTTTCCGCGTCGTCCACGCGTCCGACGTGGACCAGCGCCGAGCCGCGGCAGAAGAGCGTCCTCGCCTTCGCGAGGTCCCCCGTGCAGCCGGGGAGTGCGAGCGCGCGCTCGCAGGTCCGCAGCACCGAGAGCAGCTTCCGCTGCGCACCGAGCGCGGACATGAGCCCCCAGTGGGCACGGAGCTCCAAGTGCGCCTCTCCGGCCGTTCGCGCGGAGCGGGCGGCGCGGATGAGCAGCAGCGAGGCGGCGCGGGGATCGGCCCGGAGACAGGAGCGTGCCCGCTCGATCAGTGCGGCGATCTCGTCGCGGACGGTCGGGGCTCCGATCACCATGCGGTCAGACCCGGGCGTCCGGTGCGAGCCCGTCGGCGCCCGTCGAAAGTGCCACGTGGATGTCGCCCCCCGGCGCTTCGACGCGGAGCCCGATCGGCCCCTCCGGGAGCGGAGCGAACTCGAAGGTCCCGGCGTCGTCGGTGTCGGTGCTCGACACGAGGAGGCCCGAGACGATCAGGCTCACGCGGACCTGCGCGAGGACGCCGCCCTCGCTCCGCCGCACGCGCCCGACGACGCCTCCGGCATCCCCGCCGCGCGGGCCCACCACCTGGGCCTGGAGGCGCACGCCTCCGGCGTCGCACGCGAGCAGCGGCGCCGCGGCTCCGCCGCGCATCCCGGCCGCCATCGGCACGGGCACGGCCGCGATCCACGAGGAGAAGTCGGGCGCGGCGACCTCCCGTGCAGCGACCTCCCGCCGCACCCACCGGATGAGGTGCTCGGGCACCGCCTCACCCTGCGGCCGGCGCAGGGCGTCGCGGATCGCACGGTGTTCCGCGAGGCGGTCCGCAAGCGAGCGGTCTGTCCCGATCGAAAGCGCGGCCTCGACCCGTTCCGTGCCGCCGTCGATCGCGCCGAAGAGCGCATACCGGAGTTCGTCCTCGACCGTGATCCCGGCCGAGTTCCCGGAACTGGAATCGCTTCGCTTCATGGAACACCACCTGTCTGCGCGCAACCTCGCGCGCCTTCGAGACTACCCCGCGGCGCCCGCCCCAAGCGCGGGTTTCGACCGGGCCCGGGGGGCGGGCGATGCGCGCGCGTCGCCGGCCGGCTCGCGGTCATGCGCGCCGCCCTGCGCCGGCTGGTACATTCCCGGCCCGCCGCGCCCCGGAAGACCACCCCAACGCCAGAGGCCGATACGAACCGTGCCGGACGACCGGAACCATCCCATGCGCGACCGATCCGAGGTGGACTGGCAGGCCGAGGTCGGCCGCCTCGCGCAGGTGGTGTACGCCGTCTGCAACCGGTTCGGACTGCAGCAGGCCGACGTCGAAGAGGCGTTCCAGGACACGTGGCGCATCGCGCTGGACAAGCCCGAGGTCCCGGCCGACGCCGGAATGCCCCGGTGGATCGCCGCGATCGCGGGGTGGTGCGCGCGGGACGTCCGCAGGCGGAGGCGCCGGGAGCTCGCGGCGTGCGGCGACCTCGACCGTGACGTTCCGGATCCGGACGAGCCGCGCCCGGAGGACGTCGTCGCCGCCGTGGAGCGGGAGGCGGCCGTGCGCGCCGCGCTGGCGACACTCCCCGAGGAGTACCGGAGAGTCCTCGAGGAGCATTACCTCGGGACGGCACCCCTCACCCACGACGAACTCGCCCGGCGGCTCGGCCAGGCCCGGGGCAGCGTGAGCCGACGTCTGCGGAAGTCCCTCGACGAACTCGGTCGCCGACTCCGCGAGGTCGACCCCTGGTTCGGTCGGGATCCGGACGAGGGCACTCCCGGCGACTGACCCGCGCTGCGGGGCGCGGCGCCTGGAACGGCAGTTTGCGCAGCGGCTGTTTGCGCAAAGGCTGTCTGCGCAACGGCTGTTTGCGCAAAGGCTGATCGCGAAACGACAGTTGGTACCACGGCTGTTCATCCCGCGGCTGAGTTTCCCGCTGCGTCCGCATCCCGCGGTCCGATTGCATCGGGAGCACGGAAGCACATTTCGACTGCATCCGCTCGCGACGACTCCGTGCGACGTCTTCATTGCAGGTCGAGGTCTCCGGAACCCGCGCCGAATCCAGGATCAGGGGTGCGACGCCGACTACTCCGCGCCACCCGATCCGAAGCGGTCTCCCCGGGCAGGGTCACGCATCAGTAATGCAACGAGCCCCCCCTCCAGATCGGGAAATCCCGGATTTCCGGGAAAAGGGCGGTGCCGCGCCATTGTTCCCCTCCTCTCCCGCGCCCGTGCGAGCAACCGGGAGCCCTCCCCCCGTCCGGCCGACGCGGAGCGCTCCGCGTCGTCTCGATCAGCGCTTCGGCTTCGTGGCGAGGAGGGCGGTCATCTCCTCGCGGAACTTCGCGGCGCGCTCGGCGGGCCGGGTCTCGCCGTAGAGGCTGTCCCACTCGTCGATGGCGACGATCAGCTTCTCGACATCGCTCCGCGTGCGCGTCGGCCACTTCGTCATCAGATCGTCGAGGCGGTCCTGGCCCTTCCGGCAGAAGGGGACGATCTCCTTCGCGTCCAGTTCGGCCATCCGGTCCTGCACGGCCTTCTCGTGGACGGTCCCCTTGAACCGCACGAGCATCCGCTCGAACCTCCGCCACGCGAGGCCGTAGTCGCGCTCGGTCACGAGTTTTTCCGCGCGGCCGAGGTCCACCTGGAAGGCGCGGGGCACCTCGGCCCGCACCTGGCGGGCGATCTCGCGGTCGGCGTCGCTGGCCTTGGCGTCGGTCTCGAGCTTCGCGGCGGCCGCGAGGGCGTCGGCCCAGCGCATGTCCCCCGCCGCGCGCGCGCAGCCCTTCCCGAGCTTCACCTCGGGGCCGGGGGCGACGAACGCGATGCGGTCGAGCTGCTCCTGCACCATCGCGTCGGTCAGCGCGAGGATGTGCGCGTGCCAGAAGATGCGGCCGTCGGGGCCGATCAGGTACGTGCGGGGGACGGACGTGCCAGGGAACTTCGCCGCGGTCGCGCCCGCGGCGTCATGGCCGACGGGCCAGGGCGGCGCGTCGCGGGACACGTACGCGGCGACGGACGCCTCCTCGACGGAGAGCGCGACCTCGATCACGGTGACGGGCTTCGTGGCCCACTTCTTCGCGAAGTCGCGGAGCGATCCGGCGGCCGCGCGGGACGTGACCACCTCGGGTCGGCTGAAGTGGAGGACCACCACGCGCCCGCGGAACTTCTCCCACTTCGCCGGCGCGTCGCCGAACCACTTCGCGCACTCGAGCTCGGGAGCGGACTCGTCGATCCGGTCCACGATCTCGGCGCGCGCGGACGGCGGCGCCGGGGCGAACGTGCAGAGGAACGCGGCGAGTGCGAGCAGGACGGACGTCGCGCGGCGCATGCGGGCATCGTCGGGGAGGCGCGGCGGCGGGGCAACTTCCCGGGCGGACGGGGCGGCGGGCGTCACCGTCACCGCGACGTGGAGAGCGGCGCCAGTTCGATCCGGCTCCGCCACGGCTGGATGCGATGGATCCGGCAGCGGAGCGGCGACCCCTCGGGCGGGGCGAGCCAGCCTTCCGGCGCGCGGAACGGGAGTTCGCGGAGGAGGGGCTCGAACCACACCGACCCCATGCCGCCGCCCTCGCGGCTCCGGCGCGGCGCGCGGGAGAGGATCGTGTCCACCTCCTCGCCGAGCCGCGGCAGGAGCCATCGCGCGATCCAGTGGTCCTCGCGGTCGGCCGACGCGCGGCGGACGGCGCGCTCGCGCTCGCTGACCGTCTCCCCCATGCGTTCGAGCGTCGCGTGGTCGTACGGGCGCGGCGCGCCGGTCGCGACGGCGAGGAGCTGCCGCTGGTTCACGAGGTCCGCGACGCGCCGCATCGGCGACGTGGCCTGGGCGTACGCATCGGCGCCCACTCCGTGATGCCGCGCCGGCGCGGTCGAGAGATGCGTCGGCGCGAACCGCTTGCGCAGGAGGAGCGGACGGAGCGGGTCGTCCTCGCGGGGCTCGGGCTTCGGCGGCGCCTGCGTGCGGAAGAACGCCGCGGCGTCGGCGGCGGCGAGCGCGCGGCCGGCCTGCGCGTTGTAGAGCACCGCCGCTTCCGCGACGACGAGGTCCCCCGGCGTGTCCTGGTGCCGCGGCTCGACGCGCGGCGCGCCGTCCTCCGCCCACACCGCGAGCGACGGCATCCCGGCGACGAGCGCCCCTGCCCGCCGCCGCGCGTCGCGGAGCGCCGCCGCCACGGCCACGAGCGCCGCCGCGTCGTCCGCCGACGCCGCGAGCGACGACGGATCGCGCGTCGCCTGATAGTCGAGACGCCGCGCGACGCGGATCATCGTCCGCGCGAACCGGGCCGAGAGCACCGAACCGTCCGGCGCGATGCGGAAGACGCCGGTCACCGCCGCGCGGTCGCGTCCGAGGTCGAGCGACATCCGCCGTTCGACGAGGTCCGCGGGGAAGAGCGTCACCGCGCCGTCGGGGACGTAGAGCGTGGACGTGCGCGCCAGCGCCGAGCGGTCGAGCGCGCCGCCGACGGGGACCGCGTCGGCCGCGTCCGAGATGTGGACGAGGAGTTCGAGCGCGTCGCCGTCGCGGCGCACGGAGAGCGCGTCGTCCACCTCGGTCGTCTCCGCGTCGTCCACCGACACGGCAAAGAGCGCGGTCAGGTCCTCCCGCGCGCCGCGGTCGCACGGCTCGGCGGCGATCCGGTGCGCCTCGGCGCGCGCGGACTTCGGCATCTGGAGGCCGAGCCCAGCCCGGTGCGGCGCGGGGTTCACGTCCTCCGGGAGCAGCCCCGCCGCGACGAGCGCCTCGAGCGCGAGGTCCGGCTCGCCGAGGTCGAACCGCGCCATCAGCGCGTGGCCCCGCGCGGGGTCGCCCGGGAGCACGGCGTCGTCCCCCTCGGGCGCGGAGCGCGGAGTCGGTTCGCCGAGGAGCGCGAACGCCCGCGCGGCGTCGATCGCGCCGTCCATCCCGCCGGGCGGGAGCACCGACGCGCGCTTCGGCCACCACGCGCGGAACGCGTCGTCCTCGACGGCGGCGACGTGCGCCGCGCGCGCGGCGGCGGCGCGGGCGAGCGCCGTCTCCCGCGGCACGACCACCCACTTCGTCCCCTTCCGACGGAACCACGGATCCGCCGCACAGAGCGCGAGCATCGCGGCGGCCGCGGCGGCGTCGTCGGCGGCGCCGGAGAGCCGGGCGAGGTCCCTCGGCGTCTGCTCGGACTCCGCCGGAAGCGTCTCGTGGATCTTCTCCCACGGGACGTCGCGATGGAGCGACCGCCGCACGCGGCGGAGCCAGACGGGGAGCGTCTCGTCGTGCGACGGTTGCGGCACGGCGTCGGTGCGGAGGAGCACCTGGTCCTCCGGGAGGCCGAACCTCGCCCCTTCCTCGTCGGTCAAGTGGACCTGGCCGGGCCGGGTCCGGCGGGGATCGGGCGGGAGCACGGCGCCGAGCGCGGTGCCGTCCTTCCGGGGGAAGACGACGAGGGTGGCCATCCGACCGAGGCTACGCCGAGCCTGGCCCGTCCACCTCTCTTGCGGGGGCACCGCGTTCCCCCCGTTCCCGCCCGCCCGAAGGAAACGGCCTCCGCGGACGATGAACTCGGGTGGACCCATGCCCGCACGCCGGACCCCCCGCCGACCCGCCGCGAAGGCCCCCACCGACGGGCGGCCCGGCGGAGGTACGCCCGGCGCCGACGCAGCGGAACCCGCCGACCCGATCGAACCGATCGTCTCGCGCCTCCTCGCGGCGATCGGCGAGGACCCGGCGCGCGCCGGGCTCGCCCGCACCCCGCACCGCGTGGCGAAGGCCTACCGGTTCATGACGCAGGGCTACGCGCAGGACCCCGCCGAGCTGCTGAACGGCGCCGTCTTCCGTGAGGACACCGACGAGATGGTCGTCGTCCGCGACATCGAGGTCTACAGCCTCTGCGAGCACCACCTCGTCCCGTTCTTCGGGAAGGCCCACGTGGGCTACCTCCCGAAGGGCCGGATCGTCGGTCTGTCGAAGATCCCCCGGATCGTCGACGCCTACGCCCGCCGCCTGCAGGTGCAGGAGCGGCTCACCAGCCAGATCGCGCGCGCGCTCGATCAGGTGCTCGCGCCCCGCGGCGTGGGCGTGGTGATCGAGGCGCAGCACCTCTGCATGATGATGCGCGGCGTGGAGAAGCAGAATTCCCGCGCCGTGACGAGCTGCATGCTCGGGCTCTTCCGTTCCGACGCGCGCACGCGCGCCGAATTCCTGGAGTTCCTCCGATGATGAAGAAAGCCGCCGCCATGCTCCTCGAGACCGTGCAGCTCCTGCTCACGGCCTTCCTCTTCACGAGCGCCTTCTGGTCGTGCACGTTCATGAACCAGGTGAAGTCGGCGAAGCTCGTGGACCTCGACCGCGGCACCACGTCGTTGATCTCCGCGGGCACCAAGGAAGTGCTCCTCGAGCAGGGGATCTGGGTCGCCGCCGGCGCGTTCATCGCGCTCGCGGTGGCGAGCTTCCTCCGCGCCGACATGAAGAAGGTCTTCGGTCTCCTCCGCCTCCTCTCCGGCGCCACGGCGCTCATGATGGTCCTCTGGGCAGGCACCGGCCTCCCCGAGAACCTGCACCACCGCCCGTGGAACGTGCTCTTCATCGCCACGGGCCTCAACCTCGCGATGACCGCGATGATGATCGGCGGCGGGAAGGGCGGGTCGTCGAAGTCGGCGGCGCCGTCCGACTCGAAGAAGTGACCGGGCGTCCGGGTCACCGGTAGCCGAGCGAGCGCAGCGCAGCGCCGGACTCGTCGGACGCGGCCTCGCCCGGCGGCGTGACGCGCCAAGGCGCGAGGCGTTCGAGGAGTCCGCGCGCGGCGCCGGCGTCGCACCCGCGGTGCTCGCCCGACGCGGGCCACACGGTCGCGTCGAAGCCGGGGCTCCGCACGCGGATCTTCCATCGCACGTCGATGGCGTACGCATCGCCCACGATCTCGCGGCGGCGGGCCTCGGCGACGAGTTCGCTCCGCGGCGGGGCCGCGTCGCCCCGGGCGGCGGCGGAGAGGTCGTTCCCCGCGGCGTCCGGGAGCGGCGGAAGGCCCGCGAGCGCGAGCGCCGTCGGCGCGAGATCGACCATGCGCACGTCTCCGGACACGGCGAGACCCCGCGGGAGACCCGGCCCCGCCAGTATCCACGGCACGCGCAGCGCCGCGTCGTGGAGGAGGTTCCCGTGGCGGAACCAGTACTCGTCCTCGCCGAGGGACTCGCCGTGGTCGGCGTGGACGACGACCAGCGTCGTCGCGGGATCGATCGCGGCGAGGAGGCGCCCGAGATGCCGGTCGGCGTACGCGATCTCGCGGTCGTAGCGGTCCGCGAAGTCGGCGGCGTCGGAGAAGGGCTCGCGGAACGGCGAGAGATGCTGGTACGGCGGGATCTGATTCCGCGCGACGCGCCGCTCGGGGACGAGGTGCCGCGTCGCGTCGAGCACCGGCGCGGGCTCCGGCGGATCGTAGGGGCCGTGCGGGTCGTAGAGGTGGACCCACGCGAAGTACGGGCGGCCGGCCGCGCGCTGCTCCGCCACCCACGCCTCCGCACGGTCGATCGTGCGCACCGCGATCCGCTGCGCGGCCGGATGGCCGAAGCAGGGGTCGGTCATCTCGTCGTCGTACACGTCGAACCCGCGGTCGAACGCGCACGCGGCGCGGCGGAGGAGCGTGGTGCTCACGAACGCGGCGGTCGCGCGTCCCGCGCCCTTCGCGACGGTGGCCATCGTCGGGAGCGACGGCGCGAGCTTCTCCGCGTTCCCGCGCACGCGCGTGTCCGGCGCGAGGCGCGACGTGAGCACCGTGGCCAGCGAGGGCCCGGTCTCCGGCGCGTGGCTCCATGCGTCGTCGAACCGGACGCCCCGCCGCGCGAGCGCGTCGAGGGCGGGCGACGTCGGCCGCGCGTACCCGTAGGCCGAGAGATGATCGGGGCGCGTCGTGTCGAGGGTGACGAGGAGCACGCTGACGGGCGGTCCGTCGGGGGCGCGGGGCGTGTCGCCGCCGCAGGCCGCGAGGAGGGAGAGCGCGACGTGAACGAGCACCGTGTGGACGAGCAGCGTGGCGCGAATCGAGACGGACCCGCCGCCGGCCTTTCGGCACGGCGGCAGGCCGCCCGGCCTCCCGCAGGCGCCCTGGCCGGAGGCGCGCGAACCAGTTTCCGGTCCCGGGCATCCACCTGCGTTGAAGGAAGCGGCTCCACGTCCGCAACCGCCGTACCGCGGGGAATCCGGCCCCCGCGGGGCCGGAACGTCACCTGCCGGTGCCGCGCGTGGAGTCACCGGAACGTCAGCCGGAACATGCCCGCGGGACGGAGCCCGGCGCGGCGGTACGCGGCGATCGCCGGGGCGTTCGTGACGTTCACGTGCAGCGTGACGACCGACCCGCGGGACAGGGCGATCCGGCACATCTCGGCCGTGCCGCGCGACGCGAGTCCGCGTCCGCGCGCGGACGGCGCCGTGTAGATGCCGCCGAGCCCCGCGCCGAACGGACCCGCGAAGTTGAACGCCGCGGTGAACACGATCTCGGGCCCGTGCTCCACGACGTAGAGGTGCCGCTGCCGGATGCGCTCGGCGGTGTGCTCGCGGATCCACGCGCCGATCGGATCGCTCCGCCGCGCCAGCCCGTCCTCCACGCGATAGGCGTGGACGAGGGGCACCAGCCGCTCGAGGTCGGCCTCCGTCGCCGGGCGGAGCCGCGGCTCGCCGGGGCCGAGCGGATCGCCCCGCCGCGCGGCGAAGAACCGCTGCGGACGGTCCACCCGCAGCGCCTCGCGGCCGCGGAGCATGTCCACCACGGCGCCGCACGGGGGGTCGGGCCCGACGACGCTCCCCCACGCCCCGCGCGCGGTCATCTCGTGGACGAGGGCCGGCACCGCCTCGCCCGACGTGCGCGCGGAGCACGAGATCGCGCCGCGGCGGAAGACCGACACGCCGACGAGCGAACCGAACTCGTACGCGCCGAAGAAGTCGGCGATCCCGCCGCCGTGGAGCTGGTCGAGGAGGTACGCGTCGGCCGGTCCGCCATGGGCGAGGAACGACTGGACCTCGTTGCGGTCGGCGGGGACGAGCGGGCGGGCGGCGGCGAGCACGGGGGCAGTCTCACACGGCCGCGCTCACGCCGCACGCTGCGGCCGCGCGCGCGAGGTCCGGAGGGAGCGGGCTCTCGACGTCGATGGGACTCCCGCCGGCCGGATGGTCGAGGCGGATCTTCCACGCGTGGAGGAACTGGCGGCGGAGCCCGGTGCGCCTGCGCCACGCCGGCTCGCGGCGCGGATCGCCGTACGTCGGATCGCCGAGGATCGGCAGCCCCGCGGCGCGGAGGTGCGCGCGGATCTGGTGCGTGCGGCCGGTGCGGGGACGGGCCTCGACCAGCGCGAACTCGCCGTCGGCGGACCGCGCGAGCACGCGGAAATCGGTCACCGCCGTCTGCGCGTCGCCGCCGCGGGACACCTTCACGCGCTTCCCGCGCGAGTCGTCCGACGGGTCCCTCGCGAGCGGCAGGTCCACCGAGAACTCGTCCTTCTCCGGGCTCCCCGCGACGAGCGCGAGGTAGCGCTTCTCGACGCGCCGGTTCCGGAACGCCTCCGTGAGCCCGCGGAGTCCCTCGGCGGAGAGCCCGAAGAGCACGATCCCGCTCGTCCCCCGGTCGATCCGGTGCGCGAGTCCCGGTTTGAACGTCACCGCGTCGCCGCGGCCCACCAGCGCGAGCACCGCGGCGTCGAGAGTGCCGTCGCGACCGGGCGCCGCGCCCTCGCCCGGCTGGACGAGGACGTGCGGCGGCTTGTCCACGGCGAGGACGTGCGCGTCGCGGAAGAGGACGCGGACGGGGGGGAGCTTCACGGGCGCGGACGGCTTGCCCGCGGGCCTCACGGGCACGCTCCCCGATCCGGAGTCGAAGCGGAGTTCGACGACGTCGCCCTCGGCGAGGCGGTCCTCCGGCGACGCCTTCTTCCCGTTCACCCGGACGAGCCCCTTCCGGAGCGCCTTGTAGAGCCCCCCCAGCCCGGAGCCGGGAAGCGCCTTCCGGAGGAACCGGTCCAGGCGCTGCCCTGCGTCGTTCCGAGCGATCCGGAGTTCCCTCACGGCAGGCAACGTATCGTCCGGGGGGTGCACGCGCTATCCTCTCCCGCTCGGGCGCCGGACGGCATGCGGCGCGGCGGAGGCGAATCCATGGCCAGACTGCGCATCAAGACCGGCAAGGACGCCGGGAAGACCACCGACATCCAGAAGAGCGCCGTCGTGGGCCGCGGAGAGACCGCCACGGTGCAGATCCAGGACGGCAAGGCGTCCCGCGAGCACTTCAAGGTGTTCGAGCAGGGAGGTCAGTGGGCCGTGGCCGACCTCAACTCCCGCAACGGGATCAAGGTGAACGGCGTCCAGACCACGCGGAAGAACCTCTCCCACGGCGACGAGATCGAGGTCGGCGAGACGGTCCTCGTGTTCGAGATGTCCGGCGCCGCGGCGCCCGCGAAGCCGGCCGCGCCCGTCGCGAAGGCGCCGGCGGCGGGCGTGGACGAGATCGAGATCGACGAGGACGGCCCGCCCGCGAAGCCCGCCCCCGCCGCGAAGGCGCCCGCGCCCGCCCCGAAGGGCGGGACCGTGTCCGCCGCCACGGCGAAGAAGGAGGCGATGCTCGCCGAGGCGAGAGCCTCCGCGCAGAAGGGCGCCGCGAAGCCCTCCGCGCCGGCGAAGTCCGCCCCCGCCGCGAAGGGCGGCAAGGCCGGCGCCGCGACCGCCGAGGGCGGCGTCAAGGTCAGCGATCACGTCCTCCAGTTCAACAAGGTGGACCCGAAGAGCGCGGGCCTGATGGACATCGACCTCTCGCAGAGCACGACGGGCATGCGCACGCTCGTGTTCCTCGGCTGCATCGCCGTGCTCGCGGCGATCTGCTGGGCGATCTCGCTGATGATGGGCTGATCAGGATCAACCGGGCCGCCGCGCGCGCGAACGGCGCGGCGGGCGCGAGCCCAGGGCGCGTCCGAGGTCGGCCACGAGGTCGCCCGCGTCCTCCACGCCGACCGACAGCCGGATCAGCCCCGACGTGATCCCCGCGCGGCGCTGGTCCTCCGCCGGGATGTCGGCGTGCGTCATCGTCGCGGGGTGCGACGCGAGGGACTCCGTGCCGCCGAGGCTCACCGCGAGGTGCACGATCGACAGCGCGTCGAGCACGCGGAACGCCTCTCGCTCGCCGCCCTTCACCTCGAAGGAGATGATCGATCCCGCGCCCGAGCACTGCCGGCGCCAGAGGTCGTGCTGCGGGTCTCCCTCGCGGAGGTGGCCGAGGTAGTGGACCTTCGCGACGCGCGGATGCGCGGCGAGGAAGTCGGCGACGTGCCGCGCGTTCTCCGCGGCGCGCGTCATGCGGAGCTGGAGCGTCTCGAGCGACCGCATGAGGAGCCACGCCGTCCACGGGCCCGCCATCGTGCCGAGGAACGTGCGCATCCCCTTCACGCGGCCGACGAGGTCCCCGCGGCCGACCACCGCGCCCGCGATCACGTCGCTGTGCCCGCCGAGGAACTTCGTCGCGGAGTAGACGACGAGGTCCGCGCCGTGGCGGAGCGGCTGCTGCCAGAGAGGGCCGAGCAGGGTGTTGTCCACGATCACCGGCGCGGCGCGGCCTTCCGGCGCGCAGCGCCCCGCGATCCCGCGGAGCGCCGCGATGTCCACGAGGGCGTTCGTCGGGTTCGCCGGCGTCTCGACGAGCACCGCCGCCACGCGTCCCCGCGCCTTCGCGGCGTCCACCGCGTGCTCGATCTCCGCGGCGTCGCATCCGGCGGGGAACCTCACGCGCGACACGCCGAACCGCGGGAGGACGTGCGCGAGCAGGTGGTCGGTCCCGCCGTAGACGGGGTCGCTCGCGAGGACCACGTCGCCCGGCCGCACGAACTCGAGCAGGGTCGTCGAGATCGCGGCCATCCCGCTCTCGAACACCGCGCCCGCCTCGGCCTCGTCCCAGAGCGTGAGCCGGTCCTCGAGGATCTCGAGGTCGGGGTTGTTGAGCCGGCTGTAGATGAGGCCCGGCGCCGCGCCCTTCCGGCCCTTCCGGAGCCCGTAGGCGACCGCGAAGTGGCGCTTCCCCTCGTCGGCCGTGCGGAAGACGAACGTGGACGTCTGGAAGATCGGGCACTTGAGCGCGCCCTCGCTCCACTCGGGGTGGTACCCGTAGCTCATCATGAGCGTCGCCGGGTCGAGCGCGCGGCCGGCGGGGTCGCCGCCGAGGAAGCCGTCCGGGTGGCGGACGGGAGGACGGGCGGGCGTCCGCCGCCCCCGCATCCGCGACGGCGCCGCGCGCGGCCCGCGGGGCGCCTTGCGCGACGCCTTCACGGTCCGCCTGCGGCGCGGCACCGCGCTACCTCGGGGCCTCGTCGTACGACGACGGCCGCGCGCTCTCCACGTTCTCGACGCGGTAGATGCCGGTCATCGCGGTCTGGTCGCCGGGGCGCGGACCGACGCGGAGGATCCCGACGACGCGCACCGGCTCCCACGACGTGTACTCGGCCGACTTGCCCTCGGGCATCGCCACCTCGATCAGCTCGTTCGCGCGGGGGAGCACGCCGAAGCAGCAGCCCATCTGGAACCGGCAGAGCATGAACTCGACGACGCCGTCGTCGGTGTCGGAGTAGCGCATCGGGATCATGTACCCCTCGACGAGGACGCGGTGCCCGTCGAGGGCCTTGATCTCCTTCGGGATCGACGCGACGGCCTTCTCGAAGGATCCGGGGATCTCCGGATCGGGGTTCGGGTACTCGAACTCGGCGAGGAGGTCGAACGAGACCTCCTCCGGCCCGTCGGTCTTCTTCGCGGGCGCGGTCGTGCCGCGCTTCTCGGGGAGCGTCGCCTGGCCCTCCGTCGCCTTGTCGTCGGAGGGCTTCGGACGGGTCGGCGCGCGGTGCCCCGCGCCGTGGCCGGACGGCGCGGGAGCGGGTTCCGGAGGGGTCTCGGTCTTGGCCGTCGGTGCGACGGGCGGGGTCGGTGCGACGGGCGGGGTCGGTGCGACGGGCGGGGTCGGCGCGACGGGCGCGGTCGGCGCAACGGGCGCGGTCGACGCGGTGTCGGTCGCCTTCGCCGGCACGGGCGCCGG
>JAJVHW010000167.1 GCA_022072415.1 Planctomycetota bacterium
CGGGCGACGCGACGTCGATCCGCGAGGCGGCGCCGGAGTGGGACGCGGGAGGCGGGGTCGCCGGGCTGCGGGTCGGCGTGCTCGAGCCGGACCTCGGCGGGCGCGCGCCGGACGCGGAGCTCTCCGCGCAGACGGCGCTCCTCGCGGACACGCTGCGCGCGGCCGGCGCGGCGACGGTGCCCGTGCGCATCCCCACGATGGCGCACGGAGTCGCCGTCTACTACCTCGTCGCGCCGAGCGAGGCGTCGTCGAACCTCGCGCGCTACGACGGCGTCCGCTACGGGCTCCGCGTCCCGGGCGAAGACCTCGCGTCGATGGTCGCCGAGACCCGCGAGCGCGGCTTCGGGCCGGAGGTGAAGCGCCGCATCCTGCTCGGCACCTTCGCGCTCTCGGCCGGATACGCGGAGGCGTTCTACGAGAAGGCCCTGCGGGTGCGGCGGCTGATCGCCGAGGACTACGCGCGGGCGTTCGCGTCGTGCGACGTCGTCGTGTCCCCCGCATCGCCCTCCGGCGCGTTCGCGATCGGCGCGAAGTCGGACGACCCGTGGGCGATGTACATGTGCGACCTGTTCACGATCCCGGCCAGCCTCGCGGGGCTGCCCGCGATCTCGGTCCCGATGGGGACCGTGCCCGTCCACGGCGCTGCGACAGAGCTCCCGGCGGGGCTGCAGGTCGTCGCCCCCGCCGGGCGCGAGGACCTGATGTTCCGCGTCGCCGCAGCCGTCGAGTCGGTCCGCGGCGCGGCCCGCGTGGCGGAGGCGTTCGCGTGACGCCGCTCCCCTCCCACCGCCTCGTCATCGGGATGGAGGTCCACCTCCAGCTCCGCACGCGGACGAAGTGCTTCTGCCCCTGCGCGGTCGTCGTCGGCGACGAGCCGAACCGCCACGTCTGCCCCGTCTGCCTCGGGCTCCCCGGCGCGCTGCCGGTGCTCAACCGCGAGGCCCTCGCCCAGGCCGTCCGCGGAGGGCTCGGACTCGGCTGCCGCATCGCGTCGTTCACGAAGTGGGACCGGAAGAACTACTTCTACGCCGACCTCCCGAAGGGCTACCAGATCACGCAGTACGACAAGCCCGTCTGCTCCGACGGCGCGGTCGAGATCGAGAGCGAGGACCGCGGGCCCGTCCGCGTGCGCATCCAGCGCGCCCACCTAGAGGAGGACACGGGGAAGTCCGACCACTCGACCGATCCGTCGTCGGCCACCGTCGACTTCAACCGCTGCGGCACGCCGCTCCTCGAGATCGTCACGCACCCCGACCTCCGGAGCGCCGACGAGGCGAGCCGCTACCTCGAGGAGCTCCGCCGCATCATGCGGCACCTCGGGACGAGCGACGCCGACATGGAGAAGGCGCAGCTCCGCTGCGAGCCGAACGTGAACGTGGAGATCGACACGCCGGACGGCACGGTCGCCACGCGGATCGTCGAGCTGAAGAACCTCAACTCGTTCGCTGCGGTCAGGAACGCGATCGAGTTCGAGCGCGAGCGGCAGGTCCGCGAGTGGATGGAGACGGGCGTCCGCGGCCCGCGGCCGAAATCCACGCGCGGCTGGGACGACGCGAAGCGCGCGACGTACCTCCTCCGCGCCAAGGAGGAGGCCGCAGACTACCGCTACTTCCCCGAGCCCGACCTCCCGCCCGTCACGATCGCCGCGGCGATGGCCGAGGAGTTCCGCGCGACGCTTCCCGAGCTCCCCGCCGCGCGCCGCGCGCGGTACCGCGACGCCTTCGGGCTCTCCGCGGGGGACGCCGCCGCGCTCGCCGACGAGCGCCCGTTCGCCGAGTGGTTCGAGGAGGCCGTGTCCGCCTCGGGAGGCGACGCCGCGTCCGCCAAGGCCGTCGCGAACTGGACCATGACCGACGTCCGCCGCGAACTGAACGCGCGCGGCGGGCCGATCTCGGCCTTCCCGATCACGGGCCGCGCCCTCGGCGAATTCGTGCGCGCCGTCCAGTCCGGCGAGCTCCCGCGCGAGGCCGCGAAGTCGGTCGTCTTCCCCGAGATGGCCGCCACCGGCCGCCCGTGGAGAGACATCGCCGCCGAGAAGGGCATCGGCGCCGTGCAGGGCGACGCGCTCCTCGACGCGTGCAGGGCGTCCCTCGCCGCCAACCCCGACGTGGTCGCGAAGTTCCGGTCCGGGAAGACCGGCGTGAAGGGCGTCCTCGTCGGCGACGTGATGAAGCGCACCCGCGGCCAGGCCGACGCCCGCCGCGTGGGCGAACTGCTGGACGGATTGCTGAACGTCTGAGGTTCCTCCTCCGCACAATGCGCGGATGACCGGTGACGAGGCGCCCGCGCCGTCGCGGCCGGCGGAGGATCTCTCCGCCGAGCGGCTGCTGCGGGGCGTCGGCACGGTGCGGCACGCGGGCGCGGACCGGCCGGTGCTCGGGAAGATCGTCCTCCTCTCGCGGATCGGGCAGGGCGGCGCGGGGGTCGTGTTCCACGGGGTCCACCTGGCGCTCGGCACCGAGGTGGCGCTGAAGGTGCTGCCGCCCGACCTCGGCGCGGCGGCGGACGGCGGCGCCGACACGGCCGTGCAGCGGTTCCTGCGCGAGGCGCAGATCGCGGCCCGGCTGCGGAGCCCGCATCTCGTGCAGGTGCTCGACGTGGACGAGGACCGCGCGAGCGGCCTCCGTTCGATCGTCATGGAGTACGTGGACGGCGCCTCGGCCGAGGACTGGCGGCGGGCGCTGCCGGACGGACGGGCCGACGAGGCGTCCGCGCTCGACGTCGTGATCGCGGCCACGAAGGGACTCGCGGCGGCGCACGTGGCGGGCGTCGTGCACCGCGACGTGAAGCCGGCGAACATCCTGATCCCGCGCGCCGCGGCCGGCGCGGACGCCCTCGACCTGCGGTCCGCGAAGCTCGCCGACCTCGGACTCGCGCGCACCGAGGGCGGCGAGGGAGGCGTCACGACGACGCACGTCGCGATGGGCACGCCCGGCTTCCTGGCCCCGGAGCAGGCGCGCGACGCGAAGAGCGCGCGGAAGCCGGCCGACGTGTTCTCGATGGGCGCGACGCTCTACGCGCTGCTCGCGGGCGTTCCGCCATTCCGCGGCGAGAGCGTGACCGACGCCATCCTGAAGGCGATTGCCGGCGAGTACGAACGGATCGAGGCGGTGCGCCCGGACGTGTCGCCGGTGACCGCGGAGATCGTCGCCGCGTGCCTCGCGAAGCTCCCCGGCGAGCGGTTCGCGGACGGACCGGCGCTCCTCGCGGCGCTCGAGGCCGCCCGCGCGGGGCTGACCGGAGGGCCGGGGCCCGCATCGGCGCAGAGCATCGTCCGCGCGGCGCGCGAACGGAGCGAGCAGGGCGTCCACGTCGCGACGCCGACGCCGTCGCCGTCGCCGACGACGTCGCCGAAGCCGTCCATCGGCCCTGCGGGACAGGCACCGCCGCCCGCGCGCTCCGCCACGCCGTGGAAGTGGGTCGCCGCGCTCGCGCTCCTCGCGGGGGGATCCTGGCCGTTCGTCGCGCGGGCGATCCGCGGCGGCGCGAACGGCGACGACCCGCGCAGCGGCGCGCAGGCGGGAGCGGCGATCCGCGGGATCCTCCGGAACCCGGAACTGTGGGACGCCGCGCCTCAGGAACAGCGGATCCGCGCCGCACGGTTCGTCGCGGCGGTCGTCCAGGGCTTCACGTTCGACCGGATGGAACCCGTCTCGTCGGGCGGCGCGAGCCGCGAGGTCGCGCGGTTCACGCACGACGCGACCGGCCTTCCCTTCGTGCTCGTTCCGGGGGGCCGTTTCCTCATGGGCTCACGGCTCGACGAGCGCGACCGAGTCGGCGACGAGCGCCCCCACGCGGTGGAGCTGAGCCGCCCGTACCTGATGTGCGTCCGCGAGGTCGATGTCGCCACCTGGCGCAAGGTGATGAGCCCCGAACTCGCCGGGACCGACGCGAACCCGCAGCGAGCCGCGTGGGTGTCGTGGGAGGACGCCCGCGCATTCGCCGCGATCACGGGACTCGAGATCCCGACCGAGGCGCAGTGGGAACACGCGTGCCGCGCGGGCACGAGCACGCCGTGGTGGACGGGCGAGGACGCGGCGTCGCTGGCCGACGCGGCCAACGTGGCCGACGCCGCCGCATCCGCGCGCAGGAACGAGTTCCGCGACCACGGGAAGGGCATGGTGTTCGAGCCGTGGGACGACGGCGCGGTGGCGATCCGTGACGTCGGTCTCGGCCGCCCGAACCCGTTCGGCCTCTCCGACATGCACGGGAACGTGGCGGAGTGGGTGCGCGACTTCTATGCGCCGTATCCCGAGCCGCCGGCCGGCGCGCGCGGAGCCGACCGCATCCTCGAGGACCCCGTCGCCACGGACCCCACCGGCGTGCGGATCGCGCGCGGCGGATCGTGGGCCGACCCGGCCGCACGCTGCCGGAGCGCCGCGCGACACCGCGTCTCGACGGGTTCCGTGGACGACCGCTACGGCTTCCGTCCGTCGCGCACGATCGGTCTGGAGTGACGCGCGGCGGGGGGTAGATTCCGGCCATGACGACACGCCGCGACCTGCGTCCTGCCGCGCTGCTGCTCCTCGTCGCCGCCGCGTCCGCGCTCGCCGACGTCGATCTCCAGGTCGGGAACGCCGACAAGATCGCGGGGACGATCGACCCCGGGAGCGAGGTCGAGACGATCCGGTTCCCGGTGCCGGCGGGCGCGGCGGTCACGTTCAAGGCGAAGCCGGCGAAGGGCGGACCGGCGCTCGCGGCGGACGTGTACGTGGGCGGCGATCTCGCGGCGACCGCGGCGCCGAAGGGGAAGGGCATCGTCGCGGCGGCGACGGCGGCGGTGAGCGAGGAGGCGCGCGTCCTCCTGACGTCGGCCGACGGCACGGCGACGGGCGGCTACTCGGCGTCGGTCAAGTGGAAGTCGCAGCGGAAGTTCGGCGGCGCGGTGACGCTCCCGGGCGGAGGGTCGAACCCGTCGATCCCGTTCGGCGCGGACGGCGGCGCGGTGGTCACGGCGACGGCGAAGGCCGCGAGGGGATCGCTCGCGACGCCGCGGCTCCTTCGGATCCTCGGACCGGACGGGTTCGACGCGGATGTCGGCTCGACGGACGGAGCGACGGGATCGGACAGGGCGGGCCCCGTCACGCTGCCGGTGACCGGCACCTACCGGCTCGACTACGACGACCCGTCGGGCCAGGGAGGCGACGCGACGATCACGATCAGCGTGAAGCCGCCGAAGCCGTCGAAGCGGAAGATCGACGTGACGGCCGCGCGGACCGGCGCGTCCGGGGACGACGGCGCGATCGCGCGGATCGTCGGCACGGAGGGCGGCGACGTGGCCGTGCCCGCGGGGCTGGTGGACGGGATGGAGGCGCTCGAGGGCGCGGGCGTCTCGTTCCCGCCGGGCGCGCTCTCCACGCCGACCGCGATCGTCATCGCGACGGCGCCGCTCCTCGACCCGGACGGCGCGCAGGACCCGGTCGGACCGGCCGTCTACTTCGGTCCGGAGGGCGCGGAATTCGGGATCGCGGCGACGGTCACGATCCCGTTCGACCCCGCGGACGTCGGCGGGGACACGGCGCTCGTCCGCATCTACACCCGCGACGCGCGGGGCCGCGTCACCGAGGTGCCGCCGCCCTACACGTTCAACGGCGGGTTCGTGTCGTTCCCGGCGACCCACTTCTCGTCGTTCGCGGCGACGGCCGACACGGGCGCGCTGCCCACCATCGCGACGCTGCTCGAGGCGAACGGCATCGTGGACATCTGCGACGGCACGCTCGCGGGCGACGTGACGAGCCGGATGTTCTACGTGGACGGGGGAAACACGGTCCTCCAGGCGGTGTCGGGCACGAACCCGATGTGGACCCCGGTCGTCTGGGCCGGCGGGGGCACCTTGACGACCGACGGCACGGACCGGCTCCAGTTCATGTTCCCGACCGGGCTCTCCGCGGTCGCGCAGCGGTCGGGGTCGCGCGTCTACGTGGCCAGCGGCAACCAGGTGTGGACGATCAACGCGTCGTCCGGACAGGTGAGCCGGATCATCGGCGACGGGACGTCGGGCGACGGCGGCGACAACGCGGCGGGAACCGCGGCGCGGCTCGGGAAGGTCGAGGACCTGCACGTGGACGGCGCGGGGAACCTGCTGATCGTGGACTCGCTGTTCGACCGCGTGCGGCGGTGGGACCCGGTGAGCGGGAACATCTTCGCGTTCGCGGGGACGGGGACCGAGGGCGACTCCCTCGGGGGACTCGCGCCCCTCTCGACCGATCTGCGGAATCCGACGTCGATCTCGATGCTGTTCAACGGGGACTACTTCCTCGCGGAGCGGAACCGCGTGCGGTTCTTCAGCGTGTCGGCGGGCGTGATGACGATCGCCGCCGGGCCGGACGACAACTCGACGGGGTGCACGACGACCTTCGTCAGCGCGTCGAGCGCGCGGTTCACGTCGCTGAACTCGGTGATGGCGAGCGGCACCGAGGGCGCCCTCTTCACCGACGCCGCGTGCCATGCGATCTACCTGGTGATCCTGACGCCCAATCCGGGGTTCGTGTCGGTGTTCCGGGGCGCCCCGGGCCTCCCGGGGTACACGCCCGACGGTCCGTTCCTGCCGGGATCGAACATCAGCGCCCCGGCGTCGCTCCTCTTCGACCCGTCCGGCGCCGAGGACCACTACTTCCTCGACCAGGGATCGCTCACCGACCGCGCGATCCGGCAGGTCCGGGACAACTGAAGGCACGCGCCGCGTCGGGGCGACGTCCGCCCGGAGGCGGCGCGCGGGCGGGATCCATCGCGCCCCGCGGACTCGGCTGCGACGAATCGGGCGCGACGACTCGGCTGCGACTACTCGGCCGGCACCCTCACGGGCAGCGTCGTCGCGTTGTTCGTGTAGTCCGACTCCTCGAGCACGCGGTCGGGGTTCACCGAGATCTCGAGCAGGTAGTCGCCCGGCGGCACGCCGGTCACGTCCACCCACTGTCCGGGGAGGCCGGAGTCGTAGACGTCGGCCCAGCCGGCCTGGATGCCCTGGTCGAGGCAGTGGTACCGCGCGTCCTCCGGCGCGTCCGGGTCGTCGCGGATCACGTCCTCGAGGCAGAAGCTCACCTTGATCCCCGTCGCGGCGACGCCGCCTTCGAGGTCGAGGAGGCGGTAGCTCGCGAAGCCGTTGAAGTGGTAGTGCCCGTGGCACTCGTGGAACACGAAGAGCGGGTTGTCCGGGGTCGGCAGGCCCATGTGGAGGTCCGCGCCGCCCACGTTGACCGTGGTCGTCGAGAAGCGCATGAGGCTCCGCCGCCCGGGGAGCACGAGCCCCTCCACGACGTCGCAGTCGCTCGGCTTGAACTCCGCGATCGTGAAGTACGGGCGCAGCGACTCACGGTCCACGATGAGGTCCGGCTGCGGCGCGGCCACCGACGCGCGGACCTGCATCCCCGCGTAGTCGCTCTTCGCGTCCACCGCGATGAACCACGCGCCCGCCTCGGCGGCAGGGATCGACACGAACGCGCGGTTCCGCTTCCCGTCGTCGGCACCGTCGGCGAGTTCGGCGGTCGGGTACTCGCCGCGCCGCACGCGCACCGACGTGTCGCCCTCGCCGCCCGACGTCGAGACGCGGAGCATCGGGAGCCCCTCCGGCACGTCGATCCGGTACATCGTGCGCGAGCCCTCGAAGCCGCAGCGTCGCACGGCGGCGACCCCGCTCTGGAGGACGGTCACCGTCCCCGGCGGAAGCACGCTCACGTCCCCCGCCGTCTCGCGGCTCGGCGCCCCGTGCCCGAAGTGCGTGACGGCGCGGATCCGCGCGTCGGCCGCGAGGACGACGTCGCCGTCCGCGGCCGGCGAGTCGGCGTCCGGCGCCGAACCGTCGGTCGTGAACCGCACGACGCCGCGCCCGCGGCCCGGCCGGAGGCGGATCGGCGCGTCGCCGACGTACACGCCCGGTCCGGGGAGGATCCTCGGCGCGTCGCGCACGCCCGCCGCGCGGTCGAACTCCACCGAGAGCGTCACGTCCTTGAACGCCTCGAAGCCGGACAGCATCGCGTACCACGCGCCGGCCTCCGGGTCCTTCACGAGCAGGGACTCCCGCGTGGTCCGGCCGGCGCTCACGTCGTCGTACTCGTCGCGCGACGGATGGGCCGCCCCGCGCACGAAGAGATCGCAGTCGCCGCGTCCGCGCTGCGTGCGGATCCTCATCCGCTGCACGCCCTCGGGCACGTCGATCCGGAACACGAGCTCCACGCCCGCCCGGGCCTCGATCCCGCGCACCGGGCGGCCCGGGACGAGCGGGTCCGGCTTCTCCGTGACGGCGAACGCGCCGCCGGCGAGCCCGGCCGCAGCGGCGGTCACGACGGCGGTTCGAAGGGCGCGGGACGGGCCGTTCACGGTCCGGGGCATCATAGCCGTCCAGGTCGGGATGCGGCGCGATCCGGCCGGTTCCGGCCGGAACCTTCGCGGTTCCAACGGGTTGCAGTCCCCGGGCGCCCGCCGGAAGGCTCCCCGCGCCGCGATGGAAGTCACGGTTCCGCCGAGTCTCCGCCGCTACACTCCTCCGCCCCCGTGTCCCAGCCCGTCCTCGTCCCCTACGGAACTCCGTTCGGTCCGTACCGGCTCCTGAAGGAGCTCGGCCGCGGCGGGATGGGCGTCGTCTATCTCGCGGAGGTCGGGCCGGGCGAGATCGGTCTCGCGTCCGGCGTGCCCGACACGGAGCCCGCGAGCCACGACATGAACACGGAGGAACTGCTCCTCCTCCCGCCGGGCACGCGCGTCGCGGTGAAGACGTTCCATCCGCACCTCGTCTCCACGACCGACTTCGCACGGCGGTTCCGCCGCGAGGCGAAGGTCGGCGCGTCGATCCGGCACGAGAACGTCGTCCGCACGTTCGACGCGGGCACGGCGCCGCTGCTCGGCGCGCAGACCAACTTCATCGCGATGGAATTCGTCGAGGGGCAGACGCTCCGCTCGCTCATGGACGAGCACGGGCGCGTGCCCCCGGAGCTCGCGCGGCAGCTCCTCCGCCAGGTCGCGGCCGGCATCGGCGCGATCCACGCGGCGGGGATCACGCACCGGGACCTCAAGCCCGAGAACGTGATCCTCACGAAGGACCACAAGATCAAGCTGATGGACCTCGGCGTCGCGAAGTTGCGCGAGGAGTCGATCCGCCTCTCGCTCACGGGCCAGTTCCTCGGCACCGTCCACTACGCGTCGCCGGAGCAGTTCCGCACGCCGGAGGCGGTGGACGGACGCACCGACCTCTACGCGCTCGGCGTGATGCTCCACGAGGTGCTGACCGGCGAGAACCCGTTCTTCCACGACGACCTCCGCGTGGTGCTCCGCCGCACGCTCAACGAGATCCCCCGCCGCGCGAGCCAGTACGTGCCGGACATCGACCCCGTCCTCGACCAGCTCGCGGCGACCCTCATGGAGAAGGAGCCGGCGGACCGCGTGCAGTCGGCGGCCGAGGTGCAGGACATCCTCGACCGCGGCGACGTGGCGGACTGGTGGACGTCCCGCGGGCGGCGGCTCTGGGCCGCGTCGGCCGGGCGCGTCGTGCGGAAGATGCCGGTCGCGCGCGAGTCGCCCTTCACGGGGCGCGACGCGGAGACGGCCGAGCTGCGGAAAGCGTTCGACCTCGCGGCGTCCGGGCAGCGGCGCGCGGTGTGGATCGAGGGCGAGGCCGGCGTCGGGAAGACGCGGCTGGTGGACGAGTTCGCGACGTCGCTCGCCGAGCGGTCGACGCCGGTGACAATCCTCTTCGGCACCGCGCCCGCCGCCGGGACGGGGCGCCCGTTCCACGCGCTGACGGAGGCGCTCCTCCAGGCCGTGGAAGGCCGTCCGCCCGCGGAGGCGCTCGCGGAACTGCTGCCGCCCGGCGCACCGGCCGCTGCATTCGCCGCGCTGCTCGCGGGCGACGCGGAGACGGGGATCGACGCGGAGCGCGCGCGTCCGCTCTTCGCCGCCGCGTTCCGGAAGCTCGCGGAGAAGGCGCCCGTGCTGCTCGTCGTGGACGATCTCCAGCAGGCCGGCGACGCGACGACGAGCCTCCTCACCTACCTCGTCCGCGACGATCCGCGCACGCGGATGCTCGTCGTCGGCATCACCCGCCCGCCCGAGGAGGGGACCGCGCTCCACGCGCTCGTGTCCGGCGCGCGCTCGGGGAACGCGGCGGTGCTCCACGTGCCGCGGCTCGCGCCGAAGGACGTGGCGGTGCTGCTCCGCAACATGCTCCACAGCGAGCGGCTCGTGCAGGAGCTCGGCTTCCGGCTGATGGAGAAGACCGAAGGGAACCCGTTCTTCATCCTCGAGGTGCTCCGCACGCTGCAGCACGACCGCGTGCTCACGCGCCGCGAGGGCGGCGGCTGGACCATGGCTTCGACGAAGGTCGAGATCCACGTGCCGGACACCGTGCGCGACGTCCTCGCGCAGCAGCTCGCGAAGCTCGCCGACGAGGACCGCGAGCTCCTCGACGTGGCGTCCGTCTTCGGGCAGGAGTTCGACCCGGAGCTCCTCGCCGAGGTGACGGGGTCGCCGAAGCTCGCGCTGCTGAAGCGCCTCACCGTGCTCGAGCGGAAGCAGCGGCTCATCCGGTCCGTCGGCCGGAAGTGCCGATTCGACCACCCGCAGCTCCGCGAGACGCTCTACGAGGGCGTGATGGAGGCGCTCCGCGAGGAGTACCACGCGCAGGTCGGCGCGGCCCTCGCGAAGCGCAGGCCGCCTGCGGCGGCGGCCCTGAGCGCATCGCCCGCGGTCCCCGGCGCAGCGGAGGCGACGCCCGACGCGGCGGGCGCCTGGGCGCTCGAACTCGCGCGGCACTTCGTCCTCGGCGCGCGTCACGCAGAGGCGGCGGCGTGGATCCTCCCCGCGCTCCGGTTCGCGGCCGCGCGGTTCGACACGGAGGACGTGCTCCTCCTCGGCCCGCGCTTCCTCGACGGCGCCGACGGCGAGGTCGCGCCGCCGGCGGTGCGCGCGGAGATCCTGCTGCTCGCCGCCGCGGCGTACGAGCACGAAGGGCGGCCGGCGGAGCATGCGGAGGCGATCGAATCGGCGCGGATCGCGGCGGAACGGTCCGGCGACGGCCTTCTCCTCGCGCGGGCCCTCGAACGGGCGCTGATCCTGGAGCTCTCGCGCGGCGACTTCGACGCGGCGGCGCGGGTGTGCCGCGAGTTCGTGAAGGCCGCAGCGAAGGCGAAGAGCCGCGACGGCGTGCTCGCGGGCCTCGCGAACATGGCGTCGGCGCTCCGGGCGGGCGGGCGGTTCGACGAGGCGGCCTCGGCGCTCCGCCGCGCGCTCCGGTTCGTGGTCCTCGCGCAGAGCACGCTCCGGCGCTGCGTGATCCTCTCCGCTGCGGCGCACGTGGACCACCTCCGCGGGAAGGGGCGCTCGGCGCAGAAGGCGTTCCTCGAGGCGGTCGCGCTCGCGAAGGAGTTCGGCATCGCGCCGGCCGGGGACCTCGCCGCGTCGCGGCATCCGGAGCGCGACGAACTGCGCGACCAGTTCGCGGGGCTCTCCCGCGCCCTCGCCCGGTCCGCCGAGGTCCGCGCAGACGCCGAGCGCACCCTCCTCCTCACGACGAAGTCGCCGCGGCGGCTCCGCGAGGCCGCGGCCCTGCTCGGGCTCGGGCTCACCGCGTGCGCGCTCGGACTCCACGACGACGCGCGCGGCGTGCTGCTCGGCGCGCTCCGCGCGGCGCGCGAGGTCCGCGACCTCCGTCTCGAGTCGACGGTGCTCCACGCGCTCGGCGAGGCGTCGGCGCGCGCCGGGGCGCCGGACGTCGCGCGGAAGTGGTACGAGGACGCGCTCTCGATCCGCCGGAAGATCGCGTTCCGGCCGGGCACGTGCGAGACGCTCCTCGCGCTCGGCCAGGTGGCCGCGCTCGGCGGCGACGTGGCGCTCGCGAAGCAGCACCTCGACGAGGCCGCGGAGCTCGCGCAGGCCGTGGAGATGCCGGGCCTCGGCGCGCTGTCCCGCGCGACGTCGGCCCTCCTCCACGCCCGCGAGGGCCATCGCGACCGCGCCCGTGCCGACCTCGCCGAGGCCCGCGACGCCCTCACCGGCGCCGGACCGCTCTCCGTGGCGAGCCGCGTCGAGGGCCTGTGGTTCGCGTCCCTCGCCGCGAAGACGCTCGGCGACGACGAGACCGCCCGCTCGCAGCTCGAGCGCGCATGGCGGATGATCTCCGACATCGCCGCCCGCCTCCCCGAGTCCGAACGCCGCGCGTACCTGCAGGAGCAGAGCCCGAACCGCGAGATCGCCGCCGCGATGGCGGCCGCGGAAGGCGCGGGCGTCAGTCCGTCCGGCGCGTGAGCTTCACGCCGACGTCGGCGCAGTCGTTCTCGGGGAACTCCACTCCCGGGAGGACGACCGTCTCGTAGCCGGACGCGTCGATCTGCGCGTCCCACCGGCCCGCGGCCGGCACGCGCTTCCGCACATCGCTCGCGCGGTACCCGGAGCCGCCGTAGACGGTCCACTCCCCGGTGCCCGCCTCGCGGAGGCGGATGTGCGTCGAGTCCGGCGCGACCGGCGCGGCGGTCCCTGCGTCCACGAGCAGGAACCGGACCGCGTTTCCCTCGGGCACTTCGATCACGAGCGGCGTGCCGGCGACCACGCCCTCGCGCTTCACGGCCGGGCGCGGATCGCCCTGGCGCGGGTGCGGGCCGGCGTCGATCGCCCAGACGGTGTGCTCCTCGCTCCCGATCGCGTCGAACGAGAACGTCCCGTCGGCCGCCGTCGCCGTCTGCTCCGCCAGGGCGCCGGCATACGCACTCAGGGCGCGGACGATGACGTCGGACAGCGGCCTGCCGCGCGCGTCCACGACGGTTCCCCGGAGAATCGCCGCCGGACGTAGGTGGATCACGCCGAGGTCGTGGACGCCGGGGCTCGTGAACGTCGCGGGGATCCGCGTCGGCGCGCACCCCGCCGAGCGGATGAACGGGAGTCCGTCCGGTCCGCAGATCGACGTCGTCGTCTCGAACGACCCGTCGTCCGCGACGTCGAGGGACATGGCGCACCCCATGTCCGCGGCGGAAGGCGGCACCGAGATCGACGTGCGTCCGAACGGTCCCGAGGCGCCGTCCGGCCTGCGGAGCACGCCTCGGACGACCGCCGCCGGCCGCATCACGACGGTCCACTCGATCTCGTCATCGGAACGGCGGACCCCGTCCGACCCGGTCATCAGGTGGCCCCGGGACGCCACCTGCAACTGTCCGCTCCGTCCCGCGAGGAGCCCGGTGATCTCGAAGCGCCCGTCCGCGCCGGTCACGTCGCGGACGTCCGGCCCCGCCTCGGACATGGTCACCACGGCACCTTCGACCGGCGCACCCGTCTCCCGGAGCTCCACCCGCCCGCGGATGCGCTGCTCGGCGACGAGCGCCACCGCCATGCCAGCCGCCGCGCCCCCCTGCGCGTCGGGAAGGACGATGTCCTGCGGGGCCGTCCAGCCGACGAGCCCGGGACGCCGCGCGCGGGCCTCGAACCTCCCGGGACGGACGAGGAACGTGCACGTGCCGTCGTCGCTCGTCACGGTCGTTGCAACCAGCCGCCGGCCCTTCCCGTCGTCGGGACGATGGAACAGGACCACGTCCGCACCCGCCGCGGGCGAACGGTCGGGGTTGCGGACGGCGACCGGGAGCCGCACGAGCGGGTCCACGGGCTCGGCGCGCGGCCGGATCGCCGGCGGCGCGGCCGTGGCGGCGGCGCGTGCCT
>JAJVHW010000116.1 GCA_022072415.1 Planctomycetota bacterium
TGCTCGTCGTGGTGCCGGCTCCGGCCGCCGCTCCGTGGACGGCGATCGCGTTCCTCGCGGACCGGACGAGCCTCCTCGACGCGGCGGTGCGGCCCGCCGCCGCGCGGGCCGAGTCGCCGCCGGGCACCGTGATGACGGTGCGCGACGAGTCCGGCGCGGTGGTGGCCGGAGACGCCGCGCTCGGCGACATCGCCGGACGGCCGCTCGCGACGATGGAGCTCGGACGGTCCTTCCCGGGCCTCCGCGCGACCGTCGTCGTCGCGGACCCGGAGGCGCTCGCGGCGGGGACGCGGAGTTCCCGCCGTTACTGGCTGTTCGTGCTCGCCGGCGCCGCGCTCGCGGTTGCGGCGGCGAGCGTGCTCGCGGTCCGCGCCGTGCTGCGCGAGGTGCGCCTCGCGCGGATGAAGAGCGACTTCGTGAGCAACCTCTCCCACGAACTGCGCACGCCGCTCACGAGCATGCGGATGTTCGTCGAGACCCTCCAGGAGGGGCGCGTCCGTGACGAGGCGGAGCGGAAGGAGTGCATCGACGTGATCGCCCACGAGACCGACCGCCTGTCCTCGCTCGTGGACCGCGTGCTCACGTTCGCGTCGTTCGCGAAGGGGCGCGCGCCGATCGACCTCGCGCCCGGGGACCTCGCCGACGCGGCCCGCCGCGCGGCGGCGCTCTTCCGGAAGAGGGCGGAGTCGGCCGGCGCGACGCTCGAGGTGCGGGTGCAGGGCGGCGTCCCGGAGGTCCGGCTCGACCGCGACGCGGTCGTCCAGGTGATTCTCAACCTCCTTGACAATGCGGTGAAGCACGCGGGGCACGATGGCGCGAAGATCCGCGTGACCGTGGCGGCCTCCGAGGGCGGGGCGGCGGTCTCCGTGGACGACGACGGGCCGGGCGTGCCCGAGCGGGAGCGTGAACTCGTGTTCGAGGAGTTCTACCGGGGCGACGACACGCTCTCGCGGCGGACGCAGGGCGCGGGCATCGGGCTCGCGCTCTGCCGCCGGATCGTGCTCGCGCACGGGGGCACCGTGCGCGCGGAGCGGAGCGCCGGGCTCGGCGGCGCGTCGTTCCGCGTGTGGCTGCCGGCGTCGGCGCGCAGCGCGCCGGGCCGTGACGCAACGGCGCGAGACACGACATCACGCGACACGACATCGCGCGATGCACCGGCCCGCGGCGGCGACCGCGCGGAGGCGACCTCATGAGCGGCAAGATCCTGGTCGTCGAGGACGATCCCGCCATCCGGCTCGGTCTCGTGAAGAACCTCGGCTTCGAGGGCTACGAGGTCGTGGAGGCGAAGGACGGCGAGCAGGGGCTCGAACTCGCGTTCTCGGAGCGGCCGGACCTGATCCTCCTCGACCTCATGCTCCCCGGCATGAACGGATACGAGATCTGCCGCTCGGTGCGGAAGCACGACTCCGCCGTCGCGATCCTGATGCTCACGGCGAAGGGGTTCGAGCAGGACAAGGTGCTCGGGCTCGACGTCGGCGCAGACGACTACGTGACGAAGCCCTTCAGCGTGAAGGAGGTCATGGCGCGCGTCCGCGCGCTGCTCCGGAAGAAGCGCGCGCTCGAGGGCGACGGCGAGGACTACTCCTTCGGCCGCGTCGAGGTGGACTTCACCGCGCGGCTGGTCCGCGTGTCGGGAAGCGTGATCGAGACGAGCAAGAAGGAGTTCGAACTCCTCCGCCTCTTCATCAAGAACCGCGGCCGCGTGCTCTCCCGCGACCAGATCCTGAACCACGTCTGGGGCTACGACTACGACGGCACGCCGCGCACGATCGACAACTTCGTGCAGAAGCTCCGCGAGAAGGTGGAGCGCGATCCGGACCAGCCCGAGTTCATCCGCACGATCCGCGGCGTCGGCTACCTGTTCGACGGCCCGCCGCCCGGGAAGTAGCGCGCGGCACCGCGGACCGTCCCGGAAACGACGCGCCCCGCTCGGTCGAGCGGGGCGTTGTCGTTTCGGGAGGCGTCTCTGAGGTCGTCTCGTGCGTCACGCCTCGTGCGTCAAGTCTCGGGGCCTGGCCCGCGAGATGGAGAAGGGGGAGCAACCGCCGGTAGGGAAAGGGGGAATGTGGTGTGGAGTAGTCGGCAGATCGCTTTACGAGAGGGTCAGTCTCAACCCCGACTCCGGAGGGGAGCGTAGTCCCCCTTCGCACGTCGCGCAACTCAGTTCGACGGATTCTTTCGCGGCATGCTGCGAATGCCGGAATCGACCGGAGACGCCGCGGGGGGCGGCGCGTCCAGATCGATGCGGTCGGGGAGCCCGAAGTCGGCCGGCGTGAACCCGCCGGCGAGCGAGCCTGCCTCAGGCTCGGAAGGCACCTCCGCGTGCCGCGGGCCGCGAGGCGCGAGGAACGCGGAGACCCGCGCGCTCCTCGCTCCCATGGCGGTCACGCGCCGCGCGAGTTCGAGGTCGTCCGTCACCACGAGGATGGTCTGGGGCCGCGCCGCGTGACGCACCGCGTCGGCCATGTCCTCGTCGGCCTCGCGGTCGCCGGAGAACATGACGAAGACGTCATCGACGCGCGTCTTCCCGAACGCTCCGGAGGGCGGGTGGCCGTCGAAATGGACGGTGACTCTTCCGTGTCCCCCGTGGCACGCAGCCGCGACGATCTCGACCAGCCGCCGCCGGAGCGCGTCGATGCCGGCACGCGGCATCGCCTCGTCGAGCGCGATCGAGTGGATCGCGTTCTGACCGTCCACGTGGACGGCGTCGGTGTGCCTTCTGCGGTCGCGCCGCGGCATCCGTCACCCGAGCCAGCGTG
Source organism: Planctomycetota bacterium (assembly GCA_022072415.1). Lineage (GTDB taxonomy): Bacteria > Planctomycetota > JAJSAM01 > JAJSAM01 > JAJVHW01 > JAJVHW01. The sequence continues at coordinate 2,760 of JAJVHW010000116.1, forward strand.
CGAGCCACGCGAAGACCTCGCGGTGCCAGAGCAGCGAGTTCCGCGGCTTCAGGATCCAGTGGTTCTCGTCGGGGAAGTAGACGAGGCGCGCCGGGACGCCCTTCGCCTTCAGGATCGAATAGCACTCGAGCCCCTGCCCGATCGGAACGCGGTAGTCCTTCTCGCCGTGCGTGACGAGCATCGGCGTCTTCATGTCCTTCGCGTACCGCGCAGGGCTCCAGAGGTCGAGCGTCTCGATCCGGTCCCACGGTTCGCCGCCGAACGCGCGGGCGCGGCCCTGCGTCACGTCGCTCGCGTACTGCGACCACGAGTCGAACACTCCGGCGTGGTTCACGATGCACCGGAAGCGGTCCGTGTGACCCGCGATCCACGAGACGAGGTAGCCGCCGTACGACGCGCCGGTCGCCGCCATGCGCTGCGGGTCGCACCACCCGAGCGCGGCGACGGCGTCCGTCGCGTTCATCACGTCGATGAACGGGCGGCGGCCCCACTCGCCCTGGATGCACTGCCCGAACTCCTGTCCCCACGACGTCGAGCCCTGGAAGTTCACCATCGCGACGACGTGCCCGGGATGCGCGAAGACGTGCGCGTTCCAGCGCGGATGGAACTGGTCGCCGGAGATGCCGTGCGGCCCGCCGTGGACCACGTGCACGAGCGGGAGCCTCGACGCATCGTCCGGCGCGACCCCCGGCGGGAAGACCACGAACGTCTGGACCTGGACGCCGTCCGCGCCGGTGCAGCGGAGTTCGCGCACCTCGCCGAGCGCGACGCCCTCCATCGCGGCCGCGGTGAACGAAGTCATCTTCCGCGGCGACGTCTCGCCCGGAGCGATCCGCCAGAGCTCCGTCGGCTCGGAGATCGTGTTCATGTTGAACCAGAGCGACCCGTCGCCCGCGGGGCGCCCCGCGCCGGCCGATCCGCCGCGAACGGCCTCGACGGGAAGCCCCGTCCCGTTCCACCGGAACAGCGAGACGCGGGCGTCCTTCTCCACCGACGACCAGAGCGTCCCGTCCGCCGCGAACTCCCATCCGCCGACCGAGAGGTCCCAGTCGAGGATGCGCGTGCGCGCGCCGGTCGCCGGGTCGAAGGACTCGAGCCGCACGCGGTCCGCGTAGAAGAACGGGTCCTCCTGCACGCCGTAGACGATGCGGCTCCCGTCCGGAGTGAACCGCGGATGGAACGCGCCCGCGGGGTGGTCGGGCGTGATGCAGAGCGGCGCCGCGCTCCCGTCGAACGGCACGGTGAACACGCCGGTGCGGAGCAGGTCGCGCTCGCGGTCGATGAACTGCGCCTGGAAGGCGACGGTCCGCCCGTCGGGCGAGATGTCCCACGAGCCGGAAGGCTCCATCCACGGGAACCAGAGCGTGGACGACGGCATCAGGTCGCGCGCCTTCCGCGTGGCGAGGTCGATCGCGAAGAGGTGCGGCGCGTCGCCGCCTTCGAGCCACTGGTCCCAGAAGCGGAAGACCCGCTCCTCGGTCACGATCGCCTTGCACGGCTCCCTCTCGCGGCGCTCCTTCTCGGCGCGCGTGGATTCGACCGTGCCGAAGCCGCGGAGCAGCTTCACGCCGAAGACGAGCGAGCGCCCGTCCGGCGCGAAGCACGGGTCGAAGCACGCGACGGGGTAGTCGGTCAGCTTCTCGGCCTCGCCGCCGTCCGAGGGCATGAGATGCACCTGCGGCTTCGCGTCCTTCTCCGCGCCCTTCCGGAGGAACGCGATCCAGTTCCCGTCGGGCGACCACGCGGGCGCGCTCGCGTCGTGGTCGGGCGACGTCACCGGACGGGGGGGCGAACCGTCGGCCGGGACGGCCCAGATCCGCGACCGGCCCTTGTCGGCCTCGATGTCCCAGGTGGTGACGGTGACCAGGGCGCACGACCCGTCCGGCGACGGGACCGGCGCGCCGACGCGCGGGATCTTCCAGAGCGTGTCCGCGTCGAGCCGGCGCACGCCGGGGACGGGGGCGTGGACGGGGGCGTGCCTTGCATCGTGAATCACCGGCATGGGACGATTCTCCGCGCGTTCGAGGGACGAGTTCCCGGGACCCGAGCCGGGGAGGTTATCGTCGCTTCCGCACCGGAGGGAACCCATGAACGCCCGCGTCCCGGGAATCGCCGCCGCCGTCCTCGTCCTCTGCGCAGCCGCGATCGCCGAGGACCAGCCTGCCGCCCCGCCGGCCGATCCGGCGCTCGACGCGGCGGCGCAGAAGTCGCACGACGCGAACGTGAAGGAGATGCTCGCGTGGCTCCGAGGCCAGAAGAACCGCGAGACCGTCCGCCTGCAGATCGAGGTGATGGGGAAGACCGCGAAGCGCGCCGAGCGCGACGCCCTGATCGCCTTCGCCGCCGGCAACAAGAACCAGGAGTTCGTCACCCACTGCTTCCGCGCGCTCGAGAACTGGAAGGACCGGACCACGTTCGACTTCCTCGTGTCCGGCGAGGGTCTGCGCTCGGGAGACTTCATGGTCGCCCGCTCCGCCGCCGAGTCCCTCGGCAACATGAAGTGCCCGTATCCGATCCCGGCGCTCCTCGAGGTGCTCGAGGCGAGGAGCACGAAGATCGAGGTCCAGGGCGCCTGCCTCCAGTCGCTCGGCTCGCTGGGCGGCGCGGCGGATCCCGCGGCGCAGTCCGCGGTCCTCAAGTGGACGACCGCCAAGGGCGACACCGTCCGCGCGAACGCGCTCGAGGCCGCCGGCCGGGTGAAGACGCCGTCCGCGCTCGTGACGCTCATCGACGCCGCCGCGAAGGAGAAGAACACCCGCTGCCGCGCCGCCGCGTGCACCGGGCTCGGCCGCTACGGGGGCCAGGAGGCGATCGCCCGCCTCGAGAAGACGCTCGCCGAGGACGAGGCGCTCACCGTGAAGGAGGCGGCGTGGTCCGCGCTCTCCGCGCTCGGCATCCGAAAGCCGAATCCCGTTCCTGCCCGATGAGAGGTACACTCCCGGCGTTCCGAATCCGGAGGCACCCATGATCCGACCCATCCTCGCCGCCGCCGCGCTCGCGTTCGCGGGCCTCGCCGCGAGCGGCACGCTCCCCGCGCCCGCCGAGCTCTCGTCGGGCCAGAAGCTCCCGCCGTGGGAGACGAAGGAAGTCATCAACACCACGTCGGTGGACGTGCAGACGCTGGCCGGCCGCGTGGTGCTGCTCGAGATCTTCCGCACCTGGTGAGGCCCCTGCAAGACCCAGGTCGGGCACCTGGACGAACTCTACGCGAAGTACAAGGACAAGGGACTCGTCGTGATCGCGCTCACCAACGAGCCGCGCGGTCTGGTGGACAAGTTCGTCGAGCAGACGAAGGCGAAGCACCCGATCGTGATCGAGGGCACGGACAGCGCGAACGCCTACGAGATCAAGGGCTTCCCCACGACCTACCTGATCGACCCCGACGGGAAGGTCAGCATGGTCGGCATGCCCAACGAAGGCGCGATCGAGGAGCTGCTGAAGCGCGCGCTCCAGCCGCCGACGCTCGTCGGCAAGGCCGCCGCGACGCAGAAGCTCTTCGACGCGCGCAAGTACGGCGACGCGCGGGCCCAGCTCGCGAAGCTCGCCGAGACGGGCACCGACGAGGAGAAGGCGTCCGCCGGCGAGGCCGTGAAGTGGATCGACGAGATGGCGAAGCGCCGCCTCGCGTCCGCCGCCGAGGAGTCCTCGACCGACCCCGGCTCCGCCGCCGTCTCGCTCAGGCAGACCGCCGAGCAGTGGAAGGGCACGCCCTACGCCGACGAAGCCGCCAAGGCGCTGAAGGACCTCCTCGCCGACCCGGCGAAGAAGAAGGAGGTGGACGCCGCCGAGGCGCTCGCGAAGCTCGAGGCGAAGATCGCCGACATGAAGCCGAAGAAGGCCCTCCCGTTCGTCAAGGGCTTCGTCGGGTCGTGGAAGGGCACCAAGGCCGGCGAGAAGGCGGAGAAGCTCCTCTCCGACCTCGAACGCAAGGCCGACTGACCGAGGCTCCGGCACGGTCCGCCGCAAGACGGCGGCATCCGCCTGATTCGCAGGACGGCAGGGTCGACCGGATTCGCGTTTCCGCGGCGTCCTGCCAAGGTGAGCGGTCGCGGCCGGACCGCACCTGATGGAGGGGGGCCCTGCCTCCCGACAAGCACATGAGGGCGCGCGCTTGCGGGATCAACGCCCGACCGAGTCAGGAGGCGACCGATGGCCGTCCGCGTTGTGCACTCACCCCACGCGACCGGGCCGCTTCTGGCCGCCGACCCGCACGAGCCCCGCGACCCGGGATGCCACTGCGGAAGCAGTCGAGCGACCCATGCGTCACGAGTTGAGGCGCGGCTCGCTGCCGGGCCGCGCGGGAGTTCCCTGGGTGACCCGCCCTTGATCCTGCTCGCGCCTGCGAAAGAGGAGTTTCTCGGGCAATCGAAGTTCGAGATCTGGCGCATCAAGCCGCGCCAGACTCCGGAGGGCGGCCAGGTCGTCGACGTGAAGCGCTGGCGGAAAGACGGATTCGGGAGATGGTGCATCATGGTCTGCGTCCGCGTCGTGGCCCCGAGCGAGTCGGCTGCGAAGGCGGCGATCCGATACGCGACACCGACCGCGGACCCGAACTCTGCGTCCTCGCAGTCTCCCGGCGAACCGGATGGCACGGAGAGCCCGGCGACCTATCATGTCGACGTGACGTCGATCTCCGGTTCCGGAGGCTGGGTGGTGGCGGAGTTCTGCTGGGATTGGTGCTTCTATCCCGAGGAGGTGCCCGCGGGCGGCGTCGTCTCGTTCACCGTGCCGAGCGGGATCGCAGGCGGATCCACTGCGACGTACAGGTCCCCGCCGCGTCCGTGACGCAGGTGACCCGACCGTCTCGTCTGCCGGGAGTGGCGCACCGATGCTGCGGCCTCGGGCGACCCGTCGTGGCGGCGGTGCTTGCGTTGGTCGTGGCGCTTCCGGTTCCCCGGCATGAGGCACCCGCCGAGGAGAACGTGCCGATCGCGCGCGTCGTGATCGACGGGCGGCCCGCAGCGGAGTGCTGGATCGCCCGCAGCGACCTCGTGCGGCAGACCGACGCACACGGCAGAGTCCACTGGCCGCTTCACCCGGATGGTACGGCCGGAAACGCGAGGGTGCTGCATCACGGCGCTTGGCGCACCTTGGTTCGGACGCACGGCGTGCCGGGCCCGAGCCTGTCGTCAGTGGAGTTCACCATCGGCGAGCCGGACCCGCTTCGGGTCGTGGTTCGTGAGAAAGTGACCGCGCGGCCGGCGGTCGGAGTCCGCGTCCGCGTGTCCAGCTTCGATGATCGCGGCCCCCTTGGGCGGACCGCGACGACAGACGAGTCCGGCGTCGCGGAGTTCCGAGGCCTCCGCGACGGCGAGTTCAACGTCACCGCGACGACCGGCGGCGCGGCTGCCTCACGCGCGTACGCGATTCGCCACCCGCAGGCGGCGCCCCTCGTCCTCGAGCTCGGAGAGCCGACCCTGCTCGAACTGCGCGGCGTCGTCCGGGACGCCGCGGGGCGTCCCCTGTCGGGAGCCCTCATCGCGATCGACGGCATCGGGGACGACGTGCCGTCCGCAGCGCAGCCCGTGCGCGTGACCCCCGACGTGGTCCTGACGCGCAGCGGCAGGAACGGCGAGTTCTCGGCCGAACTCCCGCACTTCCTGAGTCTCGCCGGGCTGTCGGGGCAACCCGATGAGGCTGAGTTGGTGTGGCTCCGATTGCGCGCACCGGGCGGGGTCGGGGACTGGCGGCAGTTCACTGTGCGGCCGGGCCCGGGTACGGACCTTCGCCTCTCCCGCTCGGGAACCGTCCGAGCGCGGGTTCGTGATCCCGACGGCGGTGCCGTCGGCGAGGTCCTGGCCTGGTTCCACGGAGACGACCGCTCCACGGCGCCTGTCCGGCTGAGCGCAACAGCGGGGACCTTCGGATCGGCCGGCAAGGCAGGCGAAGCAGGAGTCGATGTCGTCATCCGGGGCGCGTCCGCCGACGGGGGATGGCTGTTCGTTCAGTCCGCCGACGGATCGCGCTTCCAGCAGTGCGCGGCCTTCCGCGTGCCGTCGTTCGCCGGGGAGTCGTGCGACCTGGGCGAGGTCCGGCTGCTGCGACCGGCAGTCGTGCGGATCGCGGACGCGTCGATCGCCGCCGACACGCCGATGGCGCTGTTCACCCGGTCGGAAGACGGGACGACTTGGCGCCGTGCAGCTGCGGTGTGCGCGACGCAGCGGGCGTCCCCGAGCTTCGACGCGCAACTGAACGCCGTCGATCTGCGCGGGGCCCTGGTGTGCGTCGCCGGCAGGATGCCGATGCTGCTGCGTGACGGCCGGCTCGAGCCCGGCCGCGAGCACGTGGTGGATGCTGCGCCGGCCCGGCCGGCCGGCGTGGCGGTCATCGTCCGTCGCGGAGAGGCTCCGCTGCCGGACGCCCTGGTGACGCTCGAGTCGACGGCTGCGAACGGGGGATCCGACCTTGGCCGACTGCGCGACGTCGTCTGGTTCGGCCGCGGGACGCCGGTGCGATCCGACGACCCGTCCGCATCGGCGTCCGCGGTCTCGGACAAGCTCGGGCTTGCCCTGTTCACCCGCGCGTGGGAGGGTGAGTACGCGGTCACCGTCAGCGTGCGCGAGGATGGCGCATCACGCGCCGAGCCGGTCCGGATGCGAGTCCTCGCCGTCGCCGGCAGCTTCGTGACCTGCACCGTCGACGTCGCCCGGGCTCGGTGAACCGCGATCCGTTTCACCGGCCGCACGGTCCTGCGACGATCCTCCGCCTTGACGCGCCTCGCTCGCGCAGCGTACGCTCCCGCTGCCGGGCGACGTCACCCGGCAACGGGGCAGGTCATGCTCGTCGGCACATGGCGAACGCTCGGAGAGGCCGCGGCGCGGAACGCACTCGCGGGTTCGATCCGCCGAGCCGCACTTCGCGCGTCGCGAGCCGCCCGCCGCGCCGGGCTCGATGCGGACGACGTCGTGAGCGCCGCCTGGCTCCGGCTGGCGAGCCGCTGGATGAGAAGCATCGAGCGCGTCTCCGACGCCACCGAGCTCGACGCGTGGACCGTGGGGGTCGTCCGCATCGTGATCGCCGATGAACGCCGCAGCCGCAGCCGCGATCCGGCAATCGCGGGCGGGAGCGACCAGCTCGCAACGGTGCATGCCCGCGATGAAGGGCCCGGCGACGACGACGCACGGGGCATCGACGTGGACGCCCTGCGATGCAAAGCGCAGGCCGCGGGCGCGACGCCGTCGCAGCTCCAGGCGTTCGATCTCGTACACGTCCGCTACATGACGTACTTCGAAGCGGCGGCGAAACTGCGCTGCGATCGGAAGACCGTCCAACGCCGGATCGAGCGCCTCTTCGCGCGGGTCGTGCGTGCCGGCCGAAGCGAGGCGCAGACGCTCGAGTCCCCCAGTCGTGCGTGGTCCCTCGAGGCCGCAGCCGATGCCCGCGCGCGAGGAGACGAGCGCAGCGCGCGGCTGTTCGAACTGCACGCTTCGGGCGCGACCCACGCCCGGATCGCGGACTCCACCGGCTACTCGCAGCGCTACGTCGCCGTGAAGATCTCGCGCGAGCGCTGGAGTCGCGCGGCTCCGCCACGAAACGGGCGCGGGCCGGCCGCAAGGTGATGGAGGGGGGGCCCTGCGCCGCGACGAATCCAGCAGAGGCGGGAGCCCGCCGCGCTCGTCGGCCTTCCGCGTGGATGGGCGACGAGACCGGCAGCCCGCTCACGCCAACTCCCAGGGAAGGAGCCTCCGCGCCATGCTCGTCGTCTTCGCCAACAACCAGGTGATCGTCGCTGCCACGTCGCTCTCCGCGACGATCTACACCGACCCCGTGCCCCTCGGAGGGAACGACCGCGCCACGCCGGTCACGAACATCCACGCGATCTTCAACGCCGACGCCGCCGGCCTCGCGTGGACCATGGAGATGAGCAACGACGGGCAGACCTGGGTGCCGCAGGGCCCGGTCAGCGGCGCGCTGACGACCGAGGGGGCCACGCCCCAGACTCCCGCGCTCGTCACCGGCGTCTACGCCCGGCTGAAGATCACCTTCACCGCCTCCTCCGCCGGGATGGGCGCGGCGATCTTCGACATCCACGTGAACTTCGATCACACGTAGGCTGGCCGCAATCCCAAGCGCACGAATTCACTATGCATGCTTCCGTCGGAGCGCAGCATCGGAGGTTTCCATGCCGATCGGCACAATCGGATTCACAGTGGCGTGCTCGTCGACCGAGAGCCCCGGGCTGGACGGCGTCGGAGACTTCACGCTCCTGATCTCCTTCAAGTTCTCCGACATGAAGGAGCCCGTGTTCATTCCAGTCCCAGTGCACGGGCAGAGCGACGGAACCGCTGGAGATGGCGACGACACGGCGGAGATCGCAGGGTCGGCCGACGCGGCCGTCAACCAGGCGGTCAAGGAGGGCAAGCTCGGGAAGCACGGATCGAACATCTTCGTACAGGTAGACAATGGCGTGCCTGGCGGGACTCGGGGAAGGGTCCGAGTGGACGATGACAAGTTGGAGTCGCTCGACGCTGCCGAGAACGCGGGTGGGAAACTCAAGATCGAGATCGTGTACGACAAGACGAAGGGCACCGGTCCGGGTCCGTTCCCCGGGGGCACTCCTAAGCCTGGTCGCCCTGGGGGTTGGAAGACCGAGCTGGACAAGCCGGAGCCGTTGAATCCCCCATCCGGCGGGGAACCTGGCATCGGCGAGGGCAAGTGGCACTACGTGGACCCGAAAAGAAACTGGTTCTTCCCGCGTCCTTGGAAGCGCCGCCCGCGACGCAAGACCTCTGCGAAGGACGAGAAGAAGCAGGTCGGCGCACCGTATCCCCGTTCCGAACGATCGCTGCGTGGGCTCGTTCTCGTGGAATCGAGCGGCGCCGATCCGTTGGAGGATCCGTACACCGGGCTTGAGTTCGCACTTGTCCCGTTCGACATCGTGCCCGACTCGATCGAGGCGCAGGCAGAGAGCCTTTACGCGAGCCTCCGCGCCGCGGGCGTGCGGAGCGTCCGACTCGCGTGCGGTGTCGGGATCCTCTCTTCCTGGCCAGACGAACCGTTCGGGGCCGGTCCTGCCGCGATCGGGGTGCGAACGTCGATGCCCGGAGCCTCGGCCGTCTTCGGCGCGGCGTTCCGGTGGGACGTTGTCGTTGGACATGACGCTGCGCTCCCGGGTTTCTTCATCCGTCTCGATCCAGCGCCGAGCCTCTTCCGCTACATGGCGAGCCAGATCGCTGTACGACCTCGAATGATCCCGTTGGGTGAGCGGACGCACCTCCAGGGTCGGCACTTGGAGCCGCACGCGAATCTCGATCAGGATTCGGCCGTCTCCGTTGGCCTCGATCCCGCCAACTCGCGCGGGCTCCGACAGGTTCAACCACAGCCACGCCCCGCGTTGCGAGAGGATGGATGAGCGCGACACGAGCACTCGCCGCCGTCGTTCTGACTCTCAGCTCGTGCGGCGATTCCGGCGGCGCAGATGACGCCGAGGTCCGTCCGGCGGCGAGGACGGTCAGCCCAGCACCGGCACCGCTCGGCGAACCCGACGACGAGTTCGGGCCGACGGAACTGAGGGTCACGCGGGGGGGCGTTCCCGCGAGCGGAGTGGAGGTCTGCTGGATCTGGGACCGCCACCTCGGGATCGACGCGGTGAACGCGGGACGGAGCGAGGTGCGGAACGTGACCGATGCCCGCGGGTCGTCTGCGATTTCCGCCCTGGTCGGCGTCCAGGCCAACGTCTTCGTGAGAGCGGGAGGCGACGACTGGCGGTGGGCCGGCTTCAGGATCACCGACCGGGCCGCCCACAGTGACCCGAGCGATGTGCTGACGTTCGACCTGGAAGGCGAGCGTCCGGACCGCGACCTTCCGGTGCGCGTCGTCGATGAGGAAGGGAGTCCGGTCCCGGGAGCGAGAGTGCGGGAACTGATCCATGCGTTCGACGCGGGCCCGTTCCCGTTCCTCGATACTCCGCCGACCGACGCCGACGGACGGACGCGCGTACGGACCGTGAATTGGAAGGGAGACGGGTGCGTGCTCGTGCTGGCGCCCGGCCGCCCGCCGGTGCAGCACTGGTGCGCCTGGGTGGGCTGGCTCGAGGGGCGCATGTACGATCTCGTCGTCATCAAGGGCCGCGCAGTGACCGTCCGGTGCCCGGTTGCGCGCCCCGGCGAGTTCGTCGAAGTTCAGTACAAGATGCACCCAGCGCTGATCGCCTACGAGTACCACTACCGCCTTGACGCGAACCTCGAGGCGCGGATCATCGTGCCATTCACCAAGGTGTGGGCGGGCGTGCGCCGCCGGAACGAGCGCGGCGAGCGGGAACTGCTGGCGCAGGGCGGCTTCGAGATCTCGGACGAATCGGACGTCCTCGTGGTCGGGGACTAGAGATCGGCAGCGTCGGTCGCCGATTCCGGTCGGCTACGCGAACACCCTGACCGTGAGCGGATGACGCCAGCGCTCGCCGCGCTTCGCGTGGACGGCGGCGACGATCGTCGCGACGACGGCGTAGACGGCGAGGGGTGCGAGGAGGACGAGGCCGAGGCCGCAGGTGACGAAGCCGAGGGCGACGATGGCGGCCCAGCAGATGAGGAGCGTCAGGCCGAAGTCGAAGCAGACGCGGCCGTGGTGATCGACCAGGCGGGACTCGTCGTACTTGAACATCCACACGAAGAGCGGACCGGCGAGGCCGAGCACCGGGAGCGCCAGGAAGAGGAGCGAGGAGAGGTGGAGCACGCAGGCCCACGCGCGCTCGGAGTCGGTGGCGGCGGCCGGCGCGGCGGGTGCCGGCGCTGCGGTCGGAGCGTCGCGCGGCGCGCGCGCGTCCGGATCGTGGGTCTCGTACATGGCGTTCGGCGTCAAGGCGGTCCCTTCGCCGCGGGGTGATGCGCGGCGTTCGTCGAACAGCGCGCGGGCCGGAGGGGTTCAGTGGTCGCG